>DAHE01000010.1:0-13037 GCA_002508315.1 Thermocladium sp. UBA166
AGTTACTATTAACAGATAAAAATTTTCACCAATCGAATTTCGGGTCTACCGCGAAGGGCGAGGTTTGTCCTTTTCCTATCACGCTACCTATTAAGCCATTCAGGGAAACCCCTCCCTCGCAATGATTAGGCAAGTTTATAAGCAATGTATAATGCATTAAATGATGTCCATAATAGATAGGTTGAATGTATTGATGGGAATCTTGAGGAATGTCAAGTCATCGTGCAGGGATCCCGCCTTGATAGATGAAGTCATTGAGAAGTTAATGGAGGTTGAACGCGATGTTTCCATAATGGCCGATTCCTTGATGGATATATACGCTAAATCTAGGTACTCCATAGAGAAATACGTGGGGAAAGGATCGATGCCCAACATAGATCAACGAGTTGCCCAGCAGATGCTGGATTCAATAGGAAGCGGGACTTCGTTGGATAAACTGCTGGAGGGAAAGGATGAGGAGGAAACGCAAGTCATAATATATCTGCTTAATTCCATGAAAAAAGCCGGCTTGGTGGATTTCGGCATATCATCGAGTGGGGGAAAAATAAAAATAAACGTATATAAATCCCTGTGATTCAGAATGGAAATAAATTTGACCTTGCTCTAAATAATCCATTTCACAGAGCTTACCCCAATGGACCTCTTGATGGAATCCAGCGTATCGCTCGGCACATTCACCTTTACCTTGGCTTGAGGGTGATCCACTGACACCTCAACGTGCGTTGCCTTAGCCATTAATTCGCTTAACCCGCTTGACCTATACTTAAGGTAATGCATGCTTCTGACTTGGGAGTCGGGGCCATAGTCCCCTGGATATATGGGGAATGCCCCCACAGATCTTCCATCTAACACCATCGTAATCCCTTGCTCTATTCCATTGTACTTGGGAAGCAATGATCTCATCTCCTCATCATTATACACATGAACGAATAAGGTAAAGGATATTTCGTCTTGCTTGGGTATCATGGGTTGATAAGTCCTTATTATTTCCCTTATCATCTGATCATCGTCCGTGGCCTCCATGTGTATCGTCTCCTCTATTTGGAACCAAACGGTGACGGCGTCCTCGAACAGCATGCTGAGCCTATCCGTTAACTTGAGGTAACGGGGTGCCTTGTACTTGGAAATAAGCTTGTATACATCATTCCTTATTCTTCCATAATCGCTCGCGGGCCTAACCTCACTTATCAAGCTTAATAAATCGCTGGACATGATTATTCGCTTCCCGCCTATAATTTGCCCAAGGTTTCGTCCTCTACCTCCGACTTAACTCCCTTGGTCTTATAGTACTTCTCTAAAGCTTCGTTGAACCTATTTGCATGGTATCTCTCCACCTTTGCAACAGCCTCAAACCACTCCGCCACCTCTTGATAACCTTCATCCCTTGCTATCTTGGCGAATCCGGGATACATCTGAGTCCATTCATAGGTCTCGCCGTATATTGAGGCCTTGAATGCATCCTCTATGTTCTTTATCTCTATATCGGCAACGGGATCCGCGCCCAAATACATCAAGTGGCCGAACGCGTGGCCTGTCTCCGCATTAGCTGTCTTCTCAAATACCTCCGCCACGTCATTTAGCCCCTGCTGCTTTGCCATCCTGGCATAGTATAGATATCTCCTATTTGCCATTGACTCACCTTGAAACGCTGCTTTCAAATTTTCGTAGGTTTTGCTTCCCTTGGTTATTTTAGTACTCATGTTCCTCTAGGCACTGCCGTGGAGTTAAAAATCTATTTCCTAAGCACCAACTAAATTGCCGTGAAAATCATTTTTAAATAAATAGGCAATCTAAAGAAATCTTGGTTAATTCATAAGTTGCCCTAACGTGAACTACCCCGCCCTTACTAGGACTTCCACCCCATTAACCCCCGTTAAGGTTAAAGCTATGCGGATAATTCCACCGCTGGCCTGCAGCTAATGAACAGCAGCGATCAGCAGGGCAAATAGTAATGCATCCCGATTTTTCAAAAACCTTTTTAAGCTAAATAAATAATCTAAATTGATTTAGATGTCTATGTATAGAAAGGTTATCAGGATTGGAGAGAAGAGCATAGGCATTACGCTGCCGAAGAACTGGCTGGACTCCATAGATATAGGCCTAGGTGACTTAGTGGAGGTGCGAGCTGCGGGTGATATGTTGGTGATAAAGCCGGTGACCACCGGAGGGCTTGAGGAGAAACCCATAGAGCTCTCCGTGAGCGATGATATAGATGAGACCAGCAGGATAATAATAGCCAGCTACATAGAGGGGCTGGACAGCATGGCACTGAAAGGACGGCGAGAAACCATAAGGCGGGCCTACCAAAGAATAGAGCCCAAGTTGCCTGGATCCCTCATATTGGAGGAGGAGTCCGAGACCATAATAAAGATAGCGACGTCGGAGGTCAACGTCAATCTAAACGAGATACTATCAAGCATGTCATCCATGCTTAACTCCATGTTCGAAAGGCTGGCTGCCTACCTGGAGAATAACGGCGAGAAAAATATCACGGAGCTGCTGGAAATGGATGATCAAGTGGATAAGCTATACTTCCTTGCGTTAAGGGCAATCAAGAAGTTATCATTCAAGGATCCAAAGGAGGCCATAGATGATACACTAGTTGTCAAGAACATGGAACACATAGCCGATGCATTGGATAGAACCGCTAATTTCATCAAGAAATCCAACTTCACCCAGGCATGCCTATCATCTCTTGCCGGTAGAATAAAGGAGGTATGGTCCTACTCTCTTAAGGCCGTCAATGCATACTTATCCAATTCAAAGGATAATGCGTTGAGAATAATAACGAATAGGGAAGCGATGTTAGATAATATATTCAGCATAATAAAGGAGGGGCACTGCGAGCGCGACATAGCGGGCGTGATCCACGAGAGCCAATTAATAATAGCGCTCTCAGTTGATATAGCGGAATCCACGTTCTCAAAATACGTTAGGCAGATAATATAATCCACGAAGGGCCCGGAACAGCATATTCAGTTCGGAGAGATCTTCCCAGCATAATCCACGGAGCCAATCTTATAAATTTCCAACATAGATTACCCGCGAGGTGGGGCATTCTTCGCATCCTTGACCCTTATGATGCCTCGGAAGAATCGAGCCCCATCCCGTGAGTGGGGATCCAACTGCTGTGTAAACGCCTCAATATTTACGCTGACTTAAGCAATTAATCATGACATCGGCGGCATCGGTTGCGTTATCTCCCATGGCCACCCAGTACTTCGCGCCCAGCACCTCCATTGTCCTGCAATTATTGGATGCTTGGGCCGTTGCACCCTTGATAGCCACTATGCCCTTCAATCCCTTACCCATTGCCTCCACCGTTAGCGGTGAGAAACCGTTGGGCAACCCGAAAACTGGATCGCTGAGCATTCCCTCGTCGAATTCCACGTAAATGGCCTCATCACCTCTCCTGAAGTAATCTAGCGGTAATAGCGATATTGAGACCCCGCTTCGCAAACCGGCAGTGATCAGCCTATTAGTGGCCTTGATGGAGTCCGTCAATGCATCATACTTAGCCGCGCTTAATTGCAGTGAGACTAGGGAGTTAACGGGGCCATGACCATGCCCCACCCCCACGGAGTATAGTACCGCATTGGTTATGAATTCCTTGGCCGCACGTATGGCATCCATGGCGTCCATTCCCTTAGCTATGCCTGCGGCGATCGCGGCTGAGAAGCTACAGCCGGTTCCATGAGTATTGGGGGTATTGATCCGCGGCGCGTGCAATTCGTGGAGCGACTCGTGTCGGGAGTCATAAATCACGTCGACGGACTCGGGGCCAGTTAAGTGGCCGCCCTTCACTATTACTATTGAGGTGCCGAATTCCCGCGAGATCTGCCGGGCCGCGCGTCCCATATCGCCTAGGTCCTTTATGGTTTCGCCCGTCAATACCTCGGCCTCAGGTATGTTGGGAGTGGCAACTAACGCGATCGGCAATAATAGATCCCTTAAAGAATTCACCGCGTCCTCCCTCAATAACCTGGCCCCGCTCTTGGCCACCATGACGGGATCCACCACCAGAGGGAACCCCCACTTCCTCACAGTCCTGGAGACCGTAGCTATTATAGCGGAATTGCTTAGCATTCCAGTCTTAGCCGCATCCACTCCAATATCCTCCGCCACTACGTTTATTTCGTCCTCCACTACGTTGGGCGGCACATCGCTTATTGACCTGACCTCCACGGTGTTCTGGGACGTAACGGAAGTGAGCGCAACCATGCCGTAAACGCCAAATGAGTGAAACGTTTTCAAGTCGGCCGTGGCTCCAGCGCCCGCGCCACTATCTAGTCCAGCTATCGTGAGGGCTTTATGAAGCGGCATCGCCACCGCCAAATATATTCTAAGGTTGTGGAGCTCTCATTTATTTTTCTTTCCTTTTATATCAGCGTTACTTGTATGTATTTGGAATCCCCCTTACGCTTTATCTTGTATTTCTTGACATCGCCATCCTTAGTCATCACTATATTATCGCCATTCACGTTCTTGGCAACGCTGCGCCAACTAGTGGAGAAATAGTACTCCCCATCAGCGTATTTAGACCTGGCTATTGGATACGCATTCTTGTTGTATATTATCAATCCCGCGCTCCAGTCCGGCAGCTTCTTGAGAAGCTTGGAGAGTCCAGTTTCATCCCCTTCCCCCGCTTCTTGATCTATCATTTCATCCTCATTGAACCCTTCATCCCGTATATTATCATCTTCCTCCATTGCTCAAAGCGCATATTCCCTAGTTTATATTATTTACTACGGAGCCTCATAATCATAATACACTTATCATATCGTCTCCAACCATGAACTGCCCCTTCCCCGCCGTGAAGAGGGCAAGGACCCCCAAGGCCTTGACTACCCCTTAAGGCATTACGTCATCATGAGGCACGATTAGGAATGGGAGGGGGTTTCTTAATTGCTTAAACCATGCTTCCCTTCTTACCGTTAAGTGAGAGACAGTATGCTCGCTCTTCTATTGCCTAGCTCGACCTACGCGATAGCGTTGCAAGAGGCGGGACAGCCCCATTCCTCGCCCAACACCCCCCTTAACTCCCTAGGTTAAAACAAAGACTGGGCCCGTCCCCCTAAGGGCAAAGGATCAATTATTCACCGAACGGGTTTCTGCTTCTTTCCAAGCAATATGGCCTTAAGGCTGATTCCATTTACCTTCGTTACCTTAAACCTAACTCCGGGCAAATCCCCATAAGCTCTGCCCTCCGGCCCCCCTATTCTCTCTATTATTACCTCATCATGTTCATTAATCGCATTAAGGCCCCCGTCCCACGGCACGAATGCCGTTATCACCTTCCCATTCTTGGTCAACTGAACCCTAACGCATTTCCTAACGGCGGCATTGGGCTTCCTGGCCTCCACTCCCACCTTTTCCAACACTATTCCCTTAGCCATGGGCGCTCCCTCCAATGGATCGTACCGCCTGGCTATTCCCAAAGCCTTTCTTTTATAATAGATATCGCTCCAACGCTTCCGTTGTTTCTTCATCTTGAGCTTCCTAGCCGCATACAACCCAAGCGGCGACTTCTTGCCCGTCATCTAAATATCACCGTCATCATCCACATATTAATTCATTGATCCCCAAGCCTTTTAAAAATATATCGCAACCAGTAATCGCCCGCCTTAGATGCTTATAAAGGAGGAGGCTCTGGCCTCTCGATAAGTACATGTCGATCAAGGTATTCTCAGAGGCGTTGGGTAACTACGTGGAGGTACCTCGCCTCCTCAACTCCATAGTGAGCCTGGACCCCGCAGCCACGGAGGCCATTTTCATGATGGGGGCGGGGCGGCTGGTTAAGGCCACCGACGCATTCAGCTACAGGCCACCGGAGGCTAAACTAGTTCCGAAAATAGGCAGTTACACGCACGTAGATGAGGAGGAGTTAAGGAAGTACGATCCGGACATAATATTTACCAGCACCGGCGTACAGCGGGAGCTCTCCAGTAAGCTATTGAAGAGCGGATTCAATGTTTATCCCATTCCCGTTGCCACGAGCGTAGGCAAGATACTGGATAATGTAATAATTATTGGGGAAATAATAGGCAAAAAGAGAGAAGCCAGGTCCCTTTATTTAGACATGCTGATCAAGATAAAGTCATTAATCGGAGCCGTGAAGCGTGCGACTAAGGTATATGTGGAGTTAGACCTAGGGGGACCCATAACGCCCGGCTTCCCCACGCACATAAGCGATGCCATAAACATTCTAGGAGGCATCAACATATTCGACGACGTAGATGAGGCCTACTTCGAGCCCACGGCTGACCAGATACTGGAGAGGGGGGCCGACGTGATAATATACGAGCCCAAAAGAGGGGCCAAGGTAGATGAGGCCACGGTAATCGATAGACTAAAGGCAAGAGGTATATATACAGTGACGAGCAAGATACGCATAACCAAGGGAGACTTCCTAGCCCACATGGGTCCCACATTCATAATCGAAGCAATGGATTGGATGCAGCAAGCAATTAACAATTAATTAATGTAAATTCGGGAATGGAGTGGATGGGCTTAGATGAGGGATACATGATTTAATCTAGGTTGAGTGGTTTGGGGATTTTTCTTGGTTAAGTGCGTTACCAAAAATTGGACACGCTCTTTAAGAGGATATTAAATAGAGCCATCAGCAAGGTTCTATTGTAGCGGGTGGCTTTGAGGAGATGAAGTATGTCACTGCGGATACGTTGGGCACCTCGCCTGTTATTCTGTGGCTTATTCTAGATAGTAAATCCGCGTCGAGCGGTACCCAATCCGCCGTCATGCCATCATCGCTTGACACTACCTTTATTATCACAATATGGCCCACGGCCCGCCTATCGCCCTTCACTCCCACCCATTCATCGTCCCCCACTGCAGCTATTGCCTGCCAATAGCCCCGTACTCCGGCCTTGCCTAATTCCTCCTCCAATATGGCAGTCGCCCTCCTCACTATTCCTAGTTTTTCATCGTTGAAGGCGCCCATTATCCTAACAGCGAGGCCTGGGCCCGGGAATGGTTGCCTCCACACTATTTCATTAGGCAGGCCCAGCGAGGCGGCTAATCTCCTGACCTCATCCTTATATAGATCCCGCAAGGGCTCTATCAATCCTACGTTGAACCACTTGGGAAGCCCGCCGACGTTGTGGTGGCTTTTTATCACGTTGCTTCCCTTAACGGCGCCGCTCTCTATAACGTCGGGGTACAACGTGCCCTGCGCCACCCATTTCACGTCTGGATTCTCCCTCATTAAGCTGGCGAATACCTCCGCGAATGTCTCGCCTATTATCCTACGCCGCTCCTCGCAGTCCGACACGCCCCTTAACTTGCCCAGGAATGATTGAGACGCGTCTATCACTGTTACGTGGAGCCCGGCCTCTTTATAGGACTTGACCACCTTTTGGATCTCTCCCTCCCTGAATAGCCCGTGATCTATTAGGACTAGCATTGCCCTGTCGCCCACTGCTTTATGAATTAAGGCAGCAGTCACCGTGCTATCTATCCCCCCGCTCACCGCGACCAGGACTCGCCCATCGACGGCCTTCCTCCTTATATCCTTCACTGTGGAATCTATTAAGTCCTCCGGTCTCCAGACATCGTGCTCGCCCACCAACTCATCCACTACGTTTCTCAGCAATGAGGTTCCCTTTCGTGTGTGGGAGACTTCAGGATGGAATTGAAATGTATATATCCTACCATCATTGCTCCTCATTCCCGCTATGTAACCGCGATCCGACTTGGCTATGACCTTGAACCCGGGAGGGGGCTTCGCCACGTAATCTTCATGAGACATCCAAGCCACCTCGGTCTCATTCCATCCCTTGAAGACCGGCTCCCCGACATCCACGTAAACCTTGGTCGGGCCAAACTCCCCCTCCCCCTTCTCCACGGAGCCTCCTAACATGGATGCCACCAACTGATGCCCATAGCATATCCCCAATATGGGGCGATCCCCATTCAAGATGGATCCATCTATTGATGGGGCGTTCTCCTCGTAGACGCTGGATGGGCCGCCCGACAATACTATTAACTTAACATCACCGCTCAATACGCTGCCCACAGCCATGGGATCCACCAGCTCCGCATAGAGGCCCACCTCCCTGAGCCGCCTGGATATCAAGTGAGCGTATTGACTGCCGAAGTTCACCACTATGGCCTTATCCAACGCTAATCCCCCTCGACGTCGGTGAACAAGTCGTGGGGAGCAACCTCCGACCAGCCGAGACTCGTTACCAAGGAGAACGCGCCCTTCTCCCACGCCTCGCGTATGTTCATTGCCCCTATATACCCCATTGCGGCCTGCATGCCGCCCACGAAGTAATTAACTATATCCCTGACCGTTCCCCTATAGGGAACCAATCCCTCCACCCCCTCCGCCACGTTCTTGGCCTTAAGCCCATACCTATCCAAGCTGAACCTGGCTTCCCGCGCTCCCTCGCTTCCCATTCCCCTATAATACTTGTACTTATGACTCCCGACCTTAATGATTGGACTTGGGGATTCAAGCGCTTGCGCGAATGCCCTACCCATCATGATGGACCAAGCACCGGCAGCGAATGCCTTAACCGCGTCTCCGGGTTCCCGTATCCCCCCATCAGCTATTATCGGGATGCTTGCGCCGCTGTCCAGCACCGCATCCGCTACCTGGGCGGTGGCCCAGAGCGTGGGCGCCGCAGCGCCAGTCACAACGCCTGTACTGCATATGGAACCGCTGGCTATGCCCACCCTGAGCCCCGCCAAGTTATCTATCCTAGTTATGGCATCCACAGCCCCCTTGTAGGTTCCAACATTTCCGAATACCACGCCCACATCCACTTCCTTGACCATCCTTGCAACCGCCGAGATCACATTATCATTATCGGCATGGGCCACGTCTATTACCAGGAAATCAGCATGCTTGGATAGCCTCCTGGCCCTCTCCAAGTCGAAGGGAGACACGGCGGCGCCCACCAATAGGTTCCCATCCTTTCCCAGCGATGGACGGCCCCTAGTCAAATCGTAATACGTGACGGAACCGATATAATGGCCCCTTAAGTCTACCATGGGAATGGCATCCACCCCCCTCTCCCTCATCAATTTGATGATGTCCTCCTCACCCAATGATGGCGAGGCCACGACGGGCTTGGAGGCGACGTCCATTGACCTGCCCGACGCCGATATGGCGCTGGATCTATCTATCATGCCCACGACGGACCCATCATCAGCCACTATTGGAATTGAGTCCAGATTGGCTGCCGTCATGATTGCCAAAGCCTCGCTTGTCGGGGTCTCGGGAGCTACCTTGATGTACTGCAACGAATACTTAGGAGACTCCTTGACTGACCTAACCATGGCGACCTCGGATTCCTCAGTCATGTTCCTATGAATCACCCCGACCCCACCCTCCCGCGCCATTGCCACCGCCAAATCCCGCTCGGTGACGGTGTCCATTGGAGATGAAACCAAGGGCACCTTGATGGAGATCCCACTTGCAACAAACGTGGATAGGTCCACCTTTGCCGGTTCATCAATGGCCCGCCCAGGCACTAACACGACATCCCTGAACGTCAGAGATGCGTTGGACAATGGAAGCTTATCCCTGAACATAATACCCATTGAGGGGGCACTGATATAAAATTTTCCAATTAGTTATTGAACACAATCCTCAGCAGGCAAGCTCCACTTCCCTTGGCCTTATATTGATGAATTCCACAATCCATTTATTGTCCTTCCTGGACAGAGCGGAGATCGATGCATTGCCTATCCTTATCCTATATATATTATTCAAGGGCATGTCCAGCGCCGCAGCAATAGCCACAGCTATGGGCAGCCAATGGGACACCAACACGGAGCCGTCCTCTACCTCATTCAATATACTGGTCATCCTATCCAGCACGGAGGCAATGGACTCGCCGCCTGGCGGTGGATTCCTAACGGGATCATGCGAATATAGATGGAACTCAGGTATATCGGCTATTCTCTTCCTCTCCCACCCACCCATGCCTACTTCTCTCAGTCTATTATCTATGATGAAATCATTAGTGAAAAAAGACGCCGTCTCCCTGGCCCTCATCAGGGGCGATGAATAGACCCGTCCATTGAATCCAACCCGCTTCAAGAATCTGGCCGCGGCAGCGGCCTCTTCCCTGCCTCTCTCGCTGAGGGGGCCTTCATCCATTGTAGAGCTATGCAGGATTCCCATCACATTGAACGTGGACTCGCCATGTCTTACTAAAAATATCATAAATTTGGGAGCGGTGGGCGGTTTTTATCCTTGGCCTCAAAATGGTAACTCCCCTTAGGGTGGGGGAGGGTCAGAGAGGACTTACTAATGAAGTGAAGAACGTTAGGAACTTACTGGGGTGGGTTTGTTGTTCTTGTTTATTGCAATGGCCTTCCTCTTGCCGTCCACGGTAGCCTCGTTCCCACCAAGCCTCACTGATCCCCGCCTCAAAGGAGTGGGGCTTGCTGCCTTTCTATCATATTGAGGCATATAGATGTCCTCGTTTTCTATTTCAATTGGGATATCATTCCTGTCTTGAAAGACAAAGTCCCCATTCCTCTGGTCTTACCTAATAATAGTGAGGTTTTTGAACCCCTCGCCTCGACTAGTTTTAATGTTGTTACGTGGCTGTCGCTTCGCGTTGAGGAAAAATGGCGCCGACGTATCGGTGATGGAGGACGTGGATATAATGATTGAGGGAGAGGAGATAAGGGAGGTGGGGCGTGGATTGAAGGGTGATGGGGAGGCGGTGGATTGTAGCCGCATGATAGCAATGCCGGGCTTGGTGAATGCCCACACTCACCTGGGCATGTCGTTGCTGCGCGGCTATAGAGATGATGAGGAATTAATGGATTGGTTAAAGAGCATGTGGTCCGTGGAGAGGGGATTGAGCGGGGAGATCATAGAACTATCCAGCGAGCTCTCAATCATTGAATCAATAATGAGCGGAACCACGGCATTCATAGACATGTATTTCCATCCATCGGCTACCATGGAGGCTGCCAAGAAATATGGAATAAGAGGTCTCTTGGGCCCCGTGTTCATAGATGGTCTGAACAATCCTAAGCTGGTCGAGAATGAATTAAGGAACATGCTATCATCAAGAGACGAGTTAATAAAGCCGGTGATAAACATCCATGGAATCTACTCCGTTGGCAGGGATACCTTGGAGAGGGCCGCCGCATTAATGGATGAGACCGGCCTGCCCCTCAACATGCACGTCGATGAGACCAGGGATGAAGTGATGGAGGTTAGGAGAAAGTATGGAAAACAACCCATAGAGGTATTGATGGATATGGGATTGGTTAGGAGAAACAGCGTATTCGTGCACCTTGGGTGGGCGTCCAGTTGGGAGCTGGAGATAATCGCCAGGGAGGGGGCTAACGTCGTTCATTGCCCCACATCCAACATGAAGCTGGCCACAGGGGGCTTCTTCCCCGTGGTAGAATTAATGAAGATGGGCGTAAATGTTGGGATTGGAACGGATGGGCCGGCGTCCAACAATTCGCTGGACGTATTAAGGGAGATGAAGATGGCGGTACTGCTTCAGCGTAATAATTACTGGAGCACTGCCATGAAGGCCAGCCACGCCATATCCATGGCTACCAAGAACGGTTATGAATTGATTGGGGTAAGGGGAGGCGACATAGCGCCTGGAAACAAGGCTGACTTGGTATTGTTAAGCGCTGACTCAATAGGTTTGCTTCCCATAGGGCCGGATAACTTGATCTCTAACCTGGTTTACTCCGCCACCGGCAGGGATGTCGTGGCAACCATAGTAAATGGAAAGATCATTTATGGACCTCATAACAAGGATGAATTGGTAGAAAGAGGGATCGAGATAAGCAGGAAGCTCGAGGACTATAAATCACGGCTTCTCCCGGCCATACAGTTGAGGAAGTGATGCCGTGAGGGGGACCTCCATTAGGTGAACGCGTATTTATTCAACCAAGATGCCCGCCAACCCGCTGAGCAACGCTAGGACGCCCAACGTGAAGAGCACGATTATTATTCTATTGCTTCTCGCAAACCTAAGCAATACATCTATTAAGAACAAACTAGTTATCGTAGCTGCTATTATGGAGATGCCCAATGCATCCCACGCCGACGAGACTCAAGGAACCCTCAACCACGTGCTTCGATAGAATTAGTGTGGCTCCAATGGCTCCCAGCGCCGCGGGAACTAGCTCTATGAATGATAGCCTAAACGCCTCGTCTGGCTTTACTCCAAGGAATAGGAGCGCGGATGTGGTCATGCCCGACCTACTCACGCCGGGCAGTGCAGCCAATCCTTGAGCCAGTCCCACTATTATGAAGTCCTTCATCGTGAGGTCCTTCAAGGATTTGCCGGAGGACCTAGATTTCCTGGAGAAGCGTATCACTAATCCATCAATTATTAACGCCAATCCAAGCATTGACATCGGGATCCCCACCACTGAGCCTTTAATAGAATTGACAATGAATATGTAGAGGGGGACACCCATCAACGCCGTAACCGCCGTGGAGATAGCAATGTATTTAAGCAGCATCAGGCCCTGCTCCCCTCCTCTTCCGATTAGGGCCAAGATTGCCTTGTATATCTCCGATCTAAAGTAGACCGCTGCCGCAAATATCGTCCCTATCTCCATGAATAAACCAAAGGCATAGGCCTCGGAGAAAATGCAGCCCCAATAAATACGTTGATACTAGTAAGACGTGTGTTTTGCTGCTGACCGGTATCCACTCGCTTACTCCTTGGACGGCTCCCAAAATCATACCCAAGACTATGTGATCCATGATAGGCAGAGCCCTTAATGGATAAAAGCCTTTTGCATGTTCAATCAGTAATGTATATAGCAATCAATAGATGCCTACCCCACCACAGCTCTGAGCAATTCCATCCCTACACACAAATACAAACCACTTGGATTGATATTGCGAGAGAAAGAATCCAAGAGGTCCCAGGGACAGAATTACATGTCAGATCTCTTACCCACTGATCCCCTCCCCGCCCTAAAGGGTGGGGGCTCCGCTGGGGTCTGGGGCATTACCCCCTTTACGGGGGCTACTGAATGGAGGTTCAAAATGTGTTAAAAACTTT
>DAHE01000010.1:13080-13499 GCA_002508315.1 Thermocladium sp. UBA166
TAAAATAGATAGTTAATAATGGGTGCTGACAAGACAGTAAGAACGGGATGGGTGCTAATTATTACCGCTATCATCCTATTTGCTGCAGGTTTAATTTTGATTATCGAAAGCTACGGCCAGAGCGACGTTCCAAACATTTCAGTTACAATGTATACTCCTACAATAGATACGTTCAACGTCTCCCTTAGTGTATTATATAGTGGCACGGGATTGAGTCTCATAACTATTGGTTTCATTCCTTTAATTCTTGGAATATTAATTATTTTTCTATCAAAGAGAAAAATATCACCTGTACAATATTAGTGAACGACCCCGCCCTTGCGGGGTCTTCCGCCCCATCAATCCCTGTTAAGGTTAAAAGTGATAAAGCAAGGGTAAACCTCGCCTCTCAGGGCGGGGTTCCCCGAGGCCTCGGGCGC
>DAHE01000006.1:0-5749 GCA_002508315.1 Thermocladium sp. UBA166
GAGGTTTGTCCTTTCACTTTATCATTAACGCCGGGAGCTTCAATTCACGCAATTCACCAGGTTTGTAAGAGAAAAATGCTGGTAGTGGGCCTTAATGAGGTCAATTGTCTTGGGTCATAGGAATACCGCGAAGTGGTGCGGGGGGTGGGACTTGAACNNTCTTGAGTCCGCCCCCTTTGACCATGCTCGGGCACCCCCGCCTACATTGGCTTCGCCTGGAGGCGTTTTTAAAGGATTCCCCGTCTCCGAATGGCCTTAAGCCAGGTATTTATCCATTCCCCCAAGCAATCTATCCACGGTCCTCCAAGTCCTCCGCACTATTGGGGGCAGGTCGCCGTGCTCCTTTACCCACGACTCTAAGAAGGACGTGGTCCTGGGATCACTTGGGTAGCCGCTGCCGAAGTCGCCGTACTGCTTCTTCAGCTTGTCTATCTCTCCATCCCTGATCACCTTAGCCACTATGCTGGCCGCCGAGACGACTGGTATCAACGCATCGGCCTCATTCATGGCTATCACTCGCCTCCCCGTCGCCGCCTCCAGTCTGCCCCCGAACCTCTCTGGCTTTGGATCCGGCGAGTCCACGTAAACAACGTCGGCACTGCATGATTGGATGAGCTCCATCATTTTCTTCATCTCCAACTCATTCAATTGATTGGCGACCACGTACCTATCTATCTCCTCGGGGGGAACCAACACGTGCTTCGCGCAGCTGGCCAGCCTCATTACCTCACCAAACAAGCGCTTCCGCTTGCTCGGCGAGAGTTTCTTGGAGTCCCTCACCCCAAGCGCCCGTAGCTTGCCTTGATCGTCCACGGCCACGATGGCTATGGCCATGGGTCCAATCACGGGTCCGCGGCCCGCCTCATCGATACCGGCCTCCACCTCATAGCCTCTGAAACCGCGCTCTTAAACTCCGCGCACTCAATGGGCGCACCGCCGTAAATGTAGGCTTCATACATATCAACAACCCGCGACACGGCCTCCACCGCCCACGGCGGCGCCTCCTCCACCAATTCCCGGGGAGTCAATGATGGGCGGCGCGCGCCCAACCAATCCACCAACCGCCTCATCTCCTCATCAATGCACCTGCGCCGCCCCTCCCTCCAAGCCAGTAGCGAAACCGACGCGGTGGCCAGGATCAGCGGGGGAAGGGGTAGGTAGGAGACCGGCGGAACATGCCGCGGAGCGTGCGAGGCTGGCGGATTGGGGGCGGAGGACCCAATGCTGCCGGTGGGGGATTGTTGAGGATTAAGCGGGGCTGGGGCCCTTCCTCGACTAGCTTGGCTGGCCGCGCGGTGAGGGATTGATGGAGGAGCGGCGCCGGGCTGGGGAGCCGCTTGCTGGGGAGGGGCGCCGTATACCAATAATCCCCCGGGCTCTCTATACGCCGTGACCAAGTACATAGAGCCATTGACGATTAACACGCCGCTCGAGCCGTACACCATAACGGCCCCGCCGTTCACCCTGTAAATGGTGACGCCGTTCACCTCCGTGGTGCCGTTCACTGGAAGCAGTTCCTGGGCTGAGGCGATGCAGGCCAGCGCCATAGCCGCGACCACTACCAGGAGCAGGGGCGGGCGGGGCATTAATGGCTGGGAGGCGGGCGGCGTTAATATACCTAAGCCCATTTAGAATTTCCAGCTGCGGGCCGGGCCCATCGATGCGCGAAGAGACGGGCGCCAGCCGTGTTCCAGCTCAATGATTGCTGCACTACGTCACGGATTCTCCATCCTATTGTAAGGCAAGACTGAGTCTATCAACTCCACGTGGCCCAGCATCGTTCTCCTGCAGCAATATCTGGTGAGGCCAAGATCGTCAAGGACCTTGCCCGGATCCTCCCCCGCCGCCACTCTCTTACGGAAGGGCTCCCATAAGTGGCCCAACGGCTTGCCGCACGTCCAACACCTAACAGGAGTTATCATTTGCGTAAGAATAGGACCTAGCTTTTTTAAACTTTTTGAGGAGTCATTGGGGCGGGGCGGCGGTTGCCCCTAGCTTGGAGAGAACGTTGACGGCCACGGCCAATCCTCTCTTGGCGTCGTCGTTGGATAGGACGGCCTTGATTAGCCCCAGCGAGTCCTGTGGCCCTGCCTCCGCCTTTAACCCCCTCATCAAGGCGTCCACCAGACTGGCAAGGGCCTTGAAGTCGATGGCTGTTAAAGCCTTGCTGAGCTCGTCCAGATTGTTGAGTAGGTGTATGAGCCCCGTGCCCAGCAATGCCTTGGACGCGCCCCCCACCAAGTCGGGGTCCCCGGCTAAGTCCACCAGCGAGTCCAGCATCCCTGACTCATTCAATGCCTTGGCCAGGCCCAGCAGCTTCTCTACGGAGTTGACCACATCCTCGTCGGATAACGCCCCCGCCAGCCTGAGGAGATTGCCAATGCCGTTGAGGGCCCTCACTAAGTCCGTGGTGAGGAGGGCCTTGGCCAACTCCCCCACGGCGTCGCTGGATGCCAGGCTGGAGATCGCAGCCAGGATGCCGGCCTCATCCAGCCTACCCAGCAAGTCAACCGCCTTGCCCAGCAACTCCACGGTGCGGGGGGATAGGAGCTCCTCAATCTCTTCATTAACGTCAATCGAAGCCACGGGGGTCACCCGTATATCCCCTTCAACGCTGATGGGTTGGTGGCCTCGAAGAACGCGTCGAATATGGGGTCCCACAACTCTGGGTGCCTTATCATGTCCCAGTAAATGGATGCGAAGGCCATCTTCATCAAGTGATTCACCCTATTTGGGGGGTACTTAACCACGGGGCTGTAGTAATCCCCTATCACGAACGTGCCCAGCCCGTACCCCAAGTCGAATGGGCAATTGGTCCTGCCCGTGTTCTTGGCGTCCTCACCCATCAATATCCTAGCCACCACTCCCGCCTCTAGGTGAGCCGTCACTCCAGTCTTGGCCACAGGCAGTGCAGAGGCATCGCCTATCACGAATGCATCGTCGAATCCCTTAACCCTGTTAGTGAATTTATCGGCCAGCACGAATCCATCCTCATCAACGACGTCCTCCGGGCCGTACTTTATGCCGACTCCCACGTGGGGAGGCACGATTATTGCTACATCGTACTTCAACTCATCTCCTTCCAGCGAGCGTATCACCTGCTTGTCCGGCTCCACGTAATCCACCGTGAAGAAATTGACCACATCGATGCCCCTCTCCCTCATTATGGGCTCCACCACCTCATTCATAGGCTCGGCAGGGTAGGGGCGGGGGTACGGAGTCGCGAAGACTATCTTCACCTTATCCCTAAGCCCGCGGGCCCTAATGAACTCCTCAGCCAGGAATGCTCCCTCCATTGGGGATGGGGGGCAGCGGTGCTTTGGGTCCGCCACAACTATGGCTATGGTGCCTTCCCTCACGGCGTTTAGCGTTCTCCAAACCCTCAATGCCTCATCCTCCGTGGAGTAGTAACTGCCGTACCTGGCCACCACGTCGCGCAGGCCGTTTATCTTGGAGTAATCAACGCTTGCCCCCGTCGCTATCACCAAGTAATCATAGCCCAGCCTCCTCCCGTCAGATAACTCCACCCACCTATCGCTTAAGTTAATGGCGGTTGCTTTGGACTTGATCAACTTCACGCCCGGCTTTATGAGGCGTTGCAGGTCCATCTTTATGTTCCTCCTCGAGCCCTTGAACGCCGTGTAGAGGAGCCATGGAAGGTAGTAATTATACCCCTCCTTATCCACCAAGGTGACGGAGAACTCGTCGCTGGGCAGCCTGTTGGCCAGCATCGCGCCGCCGGCCCCGCCGCCCACTATTACTACGTTCTTCATACCTCCTCATCTCTTGGTTATCCTTATCAACGCCCTTATCTCGCCGCCGTCCTCCTTCAACTCCAACAACTCGTTGCCCGTCTTCCTGATCCACGCCTGCACGTCCTGCTTGAAGCCCTCATCGGTGGACAGCACCTCTATCACGTCGCCGACCTTGGAGTTCCTGTACGCCTTGACCAACTCAGTTATGGGGCCGGGACACGAGAGGCCCCGTGCGTCGACTGTCCTGCTTGGCTGGGACACGCGCATCACCTCATATGAAGAGCACTTGGCCTCCCTCCGCCATCTCCAGGAACGCGGCCACGCCCACCACGTCGTCCACCAGGGATGAGTCGAAGTCCTCCTTCCTGAGCCCCGCTGCTTGGGACATCATGGAGCACACGTACACCTTGGCGCCCATCTCCTTGGCCTGTCTCAACATATCCACCCAACTGGGCGCCTTTATCCTCTTCATTCCATCCACCAGGGAGGGAACCATCTGCTCAAACTCCTTGGGCCACCGGGGCTCTATGGGTTTCTTGAGGAGCCTGAACATGGCCCACCCCGTGAAGAATATGAGGACGTCGTAGCCCATCGCCGCCGCCCCCTGGGAGATCACTCCCACGGGTATCATTTTATCCTCCGTCCCGGAAAACACGACCATGCCGATCTTCTTGTTCTCGCCCATACCTATCACGCATATACTTACTCCGTATTACTTCTATTTTGCCAATATAAGAGAAGCCGTGCCATTTATCAGCAACAAAATTTATAAAGAGCTTTTAAAGGGAGAACATACGGCTCCCATGAGAACGCTCCCTAAGCCTCTACGTAGAAAGAAATAGCCGACCCTCCCCGCCCTGAAGGAGCAATCGTCTTTCACTGCGTCAATGAATAAACCATCTCCTGCCCGGGAGGGGGCTTCGCGGACTCATCGACGCAGACCTGTGTCGGTTTACCCAGCCCGGTTAGGAGGCGACGCGGGCCTCCCAGCTTCACGGGCAAAACTACAACGCCTCGCGCCCCTCATCGATCTCCCGGACAGGGCCACGTGAGGGGATTAGATGCGGCCGCGGTAATGGGGGTCACAGCTTGAAGTTGAACCTGCCTATGCCTGTCCTCAGCTTGCTCGTTGCCTCGTAGGCCATGGACGCCAACTGCACCTCCCTCTCGTCGCTGTCCGCGGATCTCCGAATTATATCGGCCAGCTTGTCGGCATTAACTTGACTCATCACGGGCTCCCCATAGTTCTTGAAGAAGACGAAGGGAGGCACATCAATGCTCACCAATCCATACACATGCGAGCCAGGACCCACCGACTTGCCCGTCATTATGCTGGAGTTGATGCCGGAGCGAACCCAGTCTCCAATTATGGGGCCCAGCTTGCTCATACCGGTGTCACTGCCCATGAACCTAACATGGCCCAGCGTGTTCTTCAGGTTGGACACGGAGGTACCGGCCCCCAGGTTTATCCACTTGCCCAGGTAGGAATCGCCCAAGTAGCCGTGATGCGGTTTCCTGCTCCCCTTATCCAACACGCTGTTCTTAACCTCGCCTCCAACCACGTTGCCCCAGTACAAGACGGAGCCCGGCCTCAGCAGCGTGAACGATTGAAGCTCGCAACCAGGCCCCACCAGCGCGGGCCCCTTGATGCTGACGGGGTTCACTATATCGGCTCCTATAATGGCTATCGGCCCGCTTGATGTGTCCAAGTGGGCATCGCGTATCTTGGAGTCCACGGAAACCACGTCGCCCCTGCCCAGCAGCGGTATCGTCTCGCGCAGCAATTCATGGTTGAACCTGATCAAGTCCCAGGCCCCCCTGAGAACCGGCAGCGAGCAGTCCTCCACGACCTCGCCGTCCCCATGTATCAACTCCTCGCCATTGCAGGCAACCCTGGTCCCGCGCTCCACGTACTCCATGACCCTAGCCACAGCCTCTTTGGTTGGGAGAATGCAAGCGGAGACCGAGGGCGATGCGCGGGGAGAGAGGCGGGG
>DAHE01000006.1:5802-106308 GCA_002508315.1 Thermocladium sp. UBA166
CCCCTGCCGAGCCTTATCATCCAGTGCTCCACTAACCTGAGACCGCCCGTTATAAGGAAGGGGGTTGGGGTTGTGTATGATATGGGCACAAACCTGTCCCTACAATCATCCAGCAGAGCTATATCCATCTCTTGAGGGCGATCACACGCGTTATTTAATTTTCTTCACATAAGCAGGGGGATTGCAGGTTGAGGGCCGTGGTTGCCCTATCATGGGTTAAGCTTAAAAGCGACTAGGCGACTAGTTGGCTATATGTCGTCCCTGGAGCGGTTGTACGGCGTAATGAAGGACTTGGACGAGGCCGTGGACGCCATAGTTAGTAGAAAGAAGGAGGCTGAGAAGGAGATGGAGGAGTTGCTATCCTCCATAAAGTCCAGAATGAGTGATGATTTGGGCAGGAAAATATCGCAATTGATAAGCGAGTACAGGGAAAGCATAGACTCCCGCGCGGCCGAGGAGGTGAGGAAGTACGTCGAGGAGAACTCCAAGAAGATAGAGAAGCTGAGGAGCCGCAGGGAAGCCATAACCAAGAAGGCGGTCGATCAAGTCATTTCCCTGCTGGGATTCTCATGAGCGTTGTATCCAAGTACCCCTACTTGGGTCCACGGGTTAGGTTCCTGAAATCCAAGCTCCTCGGCATGGCTACCATAAAGAACCTCCTCTTCACATCATCCATGGACGAGTTCCTCTCCTATCTCGCAAACACCTCCTACTCCCCGGTGGTGGCGAAGTTGGGTAAGGATGCCTCCACCCAGGAATTCGCGTTGAGGGTAAAGGAGAATGCGGCTAGGGAGATACACGGGGTCGCCATGACAGCCCCATTCCTGATCCGCATGGCGCTCGGCGATTACTTGATGAAGTTCGAGGTGGAGAACATAAAATCAATAGCTAAAGGCATTATATCAGGAATGGATAGGAGAAACATTGAGGCCAGCCTCAACATGACTATAGAGGAGTCGCTCGGTAGGAGGCACGTGATCGCGGATCTGATGAGTGCCTCCAATCTCAATGACTTGGCCGATAGATTGAGGGCAATGAATCACATGGCGTACAAGGCATTTGCGAAGTCATTGGAACTAATCCATAACCACCAAGAAATCCAGCTCGCGATCCTGGACACGCTGCTCGAGTCTTCATACATAGAGGCGCTGACGCATTATGTGAGATATGATGATTCCCTCAAGGAGGTTATCATCGACATGGTGGACTTCTACAACTTAAACATACTGCTGAGGGGCGCCCTGTGGAAGCTGCAGCCGCAAGTGGTTGAGGACATGAAGGTAAAGTACGGCTACGCATACAAGATACCGCCGGAGGACCCGGGAAGGTTAATAGAGGCGGTGTCTCAGCACCCCATAATAGCCAATATACTCGCGGTTGTGAGGCAAGCTAACTTAACGGACATAGTACGGCTACTCCACGCCTCGTATTACTCCTACGTATCTCGGAGGGCCAGGGAGGTCTTTGGAAAGTACACTGAATTCTCGCCTGGAGCTGCATTGATAATACCCCACTCGAGGGACTTGGAGGGAGATATGGTGGCGTCCATGTTTAACATGGTAAAGCTCAACATATCGAGAGACATAAGGCAGGAACTCTTCATTCTACTATAATTCACGGCCCCGTTAACTCGGGAAGGAAACAACGCCGAGGTCCATTCATTCAAGGAAGGATTTGACGAGCCCGCGGCCCGTGATGTTCACTGGCGGGCCTTCTCCACTATCTTCTTCTTATACTTATCAAGCTCATCGAGGATCGCGGCCTTCTTGGCCCCCATTGCCTGGGATAGCTCCTTCTTGGCCTCCTCAATGGCCTTGCTCGCCTCCTCGCTTATGGATTTCTCCAGACTCATTGAGAACCACCCAATAGTCTGCTTATAATTATTCTCCTCACGAAGTCCTCCCTCTCCTCCTCATCAAGCGCGAGCCTTATGAACGCTATGGAATCATTTATCCTGGGCAGCAGGACATTGCCTATCGCGTTTATCATTCTTTGATACTCCTTTATCCTGGCTAGCAGCATCTCGAATAGTCCCTGCAAGTTTATGTACTCAAGCACTACGTTGAAGCCATCCATTAGCTTATACATGGCCGTGTCGAGCACGGAGTCCGTCCCGAACATGCTGTAGTTGGGCGACGCCAGGCCCCTCAACTCCAGGGTGGTGAACTTTATCCCGCCGAAGTCCTTAGTGACCAGCGATGCTTGGGCCGTTGGCTTCACGAAGGAGGCAAGCAGGGATAATTGGTGGGGGCCCATTTTGGATTCGGCCAAGCCATAAAGCTGGGACACGGCCATGACGTAATCATAGGCGCGCTTCCTTGTCTCCTCCAACCTCTGTATTATAGTCCTCACCCGCTGAATTGTGGCGTTCCTGGCGTCCTCCACGGTTCGCTTAACATTCCTATACAGCAGTCCCTGCTCCCTCAGCTTGAGAAGCGTTAACCTAGAGGGAAGCGGCTTGCCTAGCACCGACATTGATCGACTTTATAATTTGGAAAATATAAATTTAACCCGCGTCTCGTCCATGATAGGCCATCACGTGGTTATTCAATCACGTGACAGAAAAAATGACAAGCCTCGCCCTTTACGGTAGATCCAAAATCCTCTTACAAAAAATAACACTAATAAGCTATCTAGTTTCAAGAATATAATAAATTATAGGAGTTAGAACTCAATAAATTGAAAAAGATTTAAGGAGAGGGACCAATGGGGACTTCCTATAGGAACATAAAGTCCTTCCACCCTTTCATAAGCTTAACCAAGTTCGCGTTCCGTAAACTGATCTTTCTGATAGCTCTCTATCTCCTCTTCATGATATTCAAGGATGTAAAGAGGGAAGACTTTCACCCATCATTTTATCCACAACACTAATAGTGGAAGATAATCCCATAAAATATAGTAAACGTTTAATACCATAGATTTATTTTTAAGGAGGCGATTTTGAGTCTACCGGTTAGGGCGGGGAGAAAGTCAGCGCCTAAGCTGTTTGCTCATAGAACCTTCTCCACGAGCCTTATCTTCCCATCATACTTGGGGCGAGGACGCTGGGCTTGCCTCATGTTGACCGTAGCCACCATTCCCTTGGACCTATCGAGCAATTTGTTCATCATGTCGCTCGCCAATTCCTTGGGAGTCACGCCCCTCAGATCATCTATGTCGAACTCACGGGCCACGTCCTTTATTATTGATGTGCATGCCTGAAGCAGACTGCACCCCGCGCATGACTTGCACCTGGACTTAAATATCATGAGTCGACCCGTGCTGGAGCGGTGGATAACCAGCAATTCCCTGAACCTTATGGAGAGTCCATCCACGTCATACGTGGCCACCACTATTGGATCGCCCGCCAAGGTCCTTCCCTTCAATAATCCCATCTTGGAGAAGTGACGGGCGCGGCGCACCGCTGGAGGAGACCTGTCTCCGGACAGAATTGCATCCAAGTACCTGATCTCCTCCGCAATGTAATTAAACGTGCACTCATTAACTAAGATTAGTTTCACGTCCATGGCATGTGTGCCGCCTGGGATGGATAAAAGCCGTCCGTGAATTGCACATTTTGCATACATAAAAATAGAAATGGATATATATCCAGGCTAGCCATCGATAAAATAATATAATTATAAATTATTCTAAAATTTATCGAGTCGCTCCCCCTCTATCTTTACTATGTTTACCTAGATTGCTTACTGACTTCAGCATATTCATTTAAATTAATATTAAACATGAATATTTATATTAGCGGTTTTGGATAATATTAAACACTTGAAAAAGATATCATGATGACATTCTATATATTATTATAAAGCTTTAATGCAAAGTTAACCAAAAATCTTCCAGTACTTGTTAATAGATTATGTCATTTCTAATCAATTCTATTTTGGCTTCCTTGGACAATTTGGGCAAGTACACCTTATTGATGAGCAGCATCAATCCATCCCCGTCGGACCCGAGCACCGTGGCGACCTTAAACGCCCACTCCGGGACGTCTCCCCTTAGCCTCACCGTGACGTAGTCATCCAACATTTTGCCCACGACGAACTTGAGCTCATCAATGCCTATTCCCATCTTAGCAGATACATCCACGAACCTCAAGCCGAGCCTGGATGCTAAGTCATTCACGCGGGGCAGATCGGCGGGCGATAATAGGTCTATCTTGTTCATTACGGCCAACACCCTCTGCCTATTGACGGCTAGGGAATCGAACACGTTGAGGGACACAGAAAGCTTGCGCTTAACCTCCTCATCCTCCTCGCTCGCATCCACAACCAACAGAACTACATCAGCGTAGGTCACCTCGCTTATCGTGGCGTAGAAGGACTTTATGAGGAGCGGGGGCAAATCATCTATGAAGCCAATGGTATCCGTTAAGATGGCCCTCTTGCCGTGAAAGCTCACCAACCTGGAGTAAGTGGATAGAGTGGCGAAGGGCCGCCCATCTATCCCCTTGGACTCCCTGGTCAGCAAATTGAAGAGACTCGTCTTACCGGCCATCGTGTACCCCGTTATAGCTACTTGGGGCATACCAACCTCCTTCCTGCGACTAATCCTATCTGCTTGGGCAACCATCACATCATCCAGCCTCCTCCTTATCACGGCTATTTGCTTCAGCACGTGCTTATAGTACGCATCTATGGCATACTCGCCCAACCCCATGAACCCTATCTGCTCCCCCCTCTTGGCGTGCCTCACGTACTCCCTCAGCAGGGGGAGTTGATTGTAGAGCTCGGCCAGCCTTATCTGCAGCTTGGACTCCATGTCGCCCGCCCTCTCGTTGAATATCTCCAGTATTAATTGAACCCTATCCATCACATTGACCTTCAACTCCCTGCGCAGGTTATTGAACTGGCTGGGCTTGAGCTTGTCATAGGTTATGACATGCGTCACGCCGTGGTCGACCATTAATTGCTTGACCTGCATTAACTTTCCCGATCCCACATAGAACCTGGAATCAATGGCCCTGCGCTGACGAATCACGTTCACCACGTTATATCCCGCCGCCTTAGCTAGCTCAACAAACTCGCCTTCCTTACCATCCTTGCCGGGACCCGCCATCAATAGGATGGCGTTCCTACTTACTGCCTTCCTTTTTCCTGAGCTCAACAACGTCCCCCAGGGTTATCTCCTTATTGGATCCCCCGGAATCCACGTCACCGCTCTCAGCCTCGCTGGTCAGTAATTGTATTCCCAACACCTTCTCCATCTTCCTGGCCAGCGATATATCCGGGACTAGCTTGCCCTCCTCTATGTTTCGAAGCACGCTGTCCTTTATGCCGAGGACCCTGGCTAGAGCCGTCCTATCCATTCCCAAGTTCTCCCGCGCGCCTCTTATCAAGTCGGCGTAATCCTCCACAACGGCGTACCTATCCGCCTGCTTCACGCTTATCCCGCTCTTCTTGGGCGGCGATTGCCTAGGCATGGGCTTCGAGGAGACTATCCTAGGCGCCGTGCTGGGATTAACTGGTCCCACGACTCCTGAAATTATCTTAGCGTTCCTCGCGCTTGCATACTTGGACGCGCATCTCTCGCACAGGTTCAGGTACGCTCCATCTATCTCCATTATGACGGGGTTACTGGTCTCTCTGCCGCAAATATCACAAGTTACCATCTTGTATAGAGAACCGCCGCCGATTTAAAAACATTTCAGAGAAGCTAAGTTAGTGGTGATGGTAATGGAAGCCCAACTCCAAGCTGGAGTAATTCCATTGAATATGCGGGTAAACAATTTTAATCAACGCGAAGATGACGAACCATGAGACTGAAGAACTATGAGTGGACCCGGCATGGGTTGACGGAGCCGCTCGTAACGGCCATACTCTATAAAAAAGTTGAGGATGGAAAGAATATCGCCGCGTACCGATTCATATACTACTCTAACAAGATAATAGTAGTGTTCGAGGACAACGGTTACAGGGGCGGGGAGGTGATCAAGGAGGGAGAACCATCGGAGGAATCGCTGGCCAAGCTAATAGCGGAGTTCTCGGAGGACAACGATGACTTGGTAATAATGGGAGAGGAAAAGATAGGATTGAAAATATTGGAGCTGCTCTTCAGTTGAGCTGGACTGCTCACACTACTCGTTTATTCTTCACAATGTTTTCTATTGATGTCACGAATCTTCCATTCTTGTCTATTTCCTGCTTGGCAGGCGGGTTCTTCAAGTACGTTGAAACCCTCTCCTCCACTCTATCCTCATACGTGGGCACGGCCTCGTTCTGGTAGAATATGCCGATGGGTATCTTATCTCCCCACTCCCTTGCCTTGAGGTAGGCCTTGGTTATCTTATCCTCTATCTCGGACTCGCTCTTGACGACTGGGTCCCAGTTCTCCAACTTATATATCCTCTTATCATACCATTCCTTAGTGTTTATGTTATTGTAGGTAGGGCATGGCTGGAGCACGTCCACTAACGCCAATCCCTTATGCGTTATGGCGGCCTTTATGGTCTCCTTGGCATGCTTCACGTCGTAGGCGTACGTCCTGGCCACGAACGTGTAGCCGGAGGCCAAGGCCAGCAACAGCGGGTTTATCGCGTCATTTATGTTTGGCTCCGGGAGCGCCTTCGTCTTGACCCCCCGAGGCAGCGTTGGAGCTGCTTGGCCCTTGGTCAAGCCGTACACTCCATTATCGTGAACTATCACCGTTATATCCACGTTTCTCCTGCCGACGCTGACGAAGTGGCCGACGCCGATGCCCAGCTGATCCCCATCGCCTGCATTTACTATTACCTCCAGCTCTGGATTGGCCAGCTTTATCCCGGTGGCAAACGCCACGGCCCTGCCGTGCAGCGTGTGGACGCCGTTCACGTTAATGAAGTGAGCTATCTTGCCGGAGCAGCCTATGCCGGACACTATAACCGTCCTCTTGGGATCTAGCCCCAGCTCCGCCAGCGCCATCTGCTCCGCATTGAGTATTCCGAAGTTACCGCAGCCGGGGCACCAATCAACCCACTCCTGCGTCTTGTACAACTTGATGTCTATCTTACTGGCCGCCACTCAAGATCACCCTCTTCTCATCCTTCTCCATTATTGTTTTAACTGCATTCCTGATCTCCGTCCTAGTTATTGGTCTACCGTTCCACTTCAATATATAATTGGTGGGCTGTATCCCCGTGCTGGATGCAACCAACGAGGCTGCCTGCGCCGTGTAGTTATTCTCCACATCTATTATTTTGCTCTTACCCTTCAAAAGCTTTGTCACCAGGTTCCTCGGGAATGGATTGAACATCCTCAACTGTATCAATTGCATCGATATGCCGTCCTGCTTCAACTCCTCCATGGCATCCATCACGGCGCCCTTGGGGGAGCCCCACGTTATAACGGCCACGTCTCCCTCCCCGAATACATTTAACCTGGACTCCTCCGGTATCTCCTTGTCAGCCAACTCAAGCTTCTTCATCCTCTTCTCATACATCTTGATCCTATTGGCCGAGTTCTCCGATATATGGCCCTCCTCATTATGCTCATCGCCCGTGTAATGCATCACCGCATTCCCAATGAATGCGCGCGGCGATATATAGTCATCCGTGAATTGGAACCTCTTGTAGCTGCCGTCTGGAATAACTATCTTGCCCCTATCGGCTCTCATCGATGAGTAATCCAGCTCGGACTCGTCTATTATGGAGTAGGCATTGGCTAGGGACTTATCCACTAAATGGATCACGGGCGTCTGGTACCGCTCCGCCAAATTGAATGCCCATATGGCGTCCTTGAACGCCTCCACGTGGTCCCCCGACGCTATCACTATCTTGGGGAACTCGCCGTGTCCTGCATGCATTGAAAACAGCAAGTCAGCCTGCCCGCTCCTGGTTGGAAGGCCGGTGGACGGCGCTCCCCTCATGTAATAAGTAACCACTACTGGAACCTCGTTCATGCCGGCCCAGCCCAATCCCTCCACCATTAGGGAGAAGCCGGGGCCGGAGGTGGACGTGGACGCCCTGGCGCCCGTCAACGCCGCTCCTATGCTCGCATTTATTGCCGCCAACTCATCCTCAGTCTGCAGCACCACTATTCCTACCTTTCTAGATTCCTTGGTGTCGGGATCAACCGCATCAACTACTTGATTGGCCTCTATGAAGACGCTTTCATCGCTTGCCGGCGTTATGGGGTAGTAGCTCTGGAACCTGACGCCGCCCGCTATCTTACCCATCGCCACTGCAGTATTGCCATCCAGTTGAACCCTGTGACCGCTCACGGGGATCTCCTTCAAACCATACGCGGGCTCCGCCAATCCATACGCCTTATCCGCGGCCAGTAGATTGGCCTTCACGAAGAGGTCATTCTTGAACAACCCCCTTATTGCCTCCGCCAAGTACTTCTTATCCAAGCCGAGCAGTCTCAGCGAGACCGCCGCCGCTATTATGTTCCTGGACCTAGATATAGTGGCTACGGACAACTTCATCTCCTCAGCCACCGCCATCAATATCTTATCGTACTCCACGGGTATCAGCTTTACCCCCCTGCCCCTCAAGTAACCCAGCACGCCCTCCACAGTTGGAGGCACATTAACTGACTCTAGGAATGCCTCTATCTCCTCAGCCGTCTCGCGCTCAATGCTATTAATCGTGCTTAATTTAGTGGATTCCAAGGCCTTATTGTAGAACAAGTAATCATGAACTTCTCTGAAGTGCTGGAATATAGTCTCGGCCTCAAACGTGACCAATATATTAATATCATCAGATATGCTGTGCATTGGTTTGTCGCTTATGGTTAGATTAAAATAGCTATGGCGACCCTCTATGTTGGAGTGATACTCCCTGTTTCCATATATGTAGTAACCAGCCCTTGCCAACGCGTTGCCGAAGACAGTGGCAGAAGTATCAACTCCACTGCCTTGCGGTCCGCCTATCATCCATGTGATCTTTACCATTCATCTCGCCTATCCCACAGAATAGCAGCTGCATTAATAATGTTTACCCGCAAAGTATTTTATTTTACAAAAGCTCAATGACAAGGAAGCCAAGGTAGAAATGTAAACTAAGGAAGCCTTGAGTGGGTCGCATTAAATGAATAATTTTAATTAATATTATACTAAAAATTTAGTATTAAGAATACGAAATACCGATTCTGCAGATATAGATTATATCATGTTATGGAATTAATGCATATAGCTGCCGGGATCTGAACCCTGGATCAACGGTTCGGGAGCATGTTCCATCTAGGCCACACGACTGCAATTAATATTCTATCATTTCATTATCGCGTTTTCATATGCTTTTTCTTCCTTATACAGTTAAAAACCTCATTCTAATATACTTTTTATGAAAGAAAGAGAAGCAGCGGTAATCTTCATTACATCGCTTTCCTTTTTCCTTAGTTATTTTTCCAGGATTACATGGAGCATAGTCTCAGTTTACTCCTCACTCAAGCCTACGGAACTTCAGGATGGAATAATATTTTCCCTCTTTTTTATTGGTTATGTTATAGTGCAGATCCCTTCAGGCTTAATTGCAAATAGCTATCCTAAAATTACATCCTCAATATCACTACTAGGATTATCTTTAGCATCTTTCCTCTCAGGTTATGCTAATTCAATTAATCTTGAATATTTTTCAAGCATTTTGATGGGATTATTCGCGGGCTGGATTTATCCTACTACCATTAGAATTCTCTCTTGTAAATTTTCTGGGAGAGAATTACCTATTGCTATAGGTTATTACAGCCTTGCTTGGCCCTTATCTATTGTATTATCCGGGGTAATTTTACCTTATTTGAGCCTTCGCTTTGGTTGGAGGTTCGCTTATTATTTAATTTCGGCGATTTCCTTCTTAACGTCTCTGTCTTATTTACCTATGCATGTTAGAAATTCAAAGATTGAAAGAAGATCCCTCTTTATAGTGGCTAAAAATAAGAACGTTATAATAGTTAGTTTATCTGGATTTCTTTTCTTTCTATCCTATTGGATAATCACACTTTATGCATATAAATACTTCCTCGATTTAGGCATGAATGCCTATCTTGCTGGATTTGCATATTCAATGCTAGCATTAACTGGAATTCCTTCTACTATGCTTTCGGGATATATAATAAGGAAAATAGGGATAAAGAATTCCTTAACGCTTTTCGAGGGAGTTTACGGTTTTCTCACATTAAATTTATCGTATTATTTGTCTCTGGTCCAGATATTCATAGTAACAAGCATTATGGGATTTGTTAGGTTCATAATAACTCCTGCGAACTCCAGCGCAGTTTCCACAATAGATAGGAAAAATGCAGGCAGTGTTTCAGGATTCGCAAATTTCTTCTGGCAAAGTAGTGGAATTCTTGCCCCTTTAATCGCATCAATAGTTATAACATCGATGGGATTTAATTTACTTTGGATGCTTTCCGGTTTTGTAATAATACTCTCCTCGATAATTTACTTATTTTTCTTGAAAATTGAGTAATGACGCCCTTATTAATCCCTTTAGAGAGTAAAGTAGAGAGGGGATAAAAATAACATGGAAAATCCACATTCAAGCCAAGCAAATACTCTTCAAAAAAGAAAGCTAGCATTAGGAGAACCGCGTTAATGCCCCTTCATGGAGCTTACGTGAAATAAGAATGTAAGATGCAGAAAAGCCCTTCAGAAGCAGGATCATAAAATGAATAAATACAGCCGTTAAAGATCATTTTATCCCTGAAAATTAAAGGAGATCTAGTACGTCCTGGGTATGCATGGAAATGCTGCAAGGGTTATAGGCATCATCGAAGAGAACTAAAGCTTAATTGAATAATATAAGGAAGAATATTCCAGATATTATTATTTTGAAGCCCTTACCAGCACTTTCATGTATCTTCATTATGTCTGCCTTACAACCTCCCTAGAGCCGGCATTCATCAACCCCCTATACCTAATATTAAAGACCCAATCGCTTGAGGAATTCACGTAGAGCTATGCACGCCTAGGAACGAAACGATTGCCCGCGGCTTTAGATGCTCTCTACTTTAGGCTTTATGGATGCCGTATCCCTGGAGGTTCCAAGAACGACGAACGCAGTGGCCTTAGAAAGCGGCCTTGTCTCGCCTATGGTGACCTCCTCACCCACCTTGACCGACACGCAGCGAGGCAAGTAAGCATGTATCTTCTTCCTGCGCCTCTCGTATCGCTTATACTTGGGAATGTAGTGAAGCCACTCATGTACCACAACCGCATGATTACCATAAACGCTGTCCACTACCCCCCTTAACGCCTCTCCCCTAACGCTTACGTGGCCGTGCCAGGGGCATTTGGGATCGTTGCACACGGCCTTAGGCGGCAACAACCAAGGCAACCCAACAGACCTCACCCTCACCTCCTCTCCATTGGGGAGGGAAATCACATCCCCTATCTTCGGGCGCTCCTGTAATTGCTTCGTAACTACCTCCATTCAAGTCACCTCACTTAGCCGCTATGTGCAGGGAGGACCTAGTGGCCTTGAGGCCTGGCTCTCCGTGCTGCACTATCTTCGCAGTTGGAACGAATTCTCCTATGTATCTACCAACGTGCCACGGCGATATCTGTATGGGTATATAGGTGATGCCATTATATATTTGAAGGGTTAACCCAACCATCTCTGGAAGAACTATCATGTCCTTCACATGGGTCCTCACGGGCTTCTTGCTTCCCGAGGCCACGGCTTTCCTAATCCGTTCCAAGAGCTTCTTATGCTCCGGCTTGAGCCCCCTCATTAAGCTCCTCCTCTGCCTAGCGGGCAGTAACTTAATGAAGTCCTCCATTGATATCCGTTGAAGCTCCTCCAATGTATAGCCCCTATACTTATAGTTCTTCCACTCCTCCTGGGAAATAATGGCTGGGGCTATCCATCCCTTGCGGCCAGCCTCCGCCCCCTCCTCCTGAGGCGCCTCTGGAGCTGGAGCTGGAGCCTCGGCCTTCTGCTCTGGCTTCTTTTGCTCAGGTTTCTTCTGCTCCGGCTTCTTTTGCTCAGGTTTCTTTGACATTCACAAAACAATTAAGCGCCCGGTATTTAAGCATTTTACCCATTGCATATAACCTTCACCGTCAGGAGCGGGAGGATCAATTGAATGCCCAAAACAGCGGGGCTCACCTAAGCGATAAGTATGGCGGAAGATATGCCATGGTGCTGGCCGTGACCAGCAACGTCAATTCATACGCGAAGCCAAGCACATCTCCATTGACGAAGCCAAGCCTAGCCGTGGCGGTGGACTTGGACAAGTACGCAACTACCAACGCCTCTGCCGTCACTATGGCGAACTCGAGGGGCGACCTGGACACCGCTAATTCCAGGGCTGAGTACATGGCTAGGGACGCGATTGCCTTGGAGCCGTCTTTGGATGCTAAAATGAACGCCCTGCCTAATCCAGACTCGGCTGGCTTGCTTACGTTGGCCAGCATATACATGGAGAACGCGGCGGAGGATGATGACTCGATTAATTGAATTACTGGGTCCGAAGCAGAGCTAACCGCGGACGTCAAGACAATGAAAAGCAATGCCCCAATCGCTACCGCGAAGGATCCCCTATGCTCATCCTTTAACACCGCGATGGGATCCGTCGACTTGCTCATGAGGGCCTCCGAGAAGTCCAGGAACCCATCGACGTGATTAAACCCGGTGATCAATGCAAGGATCGCCACGGCCAGCGACGCGGAGAGAAGGGATTTGCCGAGAAGTAGGGGAAGCGATGAAATGGCCCCCTCCATGAACCCCACCAGAGGCGCCCAGTAGAAGCCGGATGCTGCCTCCTCCAAGTCGCCGCGGCCCGTGGGTATCACGGTCAAGAATGCAAGGAGGGAGAGCAGTTCATTCAAGTATCTTCTCAACCGCATCCAGCAACACCTCGTTGCTCCATGCATCCTTGACGGCCACCCTGAAGTGATTAGGACCCAGCCCGGCGAACGTGTGGGCCGGCCTTATCAGTATCCCCCGCTTCAGCAGTTTATCCGTTAGTTCCTGGGATGAAATTGGGCTCCTCGCCAATATGAAATTCGCCGTGGATTCATACACATGAATGCCCAGCCTCCTCAATCCCCTGCCCAACGCCCTCAACCCAGCCTCCACGTACTTGCGAGAGGCGGCCAGGAAGTTGGAGTACTGCGCGCCGTAGTTGGAGAGCAGCTCGGTTATTAGGGAGTCGGCGCATGAATTCACGTTCCAAGACGGAAGAAACGCCCTCACCCTCCTAATCACCTCTTCGTTGGCCGAGTAAATGAACCCTGCCCTAAGCCCCGGCATAGATAATGCCTTGGTGAAGGACCTCACCACCACCACGTTCTCGAGATCCGTGCCCAGCATCGACTCCGCTGAGCTGAGCTCCACGTACGCCTCGTCCACCACCAAGAACCCATCCAAACCCTCCGCCAATTCCCTCAGAGTCGATGCATCCATGGAGGAGCCTGTCGGATTATTTGGATTGGATAGGTAGACGAGAACCCCGCTGCCGAGGTTAGGCAACTCATCCATTCTAAACGAGGAGCCGTTATCCCTCATGAAGACGTACTCATGCTTAAGCCCCATCGCTCCGGCCCTCTCCTCGTAATCCCCATACGATGGAGCGATAGTGACTATTTTGCTGGGCCTAATTACGAGCGGAAGCACCGCCAACGCCTCGGATGCCCCGTTGATGGGCACAACGTCCTCCACGCCGTAATGATTCGATATGGCTCTCCTCAATTTCTTGTATTCGTGGTCTGGATAATCCAGGAAATCGCATGCGCCCAGGAAATTGGGCGGGCCGACGGGGTTCGCGTTTACGCTGAAGTCCATAACGTTGTCGAGGCCTAAATATCGACGCCCGCCGTGATAGGGCATGCGCAGCGCCTCGCCTCGGGCCTTTTAAAGTTGGGATTCAAGCGATAAAGCCCAATATTTAATTACGGCTTAGCCCGTGGGTGGTTCCACATGGATAATACCATTGTCGTCTCATTGATATCGCGTAACGTGGTGAGAACTCACGTAGGTGGGGAGGGGCATCCATCATTTGCCGTGGTGAAGAGGGAGAAGGAGGGTGGGGAGGGTCCCATAGTGGCCGTGGCTGAGAACACTGTGTCGGCCAGATTCAGCGATGCCGAGGAGAGGGTATCGTATGAGGCGGATGGGGGGCGCATTATAATAAGGGGGGAGTTGGGACCATTCGATAAGGTCTATGGGCTTGGGGAGAAGGCCCTTCCCCTGAATAGGAAGAGGCATAGGGTGATCATGTGGAACACGGATGCTTACGGCTACGCGACGGGGACTGATCCCCTCTACGTGTCGATACCGTTCTTCATAGTGCTGCGCAACGGCAGGGCGGTGGGGCACTTCGTGGACTCGCCCGCCTACATGTCAATAGACTTGGGGCAGGCCGACTTCGGTGAATTCACCGTTGTGGTTAACGATGAGGCCGTCGATCACTACATAATATACGGGCCATCCATTAAGGACGTGCTGAGATCCTACTTCGAGTTGACTGGGAAACCCTTCCTGCCGCCCAAGTGGGCGCTGGGGAACCAGCAGAGCAGGTACAGTTACTATCCGGAGACCAACTTGCTGGCAATCGTGGATCGATACAGGAAGGATGAATTGCCCCTATCCGCCGTTTACCTGGATATACACTACATGGATGAGTACAAGATATTCACGTGGGACAGGAAGAGGTTCCCCGACCCCAAGTCTTTCATCGATAAGCTGCACGGGATGGGCATCAGGGTGGTTACCATCATAGACCCAGGGGTTAAGGCAAGCCCCACATACCCAGTCTTCAAGTCCGGCATCGACGGTAATTACTTCTGCGTGAGGAGGAACGGGGATCTCTTCACGTCCCACGTGTGGCCGGGCCTATGCGCCTTCCCCGACTTCGCTAGAGACGACGTGAGGGATTGGTGGGGCTCGTTGGTGGCTGACTTCGTCAAGGATGGAGTGGATGGAGTGTGGCTGGACATGAATGAACCCGCTGGCTTCGACTACAAGGATCACACCGTCTCGGATGAGGACTTGATGCACGTAGTGGACGGGAAGCAAGTGCCTCACGTCAAGGTGCATAATGCATACGCGTTGCTCGAGGCGGAGGCAACGTATGAGGGAATGCTTAAGGCGAGGCCGGGCAAGAGGCCATTCATACTTAGCAGGGCGGGCTATGCCGGCATTCATAGGTACGCGGCCATATGGACGGGCGATAACACGAGCAATTGGGAGCACTTAAGGCTTCAAATCCCCATCCTACTGGGGCTCAGCTTGTCGGGGGTTCCATTCATTGGAGCCGACGTGGGGGGTTTTGCCAAGGATACAAAGCAGGGCCGCTTCCACTTAGATCCGGAGCTCTTGGTTAGGTGGTACGAGGTCGCCGTGTTCACTCCCTTCCTGAGGAACCATACATCAATCGACTCGCCGGACCAGGAGCCGTGGGCTTGGGGAAGCGCCTATGAGGGAATGATAAGGGGCCTCCTCAAGCTGAGGGAGAAGTTAATGCCCTACATCTACTCACTGGCGTGGGAGTCGCATGAATTGGGGGAGCCCATCATCCGCCCTCTCGTCTATGAGTTCCAAGATGATGATAACGTCCACGAGATAGATGATGAATTCATGCTGGGGCCACACGTTTTATTGACGCCCGCGTTGGAGCGTGGGTCAATGGTTAGGAGGGCCTACCTGCCTAAGTGCAAGTGGCTGGATATCAGGACGGGAAGCGAGGTGGAGGGGGGAGCCGTGACTACCATCGACGCGCCCCTCGGCGATCCCCCTGTACTGGTGAGGGAGGGGGGAGTTGTGCCCCTGATGGGGGACTCGCTAATCGTACTGGTATACCCAGGCAACGGTGAATTCACAATATATGAGGATGATGGCGAGTCCATGGGGGAGCCAAGCAGGTTAACCGTAAAGCAGGAGCTCAGGGGATCCTTATCTCGCATAGAGGTAGGGGAGCGGGGGGCCAGTTCACTTAATGCATGGGTGACCCTCTCCATATACGCCAAGAACAAGCCCAGGCGATTCTCGATAAATGGGTCACCGGCTCAATACTCGACGAGGGGCTCTTTCATAGAGGCAGCGGTTAGGCCGGGCTCCACGGTGGAGCTGGAGCTGGGGTGATTAACTTTCTAAGGAGCCGCGCAGCGATTGTATGTATTCTATCATGAAATTTATCCTCCCCTGTATCTGCGCGGGGGATGGCAGCGGCGACGCTGGATTAAACGTGGCCAGCTCCACCATGAATGAGCGGCTCCACTCGGTTATGTTCTCTATTATTGGGGAGTTTATCAATCCCAGCGCCTCTGAGTTTACCTCATAGAATTGGGATAGCATTGTGTATAGCACGAAGTACTTCGACGTGCAGGTCCCACTGCACGACGAGTTGAAGCTCTTCTCCACTCGCCTAAGGTACTCCTCATCATACTCCAAGAGCCGAGCCACGGCGGCGGTCTCGCCGGGCTGCTGGACTATCTTGACCTTGACGTGGGGGGTAGGCCGTATTTTCCTTAAGTAATTCAATTCTACATTCAAGAGCCGAGCCAAGTACGTGCAGGTTAGGTTGAATGAATCGAAGGTTAGATTATCATAATACGCGCGATCAAATAGGAAAAGCTTGTACGCGCTGTTGTTATAGATGTAGAGGGGGCAAGCCATCAGCATTGCAGCTAATAGCACCAGCATCGGAGTCCATCCACCGACGCCAATTTAACGTTTCGCCGGCGATCGCCGGCATTCAGTTGAGCAGCGCGTGTTGTTAATGCTTAAAAGGCAAAGCATCAATATATGCCATGGAGGATGAACTGCGAAGATTGATCGACTCAACCGCGCTGTACTCCGATGCGCGGTATCATCGCCAGCGGGGCTCCAGGATATCCTTGGTAAACGGGGAGGCGGCGGGCAAGTCTACCTGGTCCAGTGAGGGATACCTCGTCAGATCCTTCAAGAACACGATACTGACGGCGTTCTCCTCCAATGAGCCCAGGGCCGATAAATTGGAGGTGCGGGCGAAGAGCTGGGAGGAGGGGTTCAAGCCCGCCGCCCCTGTGAAGAGGCGGGTGGTGGTTCCCCAGGCCAAGCCAGTCGAGGATGTATCGCTGGAGGATAAAATCAAGATCTTGAAGGAGCTGGACTCGTTGGTGAGGGGGGAGAAGATAAAGTCCAAGCTGGTTAGATTCAATATATCCCTAACCGAGTTTAAGGAGGAGAGGGCGTTACTCAACACTGAGGGCACCTACTCCTACATAGAGAGACCGGGTATCTGGGTGATGTACTCCATGGTGCTGGAGAACGCGGGGGAGACCATGGCCATGTGGTCGGATGAGCTTGGCGCGCTGGGCGGCTTGGAGCTGCTGGACAAGTGGAACATACGGGAGGAATTGGTGGGGAGACTTAGATCCCTAGACCACGTGTTGGTGCACGGCAAGTCGCCGCCCACGGGCAGGATGGACGTGGTGATCAGCAGCTTGATATCCGGCATAATAGCCCACGAATCGACGGGACACCCCTTCGAGGCGGACAGGGTCCTCGGGAGGGAGGCGGCCCAGGCAGGCAAGAGCTACCTCGGGAGCCTGGTCTCCGGCAAATTCGCCTCGAACGCCGTCAATGTGTCAGATGACCCAACCATACCCAGCAGCCTGGGCTTTTACCTGGTGGATGATGAGGGCGTGGAGGCCAGGAAGCGCAGGTTGATAGTGGAGGGGAGAATCAACGAGCTTCTCCACAGCCGCTTCACGGCGTTTAAGATGAACTCCGAGCCCAATGGAGCCATGAGAAGCATGGATTACCAGTCGGAGCCAATAATAAGGATGTCCAATACCTTCTTCGAGCCGGGCAACATGAAGTTCGACGAATTGATTAGGGACGTGCGGAGCGGAATATTCTTGAAGAGCTATATGGAGTGGAACATCGACGACATAAGGTGGGGGCAACGCTATGTGGGGCTCGAGGCTTACGAGATAAGGAATGGCGAGGTGGGGGAGCCACTTAAGTATCCAGTACTGGAGGCAACCACGGGGGAGATATACTCCTCCATAGACGCCGTAGACGATGAGTTGAGGTTCTACGCCGGGATGTGTGGAAAGGGGGAGCCGAGCCAGGCCGTGCCAGTGTGGATGGGGGGACCCAATATGAGGATTAGAAATATAAGGGTGAAGAAGCTTGGAGAGTAGGCTAATCTCATCCCTGCTGGACTCTATAGGGGAGCGGGAGAAGGCGGCGGTGCTGGAGTTCAGGGATAGCCTAATGATAAAGATAGTGGATAGCGCCGTGGCACTGATTCAACGGTGGCGCACGGTGGAGGGTAGAATCTACGTGGGGGAGGGCGGAAGGATGGCCATAGTGGGTTTCTCGGGTAATCCCCCCAAGGACTTGGAGAAGGAGGTGAGGAGCAGCATGACTGAATCACCCTTCTTCTTCGAGGTTCCCAGGAACGAGAGGGAGGTGAGGCGGGATGCAAGCGACGGAGAGATAAAGCGAAGCATAGCTAACCCGGAGGGATTGATAGGGGATCTGCTTAACATGATGGTGGAGAGAACAAGCGGCGTTGTGACTCTAGAGGCTATCGATAGGCAAGTTGCGACCAGCGGCGGTTTCCTCGGAATGGAGGAGCTAACCACATTCACATCGCATTTCCGGGTATTCAAGGGCGAGCACACGGGCCACTGGTCTACGACGGGTTCACAGCTCAACATAAACGAAATGAAGGCGGCCATACGGCGAGCCGAGGAGTACGCGTCCATCAACGATGAAGTGGAGATAGACGAGGGAAGGCATAGGGTGATGCTGTCCCCAATGGTGTTCTCCAACCTACTCCAATTGGTGGGGCGGATGGCGTCCGCCATGTCGGTGGAGATGGGGTCGTCCATATTCACCAAAGCAAGGCCAGGGGACAAGATGTTCTCGCCGTTACTGACAATATTCGACAAGCCGCTGAGCGACGTGAGGCCCGTATTCTTCGATGACGAGGGGGTGATCACCTATGATAAGGCCATAGTGGAGGGCGGGGAGTTCAAGACCCTCCTCTTCAACACCGCGTTGGCCAAGCGACGCGGCACGAGCAGCACGGGAAACGCGGGTTGGATGAATCCCTCACCGTGGAACTTAGAGGTCGCGGCCGGGGAAACAAGCGAGGAGGGCGTGCTGGACGGCGATGGAGTGCTCTTCACGAATAACTGGTACACAAGGCTTCAGAACAGCATGGAGGGCATATTCTCCACTGTGGGAAGGGATGCTATCCTATTGATAAGAAACGGCAAGGTAGTTGGGAGATCCAGGGGAAGGCTGAGGTTAGCGGGGCGGTTAGGCGACTTGCTCAAGAACGTGGAGGCTGTTTCCAGGACCCAGTACCCAATACGGTGGTGGGAGGTGGAGACCCCGACCAAGGCCCCCTTCGTTGCCATCTCCAGCTTCCCAGTCACCAAAAGCCAATAATGGATGAAGTCCACGATGCTCACTCAATGAAAATCGACGGGCGGCCTGGGAGAGCGGCCCTGGCCTTACCGCCCAAGTCGCTTCCCGGGTTCAATGCATCATGTATTACCACGCTTACTCCCAGCCTCCTCTCCATCACGCGCTTGAAGTACTTGAACGCAGACATCTCCGCCTCCCTATCCACTACATCCCTGGGCAACTGTCCACTGATCATCCGCCTCACCAAGTCCGGGATCCTCTGTTTGATGCCGCTGAATCTGGGATCCCCGGTCAATTCCCTTATTATTGCACCCACGTCTCTCCCCTCGGCGATCTTGGACGATATGGTCCTAACCAAATCGTACAGCTCATTGCTTGGACCAACGTATATATGGATGGAATTGGCCTTTCCCTTTATTCTGAGGAGCTCCCTCGCATCATCTATTGTCCTGAACACGATGCCCACTGCCCTCTCAACGGCATCGCTGGGCTCCCTGGCAGGCACTATCCACTGCTCCAGGGACAGCATGGATGAATTCCCCAACCTATGCCACAACTCCTCCGTCAAGTGCGGCATCAAGGGACTTAATAACACCAACCACCTCCTCAAGAACTCCCTCAAAACTACCTTGGACTCCGGCAACTCATCCTTCAGCTCCATGTATACCTCCACAGCATTCAACATGTTGAAGAACGAATCTAACACGTACTCCCTTATCCGCATGCCATCTATGAGAGATGGAGCGGCCAATAAGGCCTTATCCACACTGTTGAGCAGCCACTCGCTGGGGAGGGATGGCTTATACTCACTCATGGGCTCGGCCGGCATTGATATTATCTCGTTGGCCACGCGCCAGAAGGTAATCAATCTGGAGAGCACCACGGCTACTTCCTTGTCCTTCCAATCCAACAAGTTCTCCAAGTCAGCCTCATACGCAACGTAGAGCCTAACCATGTCGGGCGGGTAATTGCCCACGGCCTCCCTGAGGGGAAGCACGTTGCCCAGGGACCTAGACATCTTCTGGCCATTGCGTATCACGAAGTTATTGAGCGTGATGGACCTCGGCCACATCTCCCTGGGAAATATGGCGGCGTGGTGGGCTATGAAGAAGCTGAGGTGATTCCCAACCAAATCAATCCCGCTGTGCCGTTGATCCACGGGGTACCAGTAGGAGAACTCCTCACGCGCCCTGCGGGCGACCTCCGGCAGGATGAGGGGCTGGCCCTTGCCGAGGAACACGTAGTCGTAGAACGAGAGCAGCTTATTGAGGGAATCCTCATCGGAGCCATTGCTCCCTATCACCTTGCTGGCCAATTCGCCGAGGACCTTGGAGACCTCCCCATCCTTTACATGCCTGGCCACCGTGTAGAAGGCCATGTATATCGTGGAGTCGCTTAATGATTCTATTATCCATTCATTATCCCAAGGAAGGCGGGTGCCCAATCCCCTCTTCCTGGCGCAGGGCCTCATGCCTAACCAATTCACGGTGGACTCGAAGTTAACCCTATACGAGCTTGGGATTATCTTCATGGACTCCAGCGCCTCGCGTATCTTGGGCTTCCACTCGGGGTGACCGTAGTTCAGGAACCATTGATCCCTTATCACCGCAACTATAACTCTGTTCCCACCCCTCGTGTAGATCAACCGCGGCTCCGTCTCGTACATAATGTCCCACGCACCCTTCTCCCTCAATAATTGAACCGCCCTCTCCTTGGCTTCCGACACCTTAATTCCGGGAAACGGAGTGTTATCCCTCATAACGCCCGAGTAATACTCATCCCTGTAAATTGCCTTGGTAGCCTCCTCCAGCTTACCCCTATCCCCCTGACTGCGTATCCCCATCCTGCCCACTATATCCGCGGCGGGCCATTCCCCATAACCCTCCACCCTTATTATACCCACGGGAGAGATGGATCGCGCGATCCTCCCGAATTCATCATCAACCCCCGCCAGATCCATCAATGCTGCGTAATCGAAGGGAGCATGAGCTGGAACGCTGTATACAACCCCCGTACCCGTGTCGTCGTCGACGAAGCTAGCGGGCAGCACGTAGAGGAACGAGCCCGTGGCCGGATTTACGGCTTGAACCCCGAGGAGCTCCCTTCCACTCACCTCCCTAATTACCTTGACTTCCTTGTCCTGGTAGGACAGTTTCCAAGCCGCCTGCTTCGACACTATCCAAGTCTCCCCATTGACGCGCGCCTCCACGTAAGTCGCGGCCGGGTTTATCCAGATGTTAGTGGCGCCGAATATGGTCTCCGGCCTGAAAGTGGCCGCGACTAAGTGCTTATCCCCCCAGCGGAACTTGACTAGGTTGAACTCGAGCATCTCTATATTGATCTCATCGCCTCCCCTTATGTCATGCTCCCCCACGGCCTGCCCCTCGGCCGGCGCGAAGAGCACCGAATGCTTTCCCTGGGCTATGAAGCCGAGCTCCCTCAACTTGTAGTACTGCCAAATAATGAAGGAGCTATACTCGGGGTCCCCCGTGGTGAATTGGCGGGTGAAGTCAATGGATGGTCCCAGCATCTTCAAGTCCTCCTCGTAGTGGCCGGCGAAGAACTTGGCTATGTTCCAGGGATCCTTGAATGACTCTATTATCCTGCTTGCCTCCTCCTTGTCCTTGACGTAAATGCCGACGTACCACTCATAGAGGGACCTTATCTCCGCGTCTCCCTTGCTTATGCGATCCGCCACGGATTGAATTGGAGTGCCCGTTATGTGCCACGCTATGGGAAATAACACGTTGTAACCCTGCATTCTCTTGAGCCTGGCCACTATGTCGCTTATGGTAAAGGTTCTTCCATGCCCTATATGGGGTGGGCCCTGGACGTAGGGGTACGGAACCGTTATGAAGAACTTAGGCCTACTGTTGTCGACCCTCCCCTCGAAGATCCCCCGGAAGTACCATTCCTCCTGCCATCGCCTGGATATCTCCAACATCTCCCTTACCGTGTCGTTATAGAAAGCTCATCGCTTTTGCATCCATTCCAAGGTTTTTAACATTAACGGGGATTGAGGGTGAGAAAGACCCCCGCGAGGGCGGTGTAGTTCACCATTTCCGTGAATGGGTGAGCAACAACATAATCCAGATTCTCCCCAGCGTTAATGTTAAAAAGCAGCATCGATTCGAGGAGTGGGGATTCCTATTGCCGAGCTCGGTAAGGCACGTATAGTAAGGGGGAGACGCGAGAGAAAGCGCGAGAAGGTTAAGGACTTCATAAATTGGTTCAACAAGGTAATAATGGACGCCGAGTTATACGAATATAGATACCCGGTGAAGGGGGCCTATATATGGAGGCCCTACGGCCTGCGGGTGAGGCGAATGGTTGAGGAGGAGATACGGCGACTCCACGATGAGAGCGGGCACGGGGAGGTATTGTTCCCCGTCTTCATACCACTGGAGTACTTCAGCAAGGAGAGCGAGCACATAAGGGGCTTCGAGGAGGAGGTCTTCTGGGTATCCAAGGGAAGGACGGACGCGGAGAGACTCATCTTGAGACCCACCAGCGAGACCGCCATGATGCCCATGTTCAAACTATGGATAAAGGATCACACGGACCTACCCCTCAAGGTCTACCAAATAGCCAGCGTGTTCAGGGCTGAGACAAAATCCACTCACCCAATGATAAGGCTGCGGGAGATCTCCATGTTCAAGGAGGCCCACACGGCGCACGCGGATAGGGAGGACGCGGAGAGGACGGTGAGGGAGGCCATCGAGATATATAAGAAAATATATGATTACCTCAGCATACCTTACTTGATATCGAGGAGGCCCGAGTGGGACAAGTTCGCCGGGGCCGTCTACACCATCGCGTTCGACACATTGATGCCGGATGGAAAGACCATTCAAATAGGCACTGTGCACTACCTGGGAACAAATTTCTCGAAGGTGTTCGACGTAACGTACCTAGACAAGGACGGGTCCGCCAAGCACGTTCACACCACAAGCTACGGCATTTCGGAGAGGGTGATAGCCAGCATGCTGGCCATACACGGCGATGACTCCGGACTATTGCTCCCACCCAACATAGCCCCAATACAAGTAGTGGTGGTCCCAATACCCCATGAGGGGCACGACGTGAAGGGAGCAGCTGCGAAGGCGGCGGAGGAGCTAAAGGAGTCGGGAGTACGGGCCATTGCTGACCTAAGGGATGATAAGACTCCCGGCTGGAAGTTCAATGACTGGGAAATGCGGGGAGTGCCCATAAGGGCGGAGATAGGGCCCAAGGACTTGGACAGGGGGGTCGTCACGTTCGTCCGAAGGGACACGGGCGAGAAGTACGAGGTGCCCAGTGAGGGGATGGTTGACTTCGCCAAGGAGCTTATAGTGAGTATTGGCGATAACATGAGAAGCGAGGCGTGGAGCAACATGAGGAAGTCAATATACGTAGTGGATGATATTAAGGAGGCCTTGAATAAATTGAACTCGGGCGTCGTGGTAGTTCCATGGAGCGGTGATGAGCAGTGCGGATTGAAGATGCAAGAATCGCTGGATGCCAATGTTCTGGGCGTGCCCGTGGACTCCGATCCAAGCGAGCAGATAGGGGGACATAGGGACCTAGCGTGCCCGGACAAGGAGGCTAATTACTGGGTTAGGGTTTCCAGAAGATATTGAATTTACTTCATTAAATTTATTAAATCCATGGCCTCCATGGGATTTCCCTTCGTTATCATTAATTGCCCCTTGAAGAACGCGCTTATGGGGTCCAGCTCCCCCTTTATCAGCTTGACCAAGTTATCCCTGCTTATGCTGATGCTCAGGTTGGGAGATGAGTGTACTCCCTTGACCACCGAGGCCGTTCCCCCCTTTATCTGCACGTAGAACGCCTCTAGGTTGTTGCCTTGAAATTGAAAAACCTTGTCCATGTTCTTCATCTTATCGGCTATCTTCTCCCTATTCGCGTCTATTAGGTTTGAGAGCAGCTGTATTGGATCTTCACTTGACATACTACAATGAATTATCACGCCTTTATAAAAGTTGCTGGTCAAAATGAGGGATTAGGGAACAATTCCCCCTCCCACTCCTCCTCATGCCTCGCCGGAGGACTCCCCGCCCAGCACTCCCTTATTGCGGAGGATCCTCACCAATTGCCTGTACGCGACCAAGCGCTGTATGTTGTTGGCGCCCTCGTATATCTGGGTTATCTTGGCGTCTCTGGCCAACTTCTCCAAGCCAACCTCCGTCGTGATGCCGACCCCACCGTGCAGATTTATTGCCTCCGAGATTATCTTCTCGGCGGCCTCGGTGGCATAGAACTTGGCCAGAGAAGCTGCGAATGTGAACTCCGGCCTGTTCTGATCCGCCAGGTAGGCTGCCAAGTATGTGAGGTACCTGGCACTCATCAACTCACTGAGCATGTTGACCAAGGAAAACTCCACCGCCTCAAACGAGGCCAGTGGAGCCTCGAAGGCCTTTCTCTGATGCACGTACGTGAAGGCCGTCTCGAATGCTGCCTGGGCCATGCCAAGGCCTTGAGCGGCTACGCCTATCCTGGTCCTATCGAAGGTTTCCATGGCTATCAGGAATCCCATGCCCTCCATCCCAACCCTATTCTCGTCGGGCACCTCCACATTATCCAGCACGACCTCCCAAGTGTGGCTGCCCCTCAGCCCCATCTTGTGAACCTTCATTCCCAGGCTAAGGCCTGGGGTTCCCTTCTCTACTATGAAGGCGGTCAATCCCATCCACCTCCTCCTCTTGTCCGGTGGAGGGCTGGTCCTGGCAAACACTATTAGGTAGTCCGCCAGGTCCGCGTTGCTTATGAACATCTTCCTGCCATTTATGACCCACCTATCTCCCTTTTTCTCCGCCTTCGTCTGGAACCCCGCCACATCGCTTCCACAGCATGGTTCCGTGGCGGCAAATGCCCCGAACTTCTCTCCCTTAGCTAGGGGCGGCAAGTACTTCTTCTTCTGTTCCTCATTGCCATATATCAACAATGGTATTGAGAACAAGTCGTTAGTTCCCATCACAACAGTAACTGCGGGCGACACCCTGGCTATCTCCTCGCTTAATATCACGGTCATAATAGTGTCGCCGCCTTGCCCCCCGTACTCCTCCGATAAATGCAGCCCGAAGAAGCCCTGCTGCGCCATCTTTTCCAGTAGGGGCCTTGGCACTTCATCCGTCTCATCTATTTGCTGCGACACGGGGCTTATCTCCTTCTCCACGAATTCGCGGACGGCTTTCCTGAACATCTCGTGCTCTGCCTTGAACATTAATTGATAGTCTCCCAGACCGTCGAAGGGAAATACCATATTTATCGAACACTTGGGGTTAATTTGAGTTAAAAAATATTACCTATATGTAGTGTAGAGCAGTAACATTTATTAACGTGCTATTTCTACTAGGTACATGAGTTACTATGACTATCAACTAACAATAGACAAAATATTAAATTATGTCATGTCATCGTATCCCAATAGAGAGATAGTTTATTGGCCGTATAATGGAAGGCGCATCATATTGACAAATACAGAATTCAATCATAGGGTTCGACAAGTAGCTTCATTGCTATTGGAACTGGGAGCGAGGCGGGGAGAGGCGGGTAGGCCGGGCACCAGGGTGGCTGTCCTGGACTGGAACTCGCTCAGATATGGGGAATTGTACTACGCGGTGCCATCCATTGGAGCCACGCTTTTTACAGTTAACGTACGCCTAGCCCCACAAGAGATAATATACACAATGAACGTCGCCAAGCCCGAGCTGCTGTTCATCAACATCGATGATTTCTCCCCCCTCCTAAAGCCCATAGTAAGCAACGTGAACTCCATAAAATACGTGATATACATGAGCGATGAAAACAAGGTACCTAGCGATCACATGGACGTCAAGTTGCTCAATTACTACGACGAAACCGCCAAACAGGGAGAGGCATCGTTCCCGGAGCTCGATGAGAGAACCCCGGCCACAATGCTGTTCACGTCCGGAACCACGGGATTACCCAAGGGGGGAATACACACTCATAGGGGCCTCGTGCTCCACTCGCTGGCTACGATAGGAGCCGTGGTTCAACCACCCATAGAGCTCAAGAACTTGGATACGGCGATGCCCCTCGTCCCCATGTACCACGTCCATGCGTGGGGAATGCCCTACTCCCTACCCTTGGCAGGGGTAAAAGTAGTGTATCCCGGCAAATTCGAGTGGGGCCACATGCTTAGATTGATCGCGGAGGAGAAGGTAACCTTCACGGCTGGAGTCCCAACCATACTATACGCGCTCCTCTCACACCCCGACTCCCCCAAGTACGACCTGCGCGGCGTCAAGATGATAATAGGAGGCGCGGCCCTGCCCAAGGGGTTGTTGGACGCAGCCGTCGCCAGGGGAATGACTGTGATCAGCGGGTACGGGCTGACCGAGACCGCGCCCATACTCACCATATCGCACCTAAGGCCGGAGCATGCCTCCCTGGATGGGGAGGGCAGGAAGGAGGTTGAGCTGCGAACAGGGCTCCCGGTGCCGCTGGTTGACCTGCGGGTAGTGGATCAGTACGACAATGACGTCCCCCCGGATGGCAAGACAATAGGCGAGATAGCCGTTAGATCGCCCTGGATATTCAGGGAGTACATGGGGGACGAGGAGAAGACGAGGAATGCTTGGCGGAACGGGTGGTTCCACACGGGGGATGCCGCTGTGAGGCTCCCCGACGGCTATGTCAAGATAGTGGATAGAATGAAGGATGTAGTCAAGTCCGGGGGAGAGTGGATAAGCAGTCTGAGGCTGGAGGACATAATATCCACTCACCCAAGCGTTGCAGCGGTGGCCGTGATAGGCGTGCCCCACGATAAGTGGGGCGAGAGACCGGTGGCCCTGGTAACCCCCAAGAAGGGGCAACAGGTAAAGGAAGAGGACATAATACGCCACCTGGAGAGGTACGTGAGCGAGGGCGCGATACCCAAGTGGTGGCTCCCAGACAAGGTAATAATAGTGGATGAACTCCCCCTCACCAGTACCGGTAAGGTAGATAAGAAATCATTGAGGGATAGGTACGGCAATGTGTTGAAGCAGAAGTAAGGCAATCCCCCTTCCCCATGCCCGGGAGGAACCCAATCATCTTTTCCCCAGCAACGGAAGCGCCAGCTCCGCTATCTTATCCCTCCAATTTCGGGCCTTCACTATCGCGCTGGCAACTAGAACGCCCTGCGTCCCCAGGTATAGGGCGGCGGACACGTCATCCCCGCTCTCTATGCCGGCTCCTGTTATCACGTGGACGCCCTTGTTTATCCTTGAAACAAGCTCCACGGTCCTAGATATTACCTCTGGCCTCTCCTTGCTGACGGCCTTGCCAGTCCCTATCAGCTCAGGGGGCTCCACGGCAATGGCTGTGGGAGAAAGCGCCGCCGCTGCAGCGCTCGCCTCAGGATCCGGGGTGCACACCAATTGCTCAAGCCCTAAATCCCTGGCGCGACCTATCATCCAGGACAAGTCATTCAACAGCAGCCGATGCTCGCTGTGGTTTAGGATAACCCCGCGGGCCCCTGCTTCCTTTACCATCTCGAGCGGCGTGAAGCCCGTGAAAGCCCCGGGCCGCACTGGATCAGCGGATTGAGCGAAGACCTCTATCTCCACCGTCTCTACCACGGGCTTGAGGAGCGGAAGCGGAGGGGCAACGGCGATGGAGGCCCCGGTCTCCCTGGACACCGCGTCCGCCGCCTTGGCCAGCTGAATAGCCCCCTCCCCCACCACTTCTTGGTACGCCTTCATGTTTATGACCAGGATGGGCAACTTCATGAGGCGGTCAAACAGGTCCAGGAATATAAATGTAGAGGGTCCAAGGGGGAGGCGGCGTATTTATGGCACTAACCCGTGGACCCCGTCTTCACCATCAACGCCTTGAGCGCACCTTCCCTGTCCTTCTCATAATCGTCGAGCGGCATAGAGCTGACCTCCTTCAACACTTGGGATAGGGTAGTATACTCCATCTCGTCGGGCGGCAGCCTATGCGGCATTATTGGACCCATTCTGCGAATGTAATCCGTTATAGCGGCGGCCGTCTGCCTGGAGTAATCGAACGCTGGATCATCGAATAGGTCTACAGGCCCCTCCAAGTAACCGTCGTGCAGCTGGAAGCCGAGGGCGCCGACCTTTGGGGGACCGTCGAACCTAGTCATCTTGGGTCCCAGCGCGATTTTCTTGTCGGGCATGAATTGCACGAACTTGGACGGCGTTAACGGGCCGACGTGGCTCCCCCTCATCCACCCCTCCACCAAGTGGGGGTAGGAGAATGCCTCCAGTACCTCCCCCACGGCCGGCAACCCGTGCTGTGCCCTTATTATGGCAACCGGGTCATCCTTTCCGACGTACTTGCCGGCTATTAGGTTAAGCCTCTCCACGCTGGCCACCGCTCCCTGCACTAAATCCCGCTTCCTGTAAACCCTCCTCACTATGTACCTGCCCGGGGTTCCAATAAGTCCCAGCAGCTTATAGATGTCCTCCGGTGCCTTGAGAAGGTAAACCCTGGCATCTACCACGTCTATCACCTCGAACACGAAGCCCTCCGCCATTGCTGGATCTATGACGAGCCCGGCCGTGTTGAAGGGGTCAGCGAACATCTTGTAGAACGGTAGGTTGAACGCCCCAGGCTCCGTCTTATCTGCGGCCACCACTATCACGGGCTCGCTTCCCCGCTCCTCGAACTCTATCTCGGCGATCTGCGGCCCCATCCCCCTTATGTTGCCGGAGAACGAGTCCTTAAGCAAGTCCTGGCCGGCGCCGTATAGCTTGACCTTCTTGGCTATCGACTCCGTCGCGTCCCTGAAGATATTCCACGCAGCTTCATGTATTGCGGGGGCGTTTAACCCCTTGTCATGCGTCATCAATAGGCTCATGTCATCCCCCACATTAAACACGAAATAATCTATTATAGATCCTCTCCTAGCCTCTCCAGCCAATCTATCCGAGGCATACTCAAGCACCTTGGGGTGAACCCAAGCATGGCCGGGAAGACCGCCTATGTCTGCCTTTATTATAGATATGGATATCCTCATGGGGTGTAATAAACTTACGGTTTAATAAATATTAGTCCCAAGTATAACCAGTATAATCGTGGCCGAAGGGCGGGGACGGGGTCAGAAGGTAAAAAATAAAAAGTCCACAACGAGGGAGCGGCGAGGGCCCGTAGCTCAGCAAGGTTCAGAGCGGCAGGCTCCAGACCTGTTGGTCGGGGGTTCAAGTCCCTCCGGGCCCACCAAGCGATGAATTCCCCATTCTATCTACATGCGGTTAAACTGCGATTATGGGCTTGACGGGCAAGCTACAAGCCTTGCCCCTCAGGACGGGGAGGGGGGCCAGCACCAGCTCCATCGCTGAGGCACTGAAAACTATTTAACTCCGTGACTCGCTTAAACCGAGTAATGCCTCTCAATATAACGAGCAGCCTAGATGGATTGATGGATAAGGTTGGCTCTAACATGACTATGGTTCTCTATCAATTCAATCACTACATAGACATTGAGAAAAACACATTGCAGAACATAAGCACATACATCAACAACAGCTCCCCCGTCGGGGTTGCGGTAGGCCATCCAGCCGGCTACGCTATTCCCGTGCTCATGATAATCTACGCCATATATTTCGTGCTGTTATCGCTGTCAGCAATTCAGGTCCTGACTATACTGCACTCCGGTATCCATCTATTCAGGGGCAATCGAGGCGATGAGGAGAGACGACCCAGGACTAGGCCCTTTGTGTCCATCATAATTCCCGTGAAGAATGAGGCGATGGATGTCGTGGAAAATGCCATAAGGAATGTGACGGGGTTGAGCTACCCACGGGATAAGTATGAAGTCTTGGTGGTCAGCGATGATGGACCTGAGGCGTTCTCCAAAATAAGATCGCTAGTCGATAAGTATGCCAAATTGTACGGGATAAAGATGACAGCTGTGAACAGGACGAGGCCGGTGGGATACAAGGGAGGCGCGATAAACCACGGAGTGGAGCTGTCCCGCGGGGAGCTGATAATGGTTCTGGACGCCGACACCGAGGTCCCCTCAGACTACTTGGAGCACGCCGTGAGCTATATAGAGGCGGGGTACGATATGGTTGGGGCGGTGTATAGAGGGAGGCCGGCCATACCGTCCACCACCAGCAAGGCCATAAAGGTCGTATACGACGTGTTCAACGAGATAATAATACTGGGCAGGTTCCTCAGCAGGCGTAACTGGGGGTTCTCCATGGTTATGGGAACAAACTTCGTGGTGAGGAGGGAGGCTTTAATGAGGGTGGGCGGGCTCTGCCACTGCACCGCCGATGATATGGATCTATCCCTCAAGATAAAGATGAGCGGCGGCAAGGTAGCGATAATGCGGGAGGTGACGGCCATAAGCGAGGTGACCAGTACCTACATGGCGTTGAAGGCACAGAATATACGCTGGTCGTCGAACGACTCCATAATACTGAGGAGGTACGGGGGGCAGATATTGAGGAGTAAAATGTCGATTGCGGACAAGATAGATCTCATGCTGTGGCTCACCAAGTACCCGCTTCTCTCCCTAGGCGGGTTGTCGATCTTCATCTCAATAATACTATCCATGTTCGGCATAATACTGCCTCCCCTCTACGTCCTAGTGCTGGAAGCGATAAACATGGTGCTGCTGGCGGGCTTCCTGGGACTCATGATTTCCATAGCCAGGAAGATGGGGTACCCCATACACACCACAATAATCAGCTTGGCCACCATGGGCATAATGGGCTTCTCCATATCATTCGCCATACTATACCACTACATTGAGGCCATGTTCAAGGACTTGGAGTGGATATACACGCCCAAGGGAAGCAAGGCAATGCTTCAAGTCAACGGACTACTGATGGAGAAGATCCTCACCACCATATTCATAGCACTATCCATTACGCTCTTCATCATGGGCTACTACATGGCATTCATATACTCCAGCGTGGGCGCCGTAATAATGATTCTAACGATGAGGAGGGCAAGATGAGGGAGTATGACTTAATAGTGGTGGGAAGCGGGCCAGCAGGCTCCTCGGCGGCCCTGGTGGCGGCCAAGCTGGGCCTCAGGGTCTTGATAATGGATAAGGCCCGGCATCCAAGGATCAAGCCCTGCGGCGGCGGCCTAACCCCCAAAACAATGCAATTGCTGGAGTGGCTCGGGGTCGGCATTGATGACTTGATACTGAGCGAGTGCAGCACAGTATACGTATCCAACTACGCAGGAACATTCGCGTTGAGGTCCAAGAAACCACTGATACGGGTGGCGAGGAGGGAGGAGCTTGATAAGCGGTTGTTCGACGAGGCCATCTCCAGGGGGGCCGAGTACGAGAACAAGGAGGCAGTTAAGGCGGTTAATGGACGGAGTGGGGCTGAGGTGATGACCCGCGATGGCGATGCCTACTCGTCCAAAATGGTGATTGGCGCCGATGGAGCGCCGTCTAGGATAGCGGCATCCCTCGGCTTGATAAATGAAGGCAGCGCCGCGGCGGTGATGAGCATCGCACGGGGGCCGGCCGACCTCCCCTGCCTGCTTGACTTCACCGCCGTGAGGTTCGGGTACGCGTGGATATTCCCGCAATCCGATGGGTACTACGACGTGGGGCTGGGCTCCATAGTTAGGCAGAGATACGGCTCGCGACTGGGAGAGTACGCGGCGGGATGGGGGCTTGAGGCGGGGAAGGTGCTGGGCCATTTAATACCCTACAAGAGCCTCAAGCCCGTGGTGGGGCGCGTGATGCTGGTGGGCGACGCGTTAGGAGTGGCCGACCCCACGACTGGCGAGGGAATATTCCAGTCAATGTACACGGGAATAGCCGCCGCGTACGCGGCCTACTTGGCCGCCAGGAACGGCGACGTGATATACGAGAGATTAATAGGTAACCTACTGCGAAACAATGAATTGGCCAGCCGCGTATCACTCTTCGTTTACGGCCTGGACACGCAGTTCTTCAGCAGGTTCCTGGGGGTCACGGGGTATGCCAGCGGCGACGTGAAGGATCTCCTCGTCAAGCTGATAAGCGGCCGGGCTTGGTACGGCGACGTGACGAAGTTCATAACGGCCAAGATGCCCAAATACGCCGTTAAGGGGTTGATGAGGCTGGGCTAGGTGAGGACTGGCCCTCCCTGCTCCTCCGCGGGCGGATTACGTCCTTCGGCGCGGCCTGGAATGGCTCCAAGTACTTCCTGAGCACCCTGGGTATCACGACACTGCCATCCGGTTGCTGATTGTTCTCCAGTATCGCCGTTATGGCCCTCGTGCTAGCTATCGCCGTGCTGTTAAGTGTGTGAACGTACTCCCTACTCATGCCTTTCCTCAACACCCTTATCCCCAGCTTCGCGGACTGCCAATCCAACACGTTGCTGCATGACACCATCTCCCTATACGTTCCCTGGGCCGGCATCCACGCCTCCAAGTCGTACTGCTTGGCCGCCGCCCTACCCATGTCGCCGGGGCACACTAGAACCACCCTGAACGGGATCTCCAGGCCCTCCCATATCTCCCTGGCATTGCTGAGAAGAGCCTCGTGCCACTTCCAGCTGTCCTCCGGCAGGGAGAATACGAATTGCTCCACCTTATGGAATTGATGGACCCTGAATATACCCTTTAAGTCCCTATTAACAGCCCCCGCTTCGCGCCTGAACGCGGGGGAGAAGCCAGCCATAAGGATCGGTAGATCGCTCTCCAGCAACTCCCTGTTGCGGAGGTAAGCCGCTATTGGGTGCTCCGCCGTTCCTATCAAGTATAGGTCCTCGTCCTCTATCTTATATATGGAGTCCTTGAATGCCTCAAGGTCTATCACCGAGCTTATCACCTCGTGCTTCAACATGTAGGGGGGAACCACTAATTGAAACCCCTTCCTTGACAGGAAGTCGAGCGCGTACATTATCAAAGCAAAGTCGAGCCACACCACATCGTCGAATACATAATAGAACCTGCTTCCAGCCACCTCCCCAGCCTTCTGAGTATCCCCCAACCCCAGCACGTTCTCCAAGAGATCCGCGTGACCCACGGGTTTCCAATCTATTACCTCGTGATCCACGCCGCCGTATCTCTCCTTGAATTGATCGACGTATTCCCTCCACACCCTGGGCCTACCATGGTAGTGAACGGGGGTCGACTCCACGCCTGCCCCACACATCTCGTACACCGAGTCGTGTATCAAGTTGGGGAGCCTACCCAGCAGGATAGCTCTCCTATCCTCCAGCTCCTTCAGCTTCTCCTCCCCCCTCCCTACCTCCTCTAGTAATCTCTTGGCCTCACCTATAAGCTCAGCCCGCTTCTCCGGGAGGGCCTTGCTTACTTCCCTGGTCAAGACGTTATGCCTATGCCTCAACTCATCCACCTCCGCCTTAACCCTCTTCCATTCCTGGTCCAGGGAGGCAAACTCATCCACCAACGCCGCGTCGTACCCCCTGGCTTGAAGCATTCTCCTAACGGAGTCCGGCTTGTGCCTGAGCTCCTCCAACAACGACCAGCTCATAAAACCACGCAGTCCTCGCAGGACGCGTTTTTAACATTTAGGGACAATACAGAAAAGACCTTCATAAACACGAAGGGGGCTCAGCCATCATTGGAGTATGAACTAATGTCAACGGGCTCATTTGGAGTAGGTGAACTAACCCGCTCTCGTGGGCGGGGCATCCTAATCTCGCGGCGAGGATCTCCTCTCCATGGGGAAACCCCCCGAGGGTGGTAGTGGTTTCCCGCACACGAGCGCGAATCTCCCCACGGAGGGTGCAGTGCAGACCCAGCTCTCACAGCCAAGGCCTAGAATCACTGCAATTCCATTGCTTAAAACGATCAAGAAGGCCACCTCCAGCGGAGGGCTTTCGTCATCATTAAACACAAAAACCATCTCACCGACACTAATTCCCCCACTAAGGGCAAAATACTATACCTGATCTGTTTAGAGTCGTTCAGCGATCCTAAGCTATCTTTACGTTTACTTTCATTTTATTGCGCACTATTCTTTGCAACTTCCTATTCAGGTATTGAAGCCATTATCGGCTGGGCTATCAATTTCTTATCCTGACCACGAAGTACTCCGGGAGCTCCACGACATTGGAACCATGCTCCCTGGCTAGCTCCAGCAATTTATTCCTTATAACCACCAAGCTGCTGTTGAAGAGGGGGGTTGATACCCAACCCCTATCGCTTTGTATGCCGAGTATAATCAATTCCTTACATGCCCTAAGCGCCTCCTCCGCCTCCACCGTCACGGTGGCTGGATTGTTGAATGCCGCGTGCGCAATAAACTCATCAAAGGCCCGTGGCCTGAATGGCAACAGGGAACCGGCGGCTATTACCACGTCGCTGCCGACCGCCTCGAACTCCCTCAAGTATTTGGTGACCGCCAAGTCGTAATCGCCCGATATATACACCGCCGGCGCGATCAATGGGAACCACGCCTCTCCCATAACCGCCACCCTGCCCCTTAATTCCTTGATCAAACCATCGATCATGGAGTGAAGCAAACGGATCCGCGTTAATAGCTTTAACCTCGGCGACCCGCGTCGACGATGATCACCTTCATATTTGGCATAATACCGGGCAATAACTATTAATCCCTCTCCGCCTTGAAGATGGGTTTGTCGTTCTTTTTTATTTTTCATTATTATAATTATATTAAATATAATGCTTAAATAATTAGGGCCAGGATTATCTGTATGAATAATAGCAAAGCATTTGGGCTGCTGATGTTAGTGGGCTCCGTTGGATTCATCTTTGCAATGAACGTGGCCGAATTCCTCTTTCCCGGCTACAGCGTCTCTAACAACTACATAAGCGACCTCGGCGCCATGTGCAGGGCCGGCTCATGCAGGATAATCCAGCCCTCCTCCACCATATTCAACACATCAATAATTCTACTCGGAATCGCGATAATAGCGGCATCCATCATAATAGCAACGTCCAGGGAGCGGCCCAGGCTATTCCCATCACTGTTAGCAGTATCGGGCGTGGGCGCCATCATGGTGGGATTATTCCCGGAATACACGGGGAGCCTTCACTCCATCTCGGCCCTAATCGTGTTCTTATTCGGAGGGCTCGCTGCAATAGCATCATACAAGTTACAGAGTAGCCCCATGAACATCATCTCAATAATACTAGGCCTACTCACGCTATCCTCGCTCGCCCTCTACGTGACTGGCCATTACCTAGGCCTGGGACCCGGGGGGATGGAGCGAATGATAGTGTACCCCGCGCTGCTGTGGGGAATGGCACTCGGGGCGTATATGATGGGGAGGGCCGATTCCTAGGCATTAGTGCGTGTCCAATAATTGGTAACGCAGTAAGGATAAAATTAAAAACCACCAATTAACGAAAACCCAAGCCGGGGTGGCCGAGCGGCCCAAGGCGCGGGACTCGAGACCCTTGGGCAAGTCATCCCGTCCCCGAAAGGGGGCCCGGGTTCAAATCCCGGCCCCGGCGCCATCATTAATACCCCCTATATCTAGATCAAGCCACCGTGAGCGTGAGGGGGAAAGAGGGGAGTCGATCGCCGATAAACACATTCCGTGCGTTGAGCGTGGGAAAAGGCATTCTGCTCAACTACCATTCAAAGCAAGGAGCACTCAATGATCATGTCTAGGCGCTCTTCTCTTTATGCTGTGGCCTCTCAATTAGCCTCGCTTTAAGTCTGAAATGCGTGAAATCCCTTGAACTCCACCTCAACCCCCATGCCCTTCTTCAAGGCCTTATCGTACACTAGCCTTCCCACGACTAGATCCTCCACTGCTATCCCCATGGACTTGAAGATAGTTACGGCGTCATCGCCCGGCCTCCCCTTAACCCTGTCCAGGACCACATCGGATAACCCCACTACCTTGGACCAATCTATGCCCGCCATTATTAAGTCCCCGGCCTCCAGTTTTGCCTGCTCCACATCGTCTACGGCTATGGCCGCGGCCCTCTCGACCGCGCTGGGCATCAATTCAGCCCTATTTGGCCAATTACTCCCAACCGCGTTTATGTGGATACCGCCGGCCAGCCACTCCCCGTCTATGAATGGGTCCTTGGAGTTCGTGGCTGTCACCAACACGTCCGCATCGCATGCTTCCCTGTAATCATTGACTATCTTCACATCGAAGCCCCTCGAGTCCACGAATCTGGCGAAGTCCTCAGCGTGCTTCCTGGTCCTGCTCATCACCTTGACGAGTCTCAATTTCATTACCCTAGACAAGGCCTCGAATTGCGTCCTGGCCTGCCCGCCAGTGCCTACAAGGCCTAGGACCTCCGCGTTTGCTCTAGCCATATGCCTGGTGGCCACCGCCGATGCAGCGCCGGTCCTCACCCTGCCCAGCCAATCTGCCTCTATCGCGGCTAGGGGCTCACCCGTTCTTAAATCAAACAATAGAACCACGAACCTAGTCCCTTGCTTGGTGCTGAGGTACGTCTTGAGCCCGGCCACGCCGTAACTGCCGAGCACGGAGCCTTGGAGCACGTGAAGCACTGCATTGGGCATGATGGTTCGCCTCCTCGGGGTGTTCACTGCTTGTCCGAGACCCATTAGTTTGAAGCCGTCCTCCACAGCCTCTATCGCCTCATCGAAGCCCAGTAGGGAGGATACCTCATCTTCCCGAATGAGGAGCATGCTCAAACGGGGGGAGGAGCCATTAATATCGATATCCCCTAAACGCAAGTTTTTAGCGGTAAATTACCTCCATGCCTCGCCGACTCACGATGCAGCGAGGGGCCGGGAGGTCTCAAGTCCATGGGATGATCTTGCTGACCCCCTCCCCGCCTTAAAAGGCGAGGTTTGTCCCATTCCTTTATCAATCGCTTAGCTTTACCATCTCCAGCTCCTCCAGGGTGGTTATGTACCTATTTATGATTTCGTGGTTGACTCCCGGATACTCGTTGGCTACCATGCTGGTTATGGAGCCCACATCTTCGGTGTACTCCATGGTTATGGGTATTAGGGATAGGAAGAGCGATCTATTCGCGCCCTCATTCAGCACATCCATTATCCAAGTATTGGCAAATACTTGCTGATCCATTACGGGGCCTCGGAAGAGCTTCTTCACGTGACCACCCCCCGTCCCGGCGATGGATCGCGGGATCCCGTCTATTCGCCGCCTGGCGTTCTTCAGCTCTATGTAGTTGCCCACCAATTCACTATCGTGTTCCCCATACTCCCTCACGCTCTTAGCGACCGCGGAGGCTATTCCAGTGAGCATCTCCAGGCTGACCTTGTCCAACGTGTCTTGATTAGTGTGGTAAAACCTATCTGGCCACTGATTCAACATAACTGTCGGCACCTTGAATGCCAGTAACACGTCGTGATCGCTGCCTGCCTCGTAGTTAGCCATATCCATCCTTATCCCCCACACCTTGCTGGAGCCGCCGAACGTGTCGACCGTGAACACGGACCTAAGCGATCGATATATGAAGGCCTCGAGCGGGGTCATGGTGAAGTGAGGCGGATTCACTTGGATCAAGGTGGAGCCCGTCACGCCCTGGTTCTCCCCCACCATGTCTAGATTGACGAAGGATTCCTGGGCCAACTTGCCCCCCCTATCCAACATGTACGCAAAGGAGCCCCAGTACTCCGGCACGAATAGGTGAAACGCGCGGGCCTGCTTTGCCACCAGTATGTTGGCCACAGTGCCGCTCAGATTGTCGTTATACATCTCATATGGGTGGCAATAATGGCTTATCACGCCCACCTCAGCATCGTCGTCGCCGGCAATTATTACCGGCATCTTAGCATTCGGCCTGAAGTGGCTTTGAACCACCATGGAGACCACGTTGCCCGCCAACTCATCAACTAACTCCCTAGGAATAGACATGACGGGGATGCCCCTCTCCTCCTCCTTTAGGAACAGGCCCATGTAGGGAAACGCATCGCCCGGCGCGCTCTCCCTATACAGCAGGAGACCCGCCGCGCCGGATCCAACCGCATTTCTATAAACAACGTATGGATCCCCCCTAGCTATCACTATCTTCCCCTCCACATCCATCATGGACTCCTCGCCGTCCCCAACATGCACGGCAATGCCGCGGGCCTCACTGGATGGACTGTGGGCCACCACCAGGAGGGGAGTGTCGTCCGTGGTTATCTTGCGGCCGCCCCACTCCAGTTCCCCATACTCTAAGTCCCAACCAATGGGAGCCTTAAACCTATCATACTCCCTATTATAATAATAATGAGTGATCTCGCTCGGGATCCCCAACTCATCCAATCTATCCTTTATCAGCTCGGCGGCGTCCTCCAAGCCGCTGCTTCCCTGTATCCTATGATACTTGGCCAGCTCCACCAACAACCTAAGCGCCAAGTCCCTCCCGTTCACGCATAAAGGGGTAACTGCAACGGCATATAAATCAGACCGCCCCTCAAGCCATATAAAAAAATATTAATAAGAAGCCGTAACTGACCATCCATTACATCGTTGCCGGCAAGGAGTGTGGGAAAACATGAGGGATTACGTGTAGAAAGCGGGTTTTGCGGCATTGTCTAGGACTTGATCGCTTGCCGAGGGGATCGGCTTTAGATGGGCTTGCCTAGGGCCCATGGCGGTAAAATTTTTTTACTCAAGTAATCCGCGTTATGGCATGAGGTTACTGGAATATAAAGGCAAGGATTTATTGTATAAGTATGGCGTTGAGAAGCCTAGGGGCATGGTAATAAGTTCTCCGGATCAGATCGGGCAGGGACTTAAATATCCTGTCTTCGTCAAGGCGCAGGTCCCCTTCGCCGGCAGGGCTAAGATGGGGCTTGTCAAGAGGGCCAATAACGTAGATGAGGCGAGGGCCGTAGCTAGGGATTACTTGGGCAAGGTTATCCAGGACTTCCCCATAAGGAAGGTTTTGCTAGAGGAGGGGTCTCCCATAAAGAAGGAATACTACATATCCATGACCGTGGATAGGACGAATGAGAGGTACCTAATACTGGCGTCACCTGAGGGAGGGATAGACATAGAGGAGGTGGCCAAGGAGCACCCGGAGAAGATATTCAGGGGCGGGTTCCATCCATTCGCTGGCCTGCGGGATTACTTGGTCAACGAGTTGATTAAGTTCATGGGGATCCAGGGGACCCAAGCGAGGGACTTCGCCAAGGTGGTGTACGCCATGTATCAAGTGATGATGGATTACGATGCTGAGCTCGTGGAGATAAACCCTCTTGCCTTGACTGAGGACGGCAAGTTCATCGCAATAGATGTGAAGATAATGGTTGACGATAATGCCTTGTTCAGGCACGGCGATATAAACGTGGAGGAGGAGGGGGACTTGACCAGGGAAGAGCTTGAGGCGAGGGCCGCCGGCTTCCATTACGTGGAGCTGCCGGGCGATATAGGGATCATAGGCAATGGGGCTGGCTTGACGATGGCCACGATGGATTTAGTGAAGGAGTACGGCGGGGAGCCCGCGGACTTCCTGGACATAGGCGGAGGCGCCAGCAGGGATATAGTGAAATCAGCCTTGACGCTGCTCCTGAAGGATGCCAGGATAAGGGCGGTGTTGATCAATATATTCGGCGGCATAACCAGGGGGGATGAGGTGGCGTATGGGGTGACGGAGGCCATAAGGGAGGTGGGCGTCTCCAAACCTATATTCATAAGGCTTAAGGGAACTAATGAGGAGGAGGGTAGGAAGATATTGGCCCCGCTAAACATTAAAATATACGACACGGCCGAGGAGGCGGTGCAGGACTTAATGAAGTCAATAAGGGGTGATGGTAAATGATACTCGTTAACTCCAACACCAAGGTGATAGTGCAAGGAATAACGGGCAGCGAGGGCTCGAGACACGCGCAGTACATGCTCCAGTACGGAACTAAGGTTGTTGGGGGAGTCACGCCGGGCAAGGGAGGGCAGTCCATCGTGGGGGTGCCCGTCTTCGACTCCGTGGAGGAGGCCGTGGCCAAGACAGGGGCCAATACCTCCATAGTGTTCGTCCCAGCCAGGTTCGCCGCCGACGCGGTGTTCGAGGCCATAGACGCCGGCCTGGGCTTGGTCGTGGTCATAACCGAACACATTCCCATACACGACGCGTTAAAATTCGTGAATTACGCCAAGTATAGGGGAACTACCATAGTTGGCCCCAACTGCCCGGGCGTCATAAGCCCCACCGTCAGTAAGGTCGGGATACTGCCCAACAGCATATATAACAAGAAGGGACCCATAGGCATAATATCCAGGAGCGGCACCTTGACGTACGAGCTATCCTTCCTGTTATCGCAGGCCGGCTTCGGGCAGAGCACGGTTGTGGGAGTGGGGGGTGACCCCGTGACCGGCATAGACACTGTGGAGACAGCCATGATGTTCGAGAAGGACGATGAGACGAAGCTAATAGTGGCAGTGGGAGAGATTGGGGGCGACGCGGAGGAGAGGCTGGCCAAGGCAATACTAGAGGGTAAGATAACTAAGCCCGTGGTGGGCTTCATAGCTGGACGAACGGCTCCCCCAGGAAAGAGGATGGGGCACGCGGGGGCCATAGTATCAATGGGGATGGGCACCTACGCCGGCAAGGTCGAGGCGCTCAGGGGGGCCGGGGTGCCCGTTGCCAAGACGCCGCTCGAAGTCGCCAAGCTGGTTAAGGAGAGGTTCTAATCGCTCGCGAAACTCACCGCTTTACCATCCCGCGATTGTCTCTCCTCCTTTATGTCCAGGAAACCATCGCTGAGCAGTTTGGCGAGCTTGCCATTCATCCAATTGCTGAGCAGTTCCACGTACGCCTCAGCCGGCGTCCTGGACGTTATGGTAACATTAAGTTTATCCTCGAGGGACTTCAATGAATCCGTGCATTGGGTTATGAAGGGACACCTAACGCAGTTGATGGTGGGCTCCTTCCCCGTCACCACTATGAAGCCCGTCTTGTAATCCACGAACGCGCCCATATTGTTTATAATCCTGAGGGAGAGGCTTCCATCCTCGCTCCTCACCCTATAAGCCAAGTAAACGCTCGCCGCCAGCCCGTACTCGCCGTCCCTATCCATTACCCAGCCCGACCCCAGTAGCTCGGATAGGTGGTGGAACAGCGTGGAGCGGGGCACCTTGAGCTTTCGCATCATGTCCACGGGCCTCGTTACGCCGAAGTTTATCAATCTCAGGATGTTTATCCTGACCGGGTGGAACACCTTGAGGAACGCCGCCTCGCTCATCATCCTAATCCCATCATTTCCCACCCGCCTCGCCACGGGTATCCTTATCACCTCCGCATTGCTGACGACATCCATGAAACCCCCAATCAATCAAAACGGGACTAGTTTAAATAAATAAACCGACTCTTCCCACTAAATGACTCTAGCCGGGTCGTGGTGCATCACTCGCTGCATTGAGCTGCATATCTGGGCCCCTCCCACACCGTGAGCGAGAGCTTGCCATCGCTCCGCCCAATCCCGCTCCTGACCTCCTCCAGTAACTGCCTGCAAATCACCTCGGCGGTGGCGTACTTACCCCTCACGGGCTTAATCTCCACCTTGAATGGAGCCCTTATCTCTACTCGGCCGACGTCCCCCTCCGGCACCAGTAACTTATAATTCCACCGCCTCGCCACGCCTTGAACCACGGAGTTGAGCAACTCGAAATCCATTAGGTAATCCCCACCGCCCAGCTCCGCCTCGTACTCCACGTCTATCTTATATGTATGCCCATGCAAATAATTATACTCATCGCTGAAGCCGGTGTAATGAGCGGCCTCGAAGTATACATTGATGACCATAATCTTCATCGCGGAACCACCCCAGCTACCCGATGCGGTCCCATGCCTGGCGACTTCATTTCACGCAGATCCTCGCTATTCCCGCCCCCTAGGTCCCGCCTTGACGTCAACGTGAGGATGACCACTTACCCTTAAAACCGGCACCTCTTAAAAATATGTGCCCTCTGGGCGATGATCAGTTTCTCTCGCACTTCAAGCATTCCGCTAAGAGGGAGCGCTTTAGGATGCGGAATATCATCCATACCGCATTGATGCCGCCTTTAGTGATGGTTCATGAAACATCGCGAATTATCCCCCTTTACGGGCAGGGCGTTCCCTCCTCGTGGGAGGGGTTTTTAGCCCCTGAGCCTCATAGCTTAAAAACTCGAATTGGCTTTGGACTTGCATGGATGTCGGCATTTTCCTGGCCGCGCTAGGTATAAGCCTATTGGAGCTATCGGAGGCGGGGGCAGTGACCGCCATATATCAAGCAGCGTATAAGGGCTTGAAACCCATAGCTTACTCCATAATTGGAGTCGCCCTAGTGCTGATACCTACCTTCACTGTGGGAAAGTACATAGTGCTGCTTCCCCTAAGGTACGTGCTGGCAGCGTCAGCCGCAATACTTTTCTATTTCGGTTACAGGCTATTGAGGAGCAGCAGGAGGTACTTCAAGGGGATTCGAAGGCATGGGGAGGAGGAGAAGGAGGGAGTAGGAGTAGTGCTTGCGGTGTCAGCCACGGAGGCATTAGAGGCGGCGCTCGTAATAATAGCGCTTATACCCAAGAGCTACTCATCCGCGTTGCTGGGAACCCTGATAGCGGCGGGGGCCGTGGTCCTATTAACCATAGCCTTGAAGGATCAAATAGCCAGGATAAGGCTTCCCCACTTGAAATTCGTCCTATCATCACTGCTGTTCAGCCTGGGAACCATGTGGGGAGTGGAGATATTCACGGACGTTGACGAGCTGTTCCTGCTAGCTTTCTTCGCGGCGTGGCTTGGCATAAACTACGTTATTGTGAAGATGTGAATCCACTACCCCTTACCGCACATGGCTGAGGAACCTTGTTTCCTATATCGAGTAATGTAGCTCGCTCAATAAAGCCGCTCCTTCAGGTAAAAAAACTAGAGGGCCTAAACTATTATGGGTACTTGCCTATCCTTGTTCTGCCGTTCTATCATCCATCCTGGGTACTGGGACTTCGGCTTGGTCAACTCGTTCAATTCATCCAACTGCCTCGACGTTAGATTGACGTTAATTGCCCCTAAGTTCTCCTCTAGCTGCTCCATAGTCCTAGCCCCTATTATAACTATCAATTTCTTGGAGAGCAACCAAGCAATGGCCACTTGGGCAGGCGTCGCTCCCTGCTCCTTAGCTATCTCCCTCAACTTATCCACTACCCGCTTAGCCAGTACTGAATCGAATGGAGGAAAGAAGAAGCCTCTGTTCCCCATCCTAGTACCCGGCTGCGGCTTCTCGTAGTCCGTGTACTTGCCGGTGAGTATGCCGCCGTGAAGCGGGCTCCATACCAGCAACGTCATGCCGCTGTGCTCCATGTACGGCAGCACCTCGTGCTCTATATCCCTGTTCAATAGGGAGTAATTCATCTGGGCCGTCTCATACCTGGCGTACCCCCTCTCCTGACTAATTGTTTGTAGGACGGCCATTTGCCAAGCCGCGAAGTTGGACACCCCGGGATAATTGACCAGCCCCTCATCTACCAACCTCTGCATCGCTTGAGCTGCCTCCTCTATAGGGGCTAAGGAGTCCCATCCATGGAATTGATAGAAGTCTATCCAAGTAGTTCCAAGTCGCTCTAAGCTCTTCCTAATAGCCACGTTTATATGGTGTCTCGACAAGCCAGTCTCGTTGACGCCGGGGCCCGTCCTGCCCCTGACCTTCGTGGCTATCAACACTTGCTCCCTATACTCCCCCAAAGCCCGGCCCAGTAGGACCTCGGACCTTCCCTCGTCATAGACATCCGCCGTGTCGAAGAAGTTTATGCCGGCGTCTATGGATCGCTTCACCATCTTATTAGCCAGTTCCTGGTCGACGCCGCCCAGCTTCCAGGCATTCTTCTCGCCGAAGGTCATTGCCCCAAGGGCCAGGACGGAGCCGAGGACGCCCGTCTTCCCTATCCTTATGTATCTCATTCCATCCATAGAACTTAATAGGTTAACCAATTTAAAAACGTGGCGACTGAAATCGATTGAGCATTGAGGCGGGGCATGGAGACTCCCCACTATGGTTTGAACCCATGTCTGACCTCCTCCCCGCCCTAAAGGGCGAGGTTTGTCTTTTCTTTTATCAGCGGCTCGTTCTGAAAAAATATCGATTTCGAAATGTTTTTATCCGGGCACGCGTCGATGGCTTTCCATGGATGGGAAGGAGGCCGTCAGAACCTTGCTTATACTCGCGTTGATGCTGGTCCTCATAAATTACGTGGAGACGATGGTGGTGCCGGCCCTGCCCAAGATACAGGACGACTTCTCGACCACGGCCACCACGGTTGGCTGGGTCACTTCCGCCTACTTAATAGTTGGCGCGGTGGCCTCCCCGCTCTTCGGAAAGCTGGCCGACGTTTACGGGAAGAAGAGGATGTACGTGATGGCCGTCGCATTCTACATAGTGGCGGTGGGCCTCGCGGGCTTCTCCCCATCCATTGAGTTCCTAATAGGGGCAAGAGCCATCCAGGGACTGGGGTACGCGGTGTTCCCCATAGCGATAGCCATAATAACTGATATATTCCCGCGGGAACGAATAGCATTCGCTCAAGGAATACTCAGCGGAACCCTAGCCATAGGGCCCGCGCTGGGGCTCTTGATAGGCTCCTACATAGTCCAGGATCTCGGGTGGCAATACGCCTTTCACACGGCCTTTATATTATCCTTGATAGTGTTCTTCATATCGCTTAAGTACTTGAAGGAGACCGACATAAAGAGCAGAGAGAGCGTCGATTACGTGGGCGCCGCGCTGCTGGGCGGAGGAGTGGCCTCGGTTCTAGTCTACATGACCCAGGGACCCAACTCCGGCTGGATCAGCGCTCCACAGCTCGCGCTGCTTCTGCTCGGCTTATCGCTAGTCACGGCGTTTGTGTTAGTGGAGAGGGGGAAGGCAGAGCCCCTCATAAAGCTAGATCTATTCAGGATAAGGAACGTCATGGTATCTAACTTGGCTGGGCTCATCTCTGGAATAGGCATGTTCCTCATATTCATAGCGATAACATACTACGCGCAGCTGCCCGCCCCGTACGGGCTCGGCCTCTCAATAATACAGACGGGGTTATTAATGAGCCCCGTCGCGTTGACCATGGCCTTGGTGGGTCCATTCGTCGGCAGGATAGTGGCTAGAAGCGGGCCGAAGCCTGTCTTGATGACTGGCTCCTTGATTGGAGCATTGGGATTTTACTTGATGATGGTTAGCAGGGGATCCTCGCTGGCATTGGTGGAGGATACTGTCGTGGCATCACTGGGGCTGATATTTATCATCGTTCCCTTGGTCAACATGGTCGCTGTATCCGTGCCCGAGGACGCGCGCGGCATTGGGATTGGCATGAATACATTGATAAGAACCCTCGGCAGCTCCACCGGGCCGGTCATATCCACGGTAATAATGGATTCATACGAGACCATCTACTTCACAATATTCAATGGAAACATTATCCCAATAGCAGTGCTGCCCTCCTCCACAGCGTTCAACTATATATTCATGACAGGCATGATAATGATGGGACTGACATTCCTAGTGGCCCTGTGGACCAAGAACTACAAGGTAACTGCCCTAGCCGAATCTAGAGGGACTGAGACAGTTACGGCGAGCGCTGTCTAGGCTAGGCGTCAGCGCTTTGTACCGTCATCATTCATCAGCAGTGGTCTTACTCATCAACTTTCCTGTTTACCCTCCACGAAGTCCCTTAGGGATTCCTCTATGGAGGGGGTCTCCCCACCATGCGCCGTGAACCGCCTCCTCACCCCTATTAATAATGGTATTTTGACCGATAGCCCCGTAACCAATGCCTCATCCGAGTTCAATACGCGGAGCTGGCCGACCTCCTCCCTGGACACGTACTCGCTTATCAACTCCACGTACTTCAAGTCGAGGGGATTTATTATTCTCTTGAATATCTGAGTCATGCACTGACTCAACGCGTCGGGATCTACCCTGGAGGGCCTCTGAGAGACCAGGCACATGCCTATACCGAACTTGCGCCCCTCCCTTGCTATCCTCAGTATGGGTTGTTTACTCATGGCTGAGCCCTTGCTTGGCACGAAGTTGTGGGCCTCCTCTATCAAGAGGAAGGTGGGCGGTATTGACCTCCTCTTGGCCAGCGAGAACACCTCGTCCAGGACGACGGCGGTGAGGGCTTGCTGGTCCATGACGTCGAGCGAGCTCAGGTCAAGCACCTTTATCCCAGGCGTGGATAGCATGCCCCGCACGTCCAGCAACCTTATGGGCTCACTCCCATAGTAATCCCCGTACCTGGTTATGAAGAAGGGCCTGTTCTCGAATAGCATCCTCAGCTTGGTCATCAACGACGACGTCGCTATTTCCCCGCCGTACCCCTTAGTAGCAGCGCTCCTCCCCGTCTCCACTATCTCCTTGATGAGTTCATCTATGGGGGTGAGCGGGGGTTCCTCATAGACTGAGTTGTACACCCACCCCTCCTCCAGTATTCGCTTCTGAGCATCGGTTAATCCATAATAGTAATTAAGCAACCTGACCAAAATGCCCAGCGGCATGGATCGCGGATTCATGCCTACCCTCACGTATCGCCTGGGGCGGCCGAACCGCTTCGCGTAGTGCCTATCCATGGAGGATACATCTACCTTACCCGGTATGTATATGGACACGAGCGACGACACCCTCTCCCCCGCCTCTGTCTCCTCCTTAGGTGCGCGGTCCTGCTCCGCCTGGTACTGCATGGCGGAGTACTCCCCGTGAGGATCTATCACCAGTATTGGGAGACCCACCTTCAACGTCAACTCCTCCAGTATGACTCCTGCCAGCCACGACTTGCCGGCGCCCGTGGATGCCAGTATTGCGCAGTGATGGGTGACCAACTTATCCGGATCCAGCCTAGCATGGACTTGAGACCCCTTTATCACCCCCACGTCAAGCGATGAATCCCCGCCCGCGCCCAGCAGTGCTTCTATTAATTTATCGTCAGCGTCGTACACGAGGCTGTAGGGCTTTATGGGCCTATCTATGTGCAGCAAGCCGTTGCCTCCGAACTTGCCTATTATGGATAGGGAGGCCGTGGTGGACGTCGATATATACTCCAAGTCGAAGCCGTACTTCCTCAGCTCATCCATTCTCTCCTTACTGTCCAGTTGAGCTATCATGCGCTCATCGGATAAGTAATTCCTCCTATCTATGGAGATCACCCTAGACAGCACGGGGTAAGCATTGTCTATCACGACGAACTTGCCCATCCAAATGCCGTCCTCTGCATCGCTGAACACCCTCATCTTGGCTCCCCTAACTCCATCCACCTCATAGATAACGCCTAGGTAATTCACCGATGATGCGGAGGGATCTCCCGTATTAACGATAACGGATAAATCCGCCCTCGCCGATTCAATGGCTTGAGAGGAGACGCAAGGCTTATAGGCATGGTGAGTTGACTCAACGAATGAGCTACACAGAGAAGGCTCGGGACTTATTCCTAAACACGGGCACGCGATTCCCTTCACGGATAATTTGGAGCATGGGCATCATAAAGTACTCCTGCGCCAAGGTTAACATGGAGCTGAACTTATTGGACGAGGACGTGGCAAGTGCAATAATGGATGCATCGATGGAGGTCATAAATGGCAAACATGATGGAGAGGTGGTGCTTGATGTGTTCCAGACAGGGTCCGGGACAGGGCTTAACATGAACATAAACGAAATAATAGCAAAGAGGGCAAGCGAGTTAAGCGGTAGGCGCGTTCATCCAAACGACCACGTGAACATGGGCCAGTCATCCAACGACGTGGTTCCGACCGCCATAAGGATAGCTGCCGTCGCGGAATCCATGAATGAGCTGGAGCCCGCCTTGAGGCGATTCATATCATCGATCCACGAGGCGTCCGAGAAGTACTCTGGAGTGGTTAAGGCAGGCAGGACGCACCTCCGCGACGCGCTGCCCATCACGTTAGGCCAGGAGCTGTCAGCGTATGAGGACGCATTTCAGCACAGCCTGGCGTCAATCCATGACGCGCTGGACTACGTGAGGGAACTACCGATAGGGGGGACCGCGGTGGGAACAGGCATAAACTCCCACCCGGATTTTCCTGGATTGGTTATAAAGGAGGTATCCAGTCTCGCGGGGATCGATTTCAAGGCGGCGAATAGGTTCAGGGCAATGCGGCTATTGACTGATCTAGTGGAGCTGAGCAGCGTCGTGAAGGTAATCAGCATTCAGTTGTACAGGTTGGGGCAGGACGTAAGGTTGATGTTCTCCGGACCCTTCACTGCCATAAACGAGATAGACATACCCACTCAAGCGGAGGTGGCGGGCAGCAGCATAATGCCTGGCAAGACCAATCCAGTGACCGTGGAGGCATCCCTGCTGGCCGCGGCTCAGTCCATCGGCTTGGCGGAGGCCGTGTCCGTCGCATCAATGCTGGGCGAGTTCGAGTTGGCAATGGGGGTGCCATTGATGGGATACGACGTGCTATTGCAGATTGACTTAATGGCGGAGGCGTTGAATAAATTCGCGCGGCTGGTGATAGACGGAATGCGGCCGAACGTTGACGTGATGAGAAGGTACGCCGAGACCAGTCCCGCATTGGTTACCTTGATATCGCCAATCGTGGGGTACGACAAGGCATCCGAAATAGGCAAGATGATCGCGAGGGGAAAAACAATCAGGGAGTCGCTCAGGGAGACCGGATTGAGCGAGGCCGAGATAGATGACGTACTAAACGTAGAGAAGCTGACGAGGCCTGGAATAATTAAGAGGCAAAGCCCCAACTAAATTGAATTGCTTGGACCATATGGCTGAAAAGAGCCCGCCAGCTTCAAGTCGCTGCCGTTAGTGCCTGCATTGCTTGCCATAAGTGAAAATAATATTTAGTGGTTAAGTGATGCCGCTCGCATGTCTGTAACTGAAGAGGAATTGATAAATTACGTGCTGGGCGTGGCGTCCCAGATGAAGCAGGATGAATTGAAGACAACGCTGCAAGAAGCAACTTCATGCATACTCTGCGCGCTGTATGGCGTGTCATCTAATGTGACCCACGAAACCAAGCCCGTAAACGGGGTGGCGGACCTCATACGCGCCCTCAACGATCCCTACGTCAGGAAGGGGCTTGGACTGGTGATAAACCTGTTGCGGAGTCTCGGCAAATGCCTAGATACTGCGGAGAAGATTAGAAATGCATCGAACGGCGCATGCCCGGTGGATACCCCATGCTTCGTATTGGCGTACCTCGATAAAGACCATGAAAACGACGGTAGAAAAACTTAAAATAAACATATTTTGTAAAAGTATCCATGACCAAGAAAATCCTGGTCCTAGGCGGCGGCGTTGGGGGCGTGGTCGCCGCCAAGAAGCTAGCCGAGAGGCTGAGGGGCAGGGCTGACTTCGAAATAACAATAATAAACGACACCGATTACTACCTGCTTCCGCCGCTCTTGGTCAACATAGCGTTGGGCGACTTAGACCCAGCCCAAGCTCAGTTGCCTTTATCCATGCTGGCGAAGAGGGGGGTGAAGTACGTCAAGGCAAACATAACCAAGGTTGATCCAGAGAACAGGACTGTGGAGACGGACAAGGGGAAGTTCACCTATGATTACTTGATAGCTAGCCTGGGCATCGAGAACGACTTCAAGACGTACAATCTAGGGGTGGGGTACCACAACTTCTCCCTGGACGGCGCGCTAAAGCTGAGGGAGGCGCTGAGAAGCTTCAGCGGCGGTAACGTCGTGGTCTTCACGCCCGAACCCATCTATAGATGCGGCGTCTATCCCTTCGAGATAGTAGGCCAACTCGATACTGTGTTCAGGAAGAGGGGCATCCGCGATAAGGTTAACATAACCTTGATCCACCCATTCGAGAAGCCGATACAGCCCCTTGGGCCTGAGGCCGTCAAGACGACCATGGAGGTATTCAAGCAGAAGGGCATAAACTACGTGGGTAATGCTAGGCCCGTGGAGGTTGATGACAAGAACAAAACAGTAGTCACCACCAGCGATAAGGTGAAGTATGACTTATTGATAACGGTTCCCCCCGCCAGGCTGCCGAAACCATTCGAGGGAACGTCGTTGGTAGTCGATACTCCAATGGGCAAGTGGACGGCCGCTAATGTGTACACGGGCAGGAGCCCCAAGTTCGACGACGTCTACCTACCGGGAGAGCACTCGATGCCAACAATAGGACTACCGACCGCCGGCGTTCCCGTTCACTTCACGGCGCTGGCTAGCGCAGGAACCATAGCGGGTGAAATACTGGGGCAACCAATAGACCCAGCCCAGATAAACGCGATGACATGCGCGATGGATTATGGAGAGCTGGGGTTGATGTTCAACTGCGACATAAAGCTGGACATCGGCAATAACAAGGCCAATTGGATAGGCAATTGCTACAGCATACTGACTTCCCCCCTAGGTAAGCTTATAAAGGACGTGTTCTACAAAACTTGGCTAAAGACCACGATGTAGGTGATGATGATGACCGAGACAACAACTCAAACTCAGAACATGGATGAGAAACTGCTAGAGATGATAACGATGCTGTCGGAGAACATGGATGAGGTCAAGGGACTGCTCGATCAAGTGATAGAACTGAAACGCAGCGGAGCCCTTGACTCCCTAATGCTGATAATAAATAAGTTCGAGGAGATAATCCAGTATCTATTCCAGGAACCGGCGCTGTTCAGGTTATTGTCCGTTTTACTGGATGGATCTATGCAGACAATGAATAGGCTGGACGCTCAGGACGTGATAAAGCTGAAGGAGACGATACAATCCCTGGGCGGGTGCATGGGTAAGAACATCAACATGGAGACCATATCCAACGCAAAGCCGGTGAACGGCGTCTTCGGATTGATGAGCGCGTTAAATGACCCCGACATAAAGAAGGGGCTGGGAGTGGCGATGCAGCTCCTCAAGATAATGGGCAGCTGCACATCAAAGAAACAATGACCCCCTATACGGGGGACCCCATTTTTTCCCTATAGATGTTGTCGAACCTAGTGCTGAATATGAAGAGCGGGTTCCTATCCATGCTGCTCTTTAACTCTCTCACCGCTATTGAGTAGAGAATCTTCAATATTATGGAGTCCGCCGATTCCATTCCATCCGGGACAACGTTTACCTTGAACTGCTTCGCCGTCCTCATGGCCCAATCCGAGCAGTACTGATGCTCAGGGCACTCACTCTCGCATAGCGGCATCCTGGTCGTCGGAGTCCTCAATATGAACTTGCCCTTCCTGGAATCAATGAAAGCCCCATAACTGCTCAGCATCTTTATCACAGTGTTATCATCATCATGCTCTATAGAGTACCCTAGGTAAACCAAGGCCGTGGGTATGTAGTATATCCTGTTCGCCTCCCTGGTCAAGTTGAGCCTCTTGGTCTCCACTGCGCTTAATTGCCTTATCCATCCCAACTCCTCCAGTGATTTTATATGTCTATGCACAGCGCCCTTCAAGAGGTGAAGCTTAGCCGATGCTTCGGTGACCGTGGCTGGCCCATTCGCCAATATACCCATCAATTCATACTTGAGGGGAGCCTCTATTAATTCATCGAAGGCTGACTTCGGCAGCAACGCTATCGTCTGAACGGGCAGGTGATTGCCCCCCACAACTCCTTCCAATACCCTTATTGTCATTCCCGGTCTCTGCTATTTCCTGCACATGGTTACTACAAATATAAATCCTACTCCTGTATTCATTTAGAGCGCAAGGCTAGATGAACGAGGCAATCAACGTGAGGAGGACCTTAGTTCAAGTGGGGACGGAGTACCCAATGGTGGGCACCCTGGCCTTCGGCATAGTGGACAGGGGGACAAACGTAGTGGAGGTTAGACCCACATCCATCTGCGCCTTGTCATGCATCTTCTGCTCCGTGAATGCCGGCCCCAAATCTCGGGCCAGGGCCGCGGAGTACATAGTGGATCCAGACGCATTAGCTAACGCGGTGGAGGAGGTGGCCTCATATAAGGGAACCCGCGTCGAGGCCCATATAGATGGAATGGGGGATCCCGGCAACTACCCCTACCTCGTGGATCTGGTCCAGAAAATAAGGGAGAGGGTGGATGCGATATCGATGCAGACCAGGCTATACATGCTCAGCGAGCCCAAGATAAAGGAGCTGGAGGAGGCTGGATTAACCAGGATAAACTTGAGCATTGATGCACTGCTCCCACCCCTTGCGCGCAGGCTGTCTGGAAATAACTCCTACGACGTGAACTCCGTGCTCAGGAAGCTGGGCTTCATACTCAACAACACGAAGCTTCAAGTCATTATCTCCCCCGTGCTTCTGCCAGGCTTGAATGAAGGCGAGATGGAGAAAATGGGGCGATTAGTCATGGCATTGAGAATGGGTGATAGGATAAAGTACCCCCTCCTAATACAGAAGTACTTGAGACACAAGCGAGGAAGAAATCCCATAGATGAGGAGAATTGGGAGCCGTTCTGGAACCGCTTAAGGGAACTCTCACGCAAAGTTGGGCTGGACCTGATACCGACGGGGGAGTCCATGTCGATAGTCCCAGCCAAGGAACTGCCGAAGCCCTACAACGTGGGCGATGTAGTGGAGGTCAGAATGCTCTCGCCCGGCATATTCAACGGAGAGTGCCTGGCAGTCCCGCTGCGTAGGACGGGGTCCAACATATACGATAGGGTGATAACGATAGTGGGCCGCCCATGCATTCCAAACAAGAGAACCAGGACAAGAATAATAAGGAATAAGGACAACATATTCATAGGCACGTAGGCCCGCCTTGCCCCCAGCGATGCCGCGCGTCGATTACGTGGGCCCAGCTATGGAGGCCTAGGGAGTCCACGCATCATTTTTCCCTGCTCGAGTCCACGAAGTAGTAGAATTCATTAAGCCCTCTCTGCGTCCTATCCAGAACTGAGCCCTTCTTATTGAACCTAGGCCGCCCCGTGCTGGAGTCCCGTCTGAACGTCATGTCTTGCATCTTGAGGAACTGATTCATAGCGGTTCTGAGATCCGACGGCGGCTCCGCGATTCCACTCGCGCCTGGCTCTCCATGGAACACCAGAGCTGCTGTGCTGATCCTATCCAGCATAGTTATGTCGTGCTCCACGACGAACGCCAAGGCCTCCTTCTCCGTTATGGTCTTCACCAATACGTGCGCGACCCGCATCCTCTGCTCCACGTCTAGGTACGCCATCGGCTCATCGAATACATAAACATCAGCGCCACGAAGCAAAGCAGCAGCAATAGCAACCCTCTGCAACTCACCACCACTCAACTCAGAAAGCAACCTATCCATTAACGGGATCAAGGTGAAGCCATTCGCTAGGTCCGGCCAATGTATGTTGGATTGATACTCCGACCCGGCGATGCTGACCATGTAATTGCCAACGGTCATATCGCCCAACTTCATGGCTATGTCGCTAACGTACTGCGGCTTATAACTCATAGTAACGCTTCCGTAGGGCACTATGGTACCCTCATCCGGCTCCAATGCGCCGGCCAGCATTTTAGCGAAAGTGCTCTTCCCAATTCCATTGGGTCCTATTATCCCTATCACCTCCCCCCTAAATGCCTTGCCCGGCATTACCGACAACTCGAACGATCCCACCCTCTTCCTAAGTTGAGTCCACTCCAGCAAAAGCTTATCCTCCCGGACATTGCGGGAGGGGGGATTCATGTTGAATTTGACGGGCTCCTTCCTGATCAGCATGTTTTCATCTACCAAGTACCCCTTCAAGTACTCGTTTATGCCCTCCTTAACGCCCTTAACGTGAGATGATATGCCATATGCCCCCGGCTTCCCATATAGTATAACCACCAAGTCGGATAGGTAATCCATTATTGCCAAATCATGATCTATCGCCAAGACGTACTTGCCCTCCTCCGCCAGCTCCCTTATGGCGTTGGCTACCCTGAACCGCTCTATTATGTCCAAGTGAGTTGTCGGCTCATCGAATACATAAACATCAGCGCCACGAAGCAAAGCAGCAGCAATAGCAACCCTCTGCAACTCACCACCACTCAACTCAGAAAGCAACCTATCCCCCAAGTGAGATAGATTCAGCTTCCCCATAACCTCATCCACGGCCTTCTCGTCTCCCCTCACCTTGTAGAGAACATCCTTGACCCTCCCCTTAACATACATGGGAATGGCCTCTATGTACTGAGTCTTGTGAACCACCCTCAAATCCTTCGAGTACAGCCTCTCCATGTATGTCTGCATCTCGGTGCCCTTGAAGTATTGAATCACGGTGGACTCGCTGGAGTTATTGGAGCACAGGTTCGGCTTCACCTCGCCGCTCAATATCTTGGCTATGGTGGTCTTGCCCAACGCGTTCTGGCCTATTATTCCAATTACCTTGCCGGGCTTCAATATGGGAAGCCTGAAGAGCTTGAAGCCGCTGGGGCCATACTGATGAACGCACTCCCCCTCCAGCTCGGCCGGGGTGTTGATTATGGTTATAGCATCGAAGGGGCACTTCTTAATGCATATGCCGCACGCTGTGCATAGATCTGTTATCACCGGCTTCTTGATCTCCTCGTCGAAGTAAATGGCTCTCTTCCCCGTCCTCACCAATGGGCAAAAGCGTATGCACTCCTGGGTGCACTTCTTGGGCTGGCACCTATCATTATCCACTACTGCTATCCTGCTCATTTTGAATCGCCGAGACGGCGCTCCTTAAATATTATTATGCATGCTTCACCAACTGCTCCCGGGAAAATAGGCATTAATCCTCGGACTCCCCGCCGCGCTCGTCCTCGTATAAATTCTCCAATAATTGCTTTTGATAATCCTCTATCATTTCCTTCTCCTCCTCCGACAAGCTATCCTTCTCCTCCTCTACCACTGCTATCTTCCTGTGCTTGTCCTCGCCTATCTCCTTTGTCTGAACATAGGATGACTTGGCCTTCGCGTCAACATCCTCTTCATAACCGCACTTAGGGCACCGCAGCACTTGCCTTCCATTTTTGCCCTTGGCAGGCACCATCAAGGTACCACATTTAGGACAAAATCTCATTGGATTAGGTTCCTCATTCCCCTTTAAAACCTTTCCTCATGCAAGGCTCCAGCCAACTAAATAAAATTAAGAAACGCCGAGCCCGGCAATAATTTAATCTATCACAGAGGAACCGAGCAGTAGCCGGAATTAGTTTACACAATCCCCCACCGCGAATTGTACGGCTTGTAGTTTACCCCAATGGATTTCCACAGCCGACTGCACGCAATACAGTTGGAAACTAACTGGAGCTATGATTTGCCGTTTATACGGGAAGGATTAAAACTCCTCCTCCCACTCAGACTCGAATTCCTCCTCCCACTCCTCCTCTTCATCCCACTCTTCCTCCATTGATAGGCGGGGCATGCTATCCACCATACCCTTCCACTCCGGCTGCATTTTAAAAGCATTGCTACCACATCTCCCAGTTAACCTATCACGTACGGCAATCCAACAATGAGCCGTGGAGGGATGACTAGCTTGAAATTATCTTGCCTATTTTGCTGAGGGCATCGCGCAAGCCAGCGGTATCTATTTTACTGTCCTTATTAAATGAAATGGGACTGATCACCAAGGAGTCCCGGCGATATAGCCAGTAGGCATCGCTGCCTGGATCCAATTCATCAAATTCATGCCCCCATCTCCAGAATATCGGGGATCCACGGGGATCCACGGATTTAACCAATTCCTCCTTAAATAATCGCCTGCTCAATGCATTGGTCACCACAACCTCGCCGTTCCATTTAATGGGGTCAGGAGCATTTATGCTCAACACATCGATTCCAGAGAACCAGCCCTTGGCCTCTATTATCCCCATTATAGTTGACGCTATGGAACTGGCAGGCTTGAAATATTCTACGGGGATGCCGGAGTTGATGAACTTCTTGTCCTGTGGAACTACCATGGATACAGCGATTCCGGGCAAGCCCATCAGCGATGCTTGAATCGCTGCGCCTATGGTTCCACTTATGAAAAGAGATTCCAAGCCGACGTTCTCGCCCAGGTTTATGCCGCTCACCACGGCGTCGGGTTGGAACATCTTCACTCCTATGAACACGGCGTCGGCCGGCGTTCCATCTATTGCATAAACGCCGTCTATGGGATACCCCAACTCCCTGTGAATCAACCGAAGCGGCTTGTCATAGGTACGCGCAGATCCAATGCTGCTCCTCTGAACCTCCGGGGCAATTACATGTATTTCGTGCCCGTTCTCATGGAGCTCCATTGCCAATGCACGCAGGCCAGGGGAGTCTATTCCATCATCGTTTGTCAAGAGCAACTTCATACCGCGAAGGATTTATCGCCGTTCATTCATCTATTTAAGCGTTTTGGACAGTGAGCTACCCCATCCGTATGGGCGGGGCGCCTCCGTCTAGCGGCGGAGATTTGCTTCCCACGGGGGCTACTCCTCACGGAAGTAGGGTCTTCCGCCCCTTAATCCTCGATAGGGTTGATTGGATGCGTCATTCTTCTCCATCATGTTATGACTGCGTAAATCGCCGACTGCTTGAGCGCAGTACACGTATACGTCAATCACTGCCACGTGGTTTTGCCATTCCTATCCTAAACGATTATTATATATTTAGAACAAGGGGGTATGAATTCATGAAGTGGTCAATTCCCAAACTCGCGCTGATGCTTGTGATAGCGCTGGGCATCACGGCATCGGCGCTTCACGCCTCTACGACCACCATTAACAGCACCCTGGCGGCCCAGAATCAACCGATCACAATTCAATTACCATACTATGCCGAACTCACTTACACCGATATAATAAACCAGACCAGCTCAATATCGCTCCAGCCCAGTCAATCCAGCACTGTACAGGCACCCCTATCCCCCGGGCCAGGTTACTCTCTGAAGTACTTGGAGGTATACTTCCCAACCCCCACCCCAGCATTAACTGTGAGCGGGGCCGGTGTCTTGGTGTCCCAGAACCAATACGGAATGATAACGTCAGCGTACACCACGAATTCCAGCCTAGTGATAGTGAATAATGGCCAGTCTACCGTGAACGCCACGATAGTGATAAGCGCGACATTCATTAAGGAGGAGTACATACCGCTCACTCCCCAGACATCCACTATCAATATAACGGCGCCGGACTACACGTTCCAATACGTCACCGATCAAGTGGTTAAACTAACTATAGACAACAATGCCCCCTTCGAGTTGGTCAACGCATATCTACCCAACGGAACCTCGCTCTCCCAGCTAGTGGATAATTGGTACCAAAACGTGACTTACTTCAAAATAGAGGAGAAGGCGCTTCAATTGGACATGGCCAAGCTGCCGCCGGGCACTTACTCAGTGAACATAGCGTATGGATCTCAATATCAAATGCCGACTGCCATGCTAGTGAAGGGAACCCAGTTCTTCAACTCCACGGTCTCCCCGCACAGCAGCTTGGTGGTATCTTCATCCAGCTTCGGCGTGCCGGCTGGATGGAGCTTGCTCGGCTATGTAGCCGTCGTGTACACCGTGGAGCCCTTAGTTGTTGGCGAGAGCCCAGTTAAGTTCCAAGTGGTGGCAAATAGAGTGATGCCCGTGTATACTCTGTATAACTTGATAAGCGTGGCTGGAATAACCTATATACTTCCGCCATTCATAAAGTTCGCGCCGATAATCGGCATATATGTCATCTACGACAACGTGTTCAAGGTGCAAAACCCGACGTCTTCGCCGTTGACTGTTACGTATATGCCGATACTCTATAAGCAAGTGGGTCAGTGGCAAAACGGGAACCTAGTAGCGACAGTGCTTCCAAGCGATATAAGCAATGGACTGTGGACCTCGCTTGTGGTACAGTTGCCTGAGGTAGCATCCATAGAAAAGATAGTGACCCCCAGCGGCGTCTCCTACGGGGGATATACGGACTCCGAGCTGCCGTGGGGATCCGTGGATAGATTGGTATCTATATCCCCCACTCGCCACGAGGCTTACATAGCGGTTAGCACACTCGGGGTAAGCGAGCCGGGCCAGTACGAGGTATACGTGAATTGGTCTCCCCTCCAAGTGCAACTGCTCAACACTAACGGCAATCCCGTGGGCGGCGCCACCGTCACCGCCACGCAGGATGGAGTGAATTATGGGCCAATAACGGTGAGCTCCAATGGAGTTGCCTACATACCCATAAAGTCGCCCGACCCAGTTCAATTCACTGTATCATATAGGGGCGCGCCGGTCTACATAGGATACGTAAATACATTGACTAACCAACCCATAACTCTGCAGTTGGGCGTATACAATGTCACTGTGGTGGTGGAGGGACAGTTCCACCAAGCCCTGGGCAATGTAAACGTCACCCTATACAGGATAGGATATGGACCGACGTATAGCTCCATAACCAATGGCGCGGGGACAAGCAACGTGAACGGAGTGCTTGCAGGCACCTATCAAGTAACTGCCCAGCTTCGCTATGCCAAGTACACCAAGGTGCTGCCCATAACGAATCAAGGCAAGCCTATAATAATAAACACGGATATATTGACCGTGCTGGATGGAATGCCGATAACCACGGGCGAGGCGCTGCTAACTGCGTTGGGATTCGGGGGAGCCGGCGCACTGCTGTACGCCTTCACTAGAGGAAGAAAGGATAGGGGCGGAGAGGGAGCAGAAATAGAAAATGTATAAATGATTATTAAGACTCGCTTGTCTTTATTTTCTTAAAATAATCCTTAATTCTTTCATAGCATCTATCAATTTCTCAGTTTCTGGCGTCATTATCTTCAATCTATTATGTACATTAATGAGAGATTCGTATTTCTTGTTTAGAAACCTGACCTCCGTTTCAAGCCTCTTCTCGCTCATCCTATCAAGTCTATTCTTAATAGCATCTATGTGCCTATAGGTCTCCCTATCCAATCTAATCAATCTATCCCTAATCATAGTCCTCAACTCAGTGAACTGTTCCTCTGATAAATCGATCAATGCGAATGAGAGCTCCACATCGCCTTCCCCGCTTACCTTTGATATGACCTTCTCCTTCAATGACAGTAATGCCCTCTCAACGCTCTCCCTGCTCCTCCAAGTAATTATCACTCCATCGGTTACCTGTAAAGCGCTGCCCTCACCTAATTTGTCGATTAAGTACTCGGCGGCTTCTTCGTAGTTAGTGTAAATCAACAGCATCAACATAATGACGATTATGTTTCCCCGCTATTTAAATGATGCCCACAAGCGATTCGGGACTTCAACGCAGGTCATTGATTTGCCTTATATGGATTGCCCACAAGACTCTCCAATACGACCTCGGCCGTCCTTATTAATGAATTGAACATCATCGATAAAGGCAGTGACGGGGACGCCGAGCCCCGTTTTGAAATGTACTCCGAGTGGTAGGGGAAATGCATGAACCCAGCCACCCGCGGCACTCCCTCCACCGCGGCGATGCGCAAGCCTATGTACATCACATAATTGCACAGATACGTGCCTGCATGATATGACTCGCGAGCCGGGATGCCGGCGCTCCTTAAGGCCTCAACCAAGGATCTCACGGGAAGCGTGGAGAAGTACGCGGCGGGGCCATCCTCGATAATGGGCTCATCATCCATATCATCACCATCATTATCCCTCCCACGCGCTATGTTGAGGGCCACCTTCTCCACGGCCACGCCCGTGCTTCCCGGCGCCAGCCCTAGTCCCACATAGACGTCGGGCTTGATGCTGTGCAGCAGGTCAATCAATGAGGACTTAGCCCTAACATATGACACAGGCAGGACGCGACCCACTATCTCCACTCCATTCATGACCCGACCGTTCATGCCGTTGGCAATTATGCTGGTGGGATTCTCATCATCTCCACCAAACGGCTCGAAGCCCGTGACCAACATCTTGACCAATGCCGAACCACTTGCCTGGCCTTATATTAGGCCCGGTATTAAGGATTATCCCAACCCACCCTACACATCGACATTGTCCTCGCCATGAAGGATAAAAATTGAATTGAGGAGCTTTCTATCGACGTTAGAGGAGGGAGTTCACTGAACCTCTATCTCAAATCCGCTCTTGCCGTTTTTCTTTGTTAATTCTATTGTCAAGACGCCATTTCTATACGTGGCCTTGGCCTTGCTAGCATCCACGTTGGCGGGAAGCTTGACCTCCTTATAGTACCTCCTATCGCTTCCCTCCGCCGATACTATCAATTTATCGCCGTCCACCTTTATCTTTATCCTTTCCTTATCTATGCCAGGCATATCCATGACTACCTTTATTTTATCCCCATCATCGAACACGTCAGTTAATGGCTCTATGTCCTCGCTCACGACAGGGGAGCCCCGCTCGCTCCACGGCTTAACGTTGCCGAATTCCCTAACTATGGGTTTGCCGTCAGGCCCCATAGTTATCTCGAATCCATAATAGTACATGTTAGGCTTCTTAGAGCCCCGCTGCTGCCTCTCAGCCTGCTTGAATAGCTCATCCATTTCCCTCTCTATCTCCGTTTCAAAGCTATCCATGAATTTCTTCAGCCTATTCCACCATCTATCGAAATCGTCGAACTCGGACATAATTCTTAGACAGCAATGGATCCTTTTAACTCTTACGGGGCATTGGGGCTCCCGCCTCTCATCGCGGCGCAGATACCGCTCCCCCAAGGATGGACAGCGTTCTTTCCGATTGGAATTAATTAACGTCCTTATCCTAAAGAGCTTCTGGACCCAGTTGCAAATAAGTTTTTAAATTCTCGTTACAACATGGCAAGCATGAAGGCATTGATGCTCCTCATAATCGCATTAACTATAGCCGGAGTCGCGATGGGGGCTCAAGGATGGACTGCCAGGCAAGTATACATTAAATCAGTCACTATCCACGCGCTGGCGGTGACTAGCAACAACAGCGGAGCAGTCATTAACATAACGGTGACGGCAATAACCCCCGGAATAGGTAATATATATGTTGCAACGTCTCCCCTGCCCATAGGGGAGGGAGGATCATTCATAGCATCGAGCCAGATGGCTGCCATAATGGCTGCCTCAATGGCGGATATACCCTTCACAAAGTACGACTTCCTGGTCAATTCATCCTCAAATACGCTGGAGATAGGGGGGCCGTCGGCGAGCGGCTACATGACTATCGGCATATTCTCCCTCCTCGACAATAGAACCCTCAATTCATCGGTCACCATGACTGGAATGATAATGCCGGACGGAACTATAGGGCCCGTCGGCGGCATACCCTATAAGATAAGGGCGGCGGCAAGCATGGGCTATAAGGTAGTGCTCGTACCGTATGGCCAGCAAATATATACGTCACCCACATCAGCACCGGTTAACCTGATATCACTGGGAAAGAAGCTGGGAGTAACAGTAATACCTGTCAGCACCGCTTATCAAGCAGCTCATTATCTGACCGGCGTAAGCCTACCCCCCAACCAAACGCTGTCGCTGCCTCCCTACTACATCAACATGACTAAGTATCTATACGAGACGCTGCTATTCAATAAGAGCATAATACCCACGGGGACCCTGGAGGCGGCCGAGTACTATGCAAATCAGGATAATTACTACACCGCCGCCAGCCTAATCTATAGCAGTTTGATAAACTATTATCAATCCAGTTTCTCGTCCCTTACATCCTCCCAGATAAGAAACGAGGTAAAATCAATAAACTCAACAATCAACAATTACCTAGCCCTTCTCAATAAAACCTCGGTGACCAGCGTCAACATAGACGTCATGGTCGGAATGTATGATAGGATATACCAAGCACAGCAGCTGCTCAATCAAACCATGACTGACCTAAGCGCGGACAGCCTTGGAGGGGCAAGGGCCAATTTATCGGCGGCATACGTGAGGGTGGCAACCCTTGAGTACTGGTATGAGTTATTAAAGGGAATTAGTGGGGGGTATCCAATACCTAACCAATTGCTGTACAAGATATCCCAGGACTACCTATCATATGCGCAGTCCACTGTAACATACCTATACTCCTTGACGCAGGCCGAGGGAATATCGGCGTTATTCGCCGGCGAGATAAATCAATTGCTGAGCGAGGTGAACAATGCCCAGACCTACTTCGGCGAGGGCAATTACTTGATGGCGTTGAGCAATAGCTTGGACGTCATATCGGAGACCAGCACCATGCTTCACCTCATATTCATGTCGTCCCAATCCGCATCTTATGAGGCGGGTCTGCTCTCCACCGTGAGGCAACTAGCCCTTTACTCAGCCAGCAAGCTGGAGAAGTGCAATGTAACTCCCCTGCTGCCTCTTTCCTACATACAATACGGGGATTATTGGTATGGTCAATACAACTCCACAGCCACGAATTCCACGGGAGGCGACTCAAGCTACTTCAGCACTGCCCTGAACCTATATGAGATGTCGTCGGCATACTCCAACGTGGTTCTTCAACTCATAAAGACGGTGGCCGCGTGCAACGCGACCTACACTATATCCGTCCCCGTCATAAATGAGACCCTTAGCACGTCGACGTCCAGCGTCCCACCCACCTCAACTCAATCCACAATACCTACCACAATAAATCCGCTCACATTCACGGTGGGTATGCTTATGGTGCTCGCCGCCTTGGCCATAGTGATCAAGTTCAGCAAATAAGCATTCATAGCGATCGTTTCTACGCCTATTGCCGCGCATCCAATCCCCTTTCGTCCAATCCCCTTTCAAGGAAGGTTCAGGGGCTATTCATTTATGAGGTAAGTTTATAAGCGATGCGGCAAACGATGTTGTAATGGATGTAGGAGTGGGGCTTGGCGATCGCGTGAGGGCCGTGCTCATTGTAATTCCAGCCACTGGATTACTCATGGTATCATCTCTATTCGCTGAAGGACTGCCCCGATTGCTATTATTGTTATCGGGCGTGGCCATCATCTACCCATTGATGGTGATTTCCAAATCCATGGGGCGGAGAAGATGGGGAGAGAGGATTGGATCATTTGGAAACTGCGTGTTATACAATAATGGTATATACATAAATATCGCTAAAGGATTGGATCTCTTCATTGAGTGGAACGATATATCCAGATGGGAGGCAATGAAGAATGGAGGTTCCCTCATAGTTACGAGCGACGGGACAGAAATCGAGACTGCCCTACCGTATGGGGAACTCGAGAAGAGACTGCCCAAGAATGCATGAATGCCATATATTACCCATTCTATTATGCCATGAGTTAAATGCTTATAAGCCATGGATTATCCAAGGAATTTGTGATGAAAGCTGGTATTCCAGAGATCGTGACGAGTGATACCAAGGCTGAATACTCACTTTACGGTTCCTCGTGGGAAGGTTTATAAACTCGCATGTAGCTTAATTATGAGCCCTCCATGGGTAGATAATCGCAATGCGCGGGGTCGTCACGGCGACGGACGGCCTCAGGAAACTCCCCCTACCCGCATGGGTCCCTCGGGGCGACCCGACGGGTAAAGCCGAAAGGGGACGTTGGTCCAAATAGGGGCCTGTGAGGAACCATGCGACGAGGCCCGGGTAGGACCTTAGACCAATGCCACAGAAGGGGGGTTATGATTATCTACTCATGGAGGGCGGCCAAAATCCTTTAAATAATGCTGGGATGATTAATCCATGGGCAGGAAAACGCTCGCCGCGGTCCTGCGCGAGTATAACAAACCATTATCGCTGGAGTACATAGATCTAGAGCCCGGACTGGGCGAAGCAATAATCAACGTCAAGGCCAGCGGGGTATGCGGCCGCGACATAGTGATATGGAGGGGGGGATTCAAGCTTAACCCGCCCCTAGTCTTGGGGCATGAAGTGTTCGGCGAATTAGACGGAAAGCCCGTTGGGGTCTACGGCGCGGTGACTTGTGGGAAGTGCGATTACTGTAGGACGGGCAGGGAGAATTTGTGCAATGAGTTAACGTTCCTGGGCGAGGGGAGGCTTGGGGGGTACGCAGAGGCTGTGGCGGTGCCAATTCGCAATGTATTCGAGCTGCCCGATGATCAATTCGAGAAATACGCGGCGGCAACGTGTCCCCTAGCCACCGCGATACACGCTGCTCGATTGGCGGATCCCCGGGGCCGGAAGGTTATGGTGACGGGGGCCGGCGGAAGCGTTGGGATACACATGATTCAGTACCTGAAGGCCCTGGGAGCCAGGGTAGTGGCCGTCACGTCCAGCGGGAAGAAGCCTAAGGTAGAGAAATACGCAGATGAGGTGGTGCTGGAGGGAGAGAGGTATTCAGGTAAGGTAGATATAGTGTACGATAACGTGGGCGCGCCGACTATAAATGAAGGACTCCGCGGCCTGGATAAGGAGGGGGTTTTAGTCCTAATAGGCAACGTGGAGGGACAAGAAATAGTCCTAAAGCGGCCCGCGTTGACCATAATGAGGGAGCAACGCATAATTGGATCCGCTGCCTACACCTCCGCCGAGGTCAGGGAGGCAGTTAAGCTGATCCACGATGGAGCCATAAACACGGAGTTCACCCCATATAAGTTGAGGGACGTGAACAAGGCCATCGATGACGTTATTAATAGAAGGGTGCCCGGCAAGGCCGTTCTAATTCCCTAGGCCTCAGCCGTGGCCTTGACCTTCACCTGCTCCTCTATCTTCTTTTTAGTCTCCTCGAAATTCGCAACTACGTCGCTGGGGTTCAATCCATTCTTGAAGTAATCCGAGAACTTGCTTTTCAGCTTCTCCTCATCACCTGCCATGCTGGACGCATGATCCGCTATGTGTTTCCCGCTCACCCGCTCCTCGCTTGGAAATGAATCCTCGCTTTGGGGAACCTCCATGCCAGCATCTATTGCGCCCTTAGCGGCAGCGAATACCCTGGCACCCGCCATCGGCACGTGAAGGCCTATGTCCAACACTGCATCCCCCAATCCCCTTGACAACGCTCGCTTCCCCAATAGAAAGCCCGTTAAATAGGCGGCGGGTAGGTTCTTCAATCCACCCTTCCACCCAAACCTCCTCAAATCCTTGCTGGTGGCGGACGCCAACGTGACGTCCCCCTCCGGCTTCGCGCGGATTATCTGAGCTATTATATACCTATTGGTCCTCCTCACGACCAGCCTATTCTTGCCGCTTATAACCATCACTGCCCTCTTCTTGTAATTTGTCTTGCCCTCCCTTCTCCTCCTGAACTTAACCTTATACATGCCTCCACTGGCCACTCTTGATCACCTGCCTCCCTCTATTATATGATTCTGAATCATATACGCGCGAAGGCTGGACAGAGACTCGAAGTAGCCTCCCTTAACCATAAGGTAAAGCCTACGCCATGTCTTGGAATCTATGGTGCCTTTATGCTTCAAGTAATTCAGAAATCTTCTCATGTTCCTAACCCTATTAATCCATTGCCTCCTCTCATCCATCCTAGCCGACTTAGGGCCCCTTCGTTTGCCTTGCCCCCTCCTTCTCCCCTTACTCTTCTTTTCATGCAGAAGCCTCCAGCGGCCCCTACTATTTCCTCTCTTGGGCTCCACCATTATCACTCCCTCCTTTAATAAGGACCTAGCATCGGATCTAGTGGCAACCTCGGCCAGTCTATCGGCGGCCTCGGGCGATACCTTTATGCGCGACGATGCCTCTCCCAATGCCCTGCTTATCAATTTCTTGGCTTGCGAAACCATTGCGGGCACACCTTATATTTGCTCATTTTAAATTTTGTGCTCATATTTCTTCTCCACCACCTCTAGTAAGACGCCGCCCAACCCCCTTGGATTGATGAAGGCCACCCTGGAGCCCTCCGCCCCCTTGCTGGAGGCCGGCAAGAACTCCAACCCAACGCTCGACGCCGCCTTCTTGAACTCATCCAAGTTATCCACCAAGATGGCCACATGGTGAATGCCCTCGCGTCTCTCCAGGAACCTGGCCACGGTGCTGTCCCCGCTTAACGGAATCAACACCTCCACCCTGGAGTTAGATAGACCCAGCATCACTACCTTGACTCCCTGCTCCTCCACCACCTCCTCCCCTATCTTCCTTATCCCCAACGCCGCCAGCTTCCCTATCAATGACTCGGCGTCCCTCGCAGCTACCGCCACGTGGTCCAACCGCGGGCCCCTCAGCCCCATCACCCTAGCCGCGGCCTCCCTGGGCCTCAACGAGCCTTTCCTTGCCTCGCGCAGCTCCGCGCTCTTCTCGATCAATTCATCGAGCAGCGCTTGGGCGTGTAATCGCATCATCAATTCAAGCCTATTGCTCAATATATTTGTCAATAATCCATTGCTCTCCAAGTAATTATGATGATCCTCTATGGCTTTAATCAACTCGGGCACTCCCTGGCCGTATAGGGGAGATACCTTGAGGGACTTGGGGCCCCATGCCCTGGGGGCAACCATCCGCAACATTGCCTCTATGTCCAGAAGCACCTTATCCGACTCCGGCGAGTCGCCCTTGCTGGCCACGTAGATGTCCCCAATCTCCATCAATCCCATCTTCAACGCTTGTATCTCGTCCCCGGCCAAGGGAGGCAACAGAACAACCACTGTGTCCACTATTTTCCTAACATCCGTGTCGACTTGCCCCGCGCCAACCGTTTCCAAGAATATGTAGTCAGCGCCCACGTGCTCCAATAGATTCACGGTGGAGATGGCCTCATATGAGAGGCCGCCCCTGCTTCCATGAGTGGCCAGGCTCCTTATGAATATGTTGGGATGATCGGAGAGGTCCTGCATTCTTATCCTATTGCCCATAAATGACCCACCGCTGAAGGGGCTCGTGGGATCTATGGTTAGGGCAGCCAATTTTAAATTGCCGGGAAGCATCTTCATCATGGCATATATCAACGTGCTTTTACCGGCGCCCGGAGGACCCGTTATCCCCACTACCCTGCTCCTCCTGACAGGCTCGTAATCCAATTCCTCGCCGTCCTCTATCAGAGATATCAACTTAGATATTGCCTGCTTATCCCACTTCATAGCGGCTTCCATCAAACCCTCCTCACCGCTGCAAGCGACCTTACCTTATCCACTATAATCGATAACGGAGTGCCGGGCCCGAACACCTCGGCCACCCCCATTTGCCTAAGCGATTCCTCATCCTCTGGCGGTATTATGCCCCCCACCATTACGGGGACGTCAACGCCCCTCCTCCTCATCTCATCCATAAACTCCTTAACCAGCTCCAAATGGGAGCCCGATAGAATGCTTATGCCCACCACGTCCGCATCTTCCTGCACGGCCGTCTCAACCACCTGGCGAGGCGTCTGCCTCATGCCCGTGTAAACTACATCCATGCCTGCCTCCGCCAATGCCCTGGCTATCACCTTGGCTCCCCTATCATGGCCATCCAATCCCAGCTTAGCCACTATCACCTTTATCCTACGCATATGGGCGAAAAATGCTATTCAGATTTTTAAATTCTTATTGCGATTCCCCAGCAATGGACCGCGCCTTGGCGTTTATCGGTGATAGGGAAGATAAGATAAGGGCTAGGCTGGAGTTCAGGAATATGGTGGGAGAGGACTTGCCCATTAAGGAATTAACGGCGGTGGCGGAGAGGGAGGGGGCTGGTATCGAGATAATTGAGATCAAGGGCTATGAAGCATGGATAGAGGCCAAAGGCGGCGACTTGACTAAGGTATTGCCGCGGCTCATATTGACCAGGAGGGCATTCGATGAGAAAGGAAGGGAGATCTACAAGAGGCGACGATTCCTATTCAACGATCCCAAGGCTCCCCACCTCGACGTCGAGATCGCTATGCTGATGGTAAATCTGGCCGGGTTGGGCCGCGGCGATCGCGCGCTGGATCCATTCTCCGGCTTCAACACGATAGGCACTGTAGGCAAGGTCCTTGGAATAGATGTGATCCCCATGGATATATCCAGCGAGGCCCAGGCCGAGGTCAGGGGGGATGCCACGATAATGCCGTTTCGAGGGGAGGCATTCGACGCGGTGGTGACTGATCCACCGTTTAATAGGATTCACACAGTGAACTCCAGGCTGGACAGCGTTTATTATTTACTTATAAGGGAGGCGGGGGAGGCAATAAAGCCAGGCGGGCGGATTGTACTGATATACCCCTCCTACCTAAGCGAGTTCATGGAGGATGCCATAATGGAAAGTGATATGGACATCCATGCATTTGGGGTTCAATACATGAATGATGCGTTCAGCAGATTCATCGTAACGCTAGTCCCACCATGATGGCGGTTGATTACATTATCCCCCCCACGGAAAGGTCCATGGCTTGAGCGAACCTCGGCTGGGCGACCGTCGAGGAATTTCCATTTATGGACCCCAAAAATACTGAAGGTAAGTTTAAATAATTCCTAGGTATGGCTTACGCATGGATATAGGCGAGAATTCTATAACATTGAGGATTGCCGAGGCGAGGAGTAGGGATGTTGGACGGGGCATTGTGAGAATGGCCAATAAATACATGAGGGCCCTCGAGCTGGAGCCTGGGGATTATATAGAGATAACCGCTAACAAGCGGACCGTCTATGCTCAAGTATGGCCCGCATACAGTGACGACGATGATAAAGACATTATAAGGATGGATGGATTGTTGAGGCAGAACTTGGGCCTCAGCATCGGCGATGCAGTGAAGGTCAAGAAGGCAAACTTGAAGCCGGCCCAGAAGATAATGATGGCGCCCGTGGGCGAGGCAATAAGGATAGACGCCGATTACCTGAAGAGGGCATACCTACTGGGCAGGGCAGTATGGAAGGGAGCGGCATTCGAGGTCCCATACTACACGGGCGCGCTTAGATTCATGGTAACGCAAGTGACGCCGGGGCCGGCCGCCTACGTGGGAGTGGATACCGAGGTGACCGTCAGAGAGGAACCCGTGAAGGAGGCGGAGATATCCGTCTCAAGAGTGACTTGGGAGGACATTGGGGATTTGGAGGAGGCCAAGCAGAAGATAAGGGAGTTGGTGGAGCTGCCCCTAAGGCACCCGGAGCTCTTCAAGTACCTGGGAATAGACCCACCCAAGGGAATACTCCTAGTCGGCCCCCCAGGCACCGGCAAGACACTNNCTAGCAAAGGCAGTCGCCACAGAGACCGACTCCTACTTCGTGGCCATAAACGGGCCGGAGATAGTAAGCAAGTACTACGGGGAGTCCGAGGCTAGGCTGAGGGAGGTGTTCGATGAGGCTAAGAAGAATTCCCCCGCCATAATATTCATTGATGAGATAGACAGCATTGCTCCGAAGAGGGAGGAGGTCACCGGGGAAGTGGAGCGCCGCGTCGTGGCTCAGCTTCTCACGTTGATGGATGGCTTGCAGGAGAGGGGGCAGGTGGTGGTTATTGGGGCCACGAATAGGCCCGACGCCGTTGACCCAGCGCTTAGGAGGCCCGGGAGATTCGACAGGGAGATATGGATAAACCCGCCCGACGCCAAGGGCAGGCAGGAGATACTGCAGGTGCACACGAGGAACATGCCTCTGGGGAAGGACGTGGACCTAGCCAAGCTGGCGGAGGTAACGTATGGGTACACTGGGGCCGACTTGGCGGCGCTCAGCAAGGAGGCGGCCATGAAGGCGCTCCGCCGCGCGCTTCAGCAGAAGATAATCAACCCCGAGGACCCATCGACGTTCACTGACGATAACTTGAAGAGGATCCAGGTCTCCATGCAGGACTTCCTCAGCGCAATGAGGGAGACCATACCGAGCGCGTTGAGGGAGATATACATAGAGGTCCCCAAGGTGAAGTGGAGCGACATAGGGGGGCTAGCCGATGCCAAGCAGGAGCTCCAGGAGATGGTTGAGTGGCCGCTTAAGCACCCCGACCGCTTCAAGAGGCTGGGCATAAAGGCCCCCCGCGGTATTCTCCTCTTCGGCCCGCCGGGGACTGGGAAGACTCTCCTGGCCAAGGCAGTGGCCACTGAGTCTGGGAGCAACTTCATATCGGTTAGGGGGCCGGAGGTGCTCTCCAAGTGGTTCGGCGAGAGCGAGAAGGCGATTAGGGAGATATTCAAGAAGGCGAGGATGGCAGCCCCGGCCGTGGTCTTCTTCGACGAGATAGACAGCATAGCGCCGGCCAGGGGAATGAGCGTGGACACGGGCGCGATGGATAGAATAGTGGCTCAATTGCTGGCCGAGATGGACAGCATATCCAGGCTGGACGATATAGTGATAATCGGCGCCACGAATAGGCCCGACATGATGGATCCAGCCCTCCTGAGGCCGGGTAGGTTCGATAGGATAGTCTACATACCCCCGCCGGACAAGGAGGCTAGGCTGGAGATACTGAGGGTGCACACGAGGAAGCTAAAGATGGGGAGCGACGTGGATCTAGCCAAGATAGCGGAAAAAACTGAGAACTACACTGGAGCCGACATAGCCGCGCTTGTGAAGGAGGCAGCAATGCTGGCGTTAAGGGAGGCCATAAACAACAAGGAGCCGCATGCGAGGGAAGTCACCATGAAGCACTTTGAGGAGGCTCTTACCAGGGTGCAGCCGTCCCTAACCGGCGATATAGTGAAGCATTATGAGGACATGGCCAAGACCCTGCGCCGGGCACTGCGCGGCAGCTAATCCCGCATCTTCCATTCATTTAGCCATAGAGTGAGGCGGAACTTCAATGTTTTCATTAAACGTAAAGATTAAAAAATACCAAGGATGCTGCTTCGCCGAGGGGGCCGTAGTCTAGCTTGGAAAAAGGATACCGGCCTGGGGCACAAGCCCCGTGGAGCGTTGGCTCCAAGCAATCCAGAGCGTCGGTGATCCCGGGTTCAAATCCCGGCGGCCCCATTATTGTCTTGAACCTAGCCCTGATCCGCCTAGTGCCTGCTTTGGACCCCCCAACCCTTGATCCCCCTCAACGAGCGCGGCCCCACCATGCACCGCGGAGAGCAATGAGGGCTTCTTAAATAGCTGAAGATACAGTGCTAACCCTAAGTATTACCATCAATAATTGAGCAAAGCCTTAACACGATTGGCATTGGGATCTTCCTATTTGCGTGTCCAATTACTGGTAACGATTATTAGGATACATGGTGCATTTAGGCCATCGCTGATGCGGAGCTCTATGCTTTGTAGGGCCCTTAATTTGGGCGGGGTAGGAGGGGGTGTATGTTTCCGGTTCAAAACATTTATAAACGTGGGAGGCGATGTCCTTCTTATCTAGAGCGAAAATGAGTGGGAGAACATCTATTCTTCCTCGCAAGAGGGAAAGGCAAACGCTTAGCTTAAATGAAGTATGGACTATGAGGCGGTCAAGCCCGGCGATGGGTGATTCCTTTGACGTTTAGATCCGATATTCAAGAGAAGATATTGAAGATACTGCCCGAGGAGAGTAATGTAACCAAGGTGGAGTTCGAGGGGCCGAGCGTAGTCATATACGTGGCCAATCCCAAGTATATAATGGAGAACAGCGATTTCATAAAATCGCTGGCGAAGGAGTTGAAAAAGCATATCATAATAAGGGGAGATCCCCGCATTAGATCCCCTAAACAGAACGTGGAGAAGATGATAAGGACAGCCGTGGCCGAGGCGGGTAATGAGGTTGATAGTATATACTTCGATGAGCAGGCAGGTGAGGTTTACATATACCTAAAGAGACCTACCAGGGATAGGAGGCTCGAGAAATCCATATTGGCCGAGACGGGATGGAAACCATGGATAATAGCAACCGCCTTCGAGATGAGCAAGGGATTACCTCACGATGAAATAGATGTGGTGAATCAACTGCAAGTGAGGATGGCAAAGGAACGCCAGGATTTCTTGAAGAACTTGGGATACAGGATACATAGGATGCCCATATATAGCTATGATAATGAATACGTGAGGATAACGTGCTTGGGTGCATGCCAAGAGGTTGGGAGGAGCGCAATATACATGGAGACCAAGGAAAGCAATATAATAATGGATATGGGAGCCAAGCCCACCACATCCACCCTAGACGAGGCTCCGGCGCTGGAGCTCGTTGACATCGATAAGCTGGACGCCGTCATAATATCCCACGCGCACCTGGACCACGTTGGCTTCCTGCCGTACCTGTTCAAATATGGATATAAGGGGCCCGTATACATGACCGAGCCAACCAAGTACTTAATGGAGGTGCTGCTCACGGATTACGTGGAAACTGCTGCAGAGAGGGGCAGCGCGCCGTACTCCATGCAGGATATAGTGACTGCCTTATATCACACGATTTCCATAGACTATGATGAGGTAACTGATGTCGCGCCCGATATAAAATTGACCCTATACGATGCAGGGCACGAGATAGGCAGCGCTATATCCCACTTGCATATAGGAAATGGATTATATAACGTCATATACACCGGCGATTTCAAGTACGGGCCATCCAGGCTGCTGAACCCAGCCCATAATAAGTTCAAGAGAGCGGAGCTGCTAATAATGGAGAGCACCTATGGTGGGAAAAACGACGTGCAGCTGCCAAGGCAAGAAAGCGAGGCCCAGTTAATAGATATACTAAATAATACGTTGCAAAGGGAGGGAAAGGCATTGATACCGGTGTTCAGCACTGGGCGGGCCCAGGAGATACTGCTCGTATTAAATGAGGCCATAAACAGCGGAAGGCTGCCGAAGGTGCCCATATATGTCGATGGAATGGTGCTGGAGACGCTGAATATCCATATGATGTTCCCGGACTACTTAAATAGAAATATAAGGGACTTAATATACGATGGAGTGAACCCCTTCCTCTCAGAGTACGTAAAGCCAGTGGAGCGAGCCCGCATGCCCGAGAAGAGACAGGAGCAAGTAATGGATATAGTGCAGGGATTACCGTCAATAATACTTGCCCCCCACGGCATGTTGAACGGAGGGCCTGCACTGGATTACTTCGTTCACATGGCTGACGATCCAAAGAACTCCCTGATATTCGTCTCATACCAAGGAGAGGGGACCCTGGGAAGGCGGTTGAAAATGGGAGATAGAAAAGTCCAGGTCAAGTACTACAACGACGAATTGACGTTGGACGTCAAGATGCAAGTATTCGACACGCCCGGGTTCTCTGGCCACAGCGATAGGAAGCAATTGATGCGATACGTGGGAACCATGGATCCAAAGCCCCAGAAGGCGATAATACTCCATGGAGAGCCTAGCAAAATGATGAACCTCATGCTAAGCCTGGAGCTGACGTATAGGTTGGACTCCATAGTCCTAGGCCAGCTGGAGAGCGTCAGAGTGGTTTGAGGAAACCGCCCTTCAGCGGGTTTTTCCCTTAATTATAAATTTAAAAACAGAGAGCCATAACAAGAGCTGTGAAGCTTCATCTATTCCAAGCCAAGAGCAAGCTTGGGGATGTTGATCACAACCTATCCAGGCTCGTAGCCTACGTAAAGGCCAATTGCGGAAGCGGGGATGTAGCTATCACGCCGGAGCTCTATTTACCTGGATATATGTCCCGCGATCTGCACTTCAATATAGCGGAGCCCATTAATGGGAAAACCATTAAGGAGATAGAGAAGGCGACTGCTGAGACCGGGTGCACTGTGGTGACGGGGATTGGAGAGAGAGACGATGCGACCGACGCCCTCTATAATACGGCGGTGGCGGTAGGGCCTATGGGATTGATCGCCAAGTACAGGAAGAGGCACTTACCTAGTTACGGCGTGTTCGACGAGGCAAGGTACTTTGGAACGGGGGAAAACGACCCTCCCGTATTCGAGGTGGGCGGAACCAAGATGGGGCTGGCGATTTGCTACGATGCCTTCTACCCCGAGATATCTAGGAGCCTAACCCTAAGGGGCGCGAAGGTACATATATACATAAGTGCTGCCCCCGACATGAGCAAGAAATACTTCGAAACATTTGTGGCGGCCAGAGCCATGGAAAACGTGGCCTACGCCGTCTACGTTAACACAGTGGGGCAATACGATGGGTTAGGCTTCTTTGGGGGAAGCCACGTAGTAGATCCATTGGGTGAGGTACTGGTAAGGGCTAAGTACTACGAGGAGGATGTAAAAACCATAGAGATAGATCCCTCATTGGTGGCCCGATACAGAGCCATAAGGCCGATACTAAAGGATTACAGGCGCAGTGACTTGGATATTCTCTTGAGGGCGGGCATGAATGAAGGACAATAGGGCCGAGCTAATACATGAAGTGGATGCGGTAACTAAGGAAATAGAGGATTATGAACTACTAATAAATGAGTGCGAACATGACCTTGAGATAATCAATAATTCAATTATAAAGCTAATGGGAGAGATCGATGAGTGCAGAGAACAATAATGATATCTCGCTAAGGTTGAAGATGCTTCACCTAATGTCCAGAAAAGCCTCTCTTCACGAGGAATACGTTGAGTTATTCGAGGAGACGCGACGCTCGTTGCTAAGGCTCGTCGCCTTGAAGAGCGAGTACGAGATTATGTGCAAAATAGCGGGCAAGGAACCCAGTCACGACTACGATGAGGTAGTGGAGACATTAGTCCGTAAATACTTGGTAAGAAGCGAGAAGTAGTGACGGCGAATCCCGTCTCCCCCAATTGAAGTATTAACATATCCTTACCGAACCATTTCCAGCCCCCCACTGACCTGCATGAAGAGGTGGAGCTACTCGGTAAGGAGACTTTATATGGTGGGGGGGAGGGGACTGGCGTGAATCATGTGGAGTTGTCGCTGAGGGAAAAGTTTAATAGGACTTAGGAAAAGGGGATATTGGAGTTAGCTGCCCACCCGATCCCGTGAGGTCCCGGTCGGGCCGAGTGCCCGGGGAAGGTTCAAATCCCGGCGGCCCCACCACCTTATCGTTATTAAAATCCTCCCAAAATCGGAGACTTTAGGCTCCCCGGCGGAGCAATTAGAAACACACCCTGAACAGGAACTGCTCATCTTAGATTGATTAGATCAGTGTTTATAAATCCCACCGCAAGGGATTATACATGGTACTTTATGCAAAGGACATAATGAAAAGATATACTAGGCAAGTAGATGGCAACATGACCGCGCTGGAGGGAGCTAAAATAATGGCGGTGGATCACGTGGGTTTCTTGATAATTCAGCAGGAGGGGAAGCCTATTGGAATGGTGACCGAGTGGGACTACGTTAGCAAGATAATCGCAAGAGGATTGGATCCCGGCAAGGTACTGCTCAAGGATATAATGAGCAGCCCCATAACGTACATAGACCCCAATACGCCCACGGATCAAGTGGCCACTTTAATGGCTCAGAAGGGAATAAGGAGGTTGCCCGTGATAGATAAGGGAGAACTGGTTGGAGTAGTGACCTCTCGAGACATACTTAGAATATTCAGGGAGTACGTGGATAAAATAACCACGTTGATAGCTAGCTTCTCATCTACGGTGTAAGGATACTTGAAAGAAATTGCCTTGGACTTGGAGCTAGTGCCATAAGCTTTAAAAATGTCAATTAACAATGAAATATAGGTATGAGATACAGCGAAGATAGGTGGGAAAACTCCGTCATAATGAGGTGGATCTAATTGCGTGGCAGCAGCACACTGCTTGTGACGAGCCTGGGTTCATTTCTTTCAGTGATCAACTCCACATCATTATTGATAGCCCTCCCATCAATGATGGTGGATCTACGGATGAATTTCTTCGTAGTTATATGGATACTCACCGTTTACTCTGTTGCATTGGCTGTTCTCTCCCCCATACTGGGCAAGTATTCCGACATGGCTGGAAGAAGGGTGGTGTATAGGACCGGCTACTTGATTTTCCTGGTGGGTTCCATCATGGCTGGGCTGAGCCCAAACGCCCTCATAATACTGGTGGCTAGGATGCTCCAAGGAGCGGGTGCTGCTTGTCTATTCTCCAACAGCTTGGCGATAATAACCGATGCATTCAAGGGAGCTGAGCTGCAGAGGGCAATGGGGATAAATGCCGCCGTGGTGGGATTTGGAACCGCCATAGGGCCCATAGTGGGCGGAGCTTTGACCCAAATAACCTGGAGACTCATATTCTTGGCGAATACCCCAATAGCGGCCTTGGGATACGCATTATCCAGAAGCGGGGTGGCTGAAGAGATGAGGGTAAAGGCTAGCATTAAGATGGATTGGGCTGGATCGGCGGTGTTTTCCACATTGGTAACCATTTTGATAGTTTACCTCACGTTATCCCCCATAATTGGATGGACGGGCATTACAATTGCCATGCCCATGACCGCACTAGTGCTTATTGCTGCATTCATTTACATTGAGGGGAGGACGGAGAATCCCATTATAAATCCATCTATCTTCAAGAACAAGAAGTTCTCGCCCACCATAACGTCCACTCTCCTCAATTCAATAACTAGATACTCACTGATATTACTCCTCGCGCTGTACCTACAGGGACCAGCGGGGTACTCTCCGCTGGAGACCGGCGTGTTGATGACTCCGTACGCAGTGGCGATGGGGCTCTCCAGCTTTTTTGCCCCGAATCTGGTCAGGCGCGTGAGCAGCGAGACATTGGAGATAATTGGGCTATTCCTTATAGTTGCATCGGCGTTTGCGTTGGCCATGTCCCCAATTCCTTACGTTTACGCCGCCATAGCCATGTCAATAGGAGGGGCAGGAATGGGGCTTTTCTATACTCCCAATAATACTGCCATAATGTTATCCGTGGAACCCATGCAGAGAGGCGTGGCGGCCGGGCTCAGGACCTTAATGTTGAACTTGGGATCGGCAATAGGAACTGCCTTGACATTTGCCGTACTAGCCACGGAGGAACCAATGCAATTAATAGGAAACGTGTTCCTGGGATTATCCACCTCGTTAGGGTACAGAGATAAATTGCTTTTCACGAGGGGAATAGATATTTTATATGTGATAATAGGGGCCATGTCCCTGCTCACTGCCTTTCTCATAATAGTTGAAGACAGGAGGCGTAAATGACACCCCCCCTCCCACACGCTAGAGCCGGGGATTAGAAGCCTTCTCACTGCACCATCTCAGTCCATGTGAGTATCCTCACCGATCGGCTTGTTGATCCTTCATCACGTAATATTTATTAGTCTTGCATGCTTAAAAGCAATGCGTGTGTGGCATAATAGGCATCTGTTCCTTCAACGGATTGGGAGAGCCGCTGGGCAAGGCATTGAAGAGAGGCCTAACTAAGCTGGAATATAGAGGCTATGACTCCGTCGGAGTCGCCGTTATAGGCAATGGGGACTTAATCATTAGGAAGGGAAGGGGAAAGATAGGAGAGGTAGATGCACGGGTCAAGTTCAGCGAGGTCGATGGTCTAATAGGAATAGGCCATACCCGTTGGGCCACTCATGGCAAGCCCAGCGATGATAACGCGCATCCACACGTTGATTGCGGCGGGCGCGTGGCCGTCGTTCACAACGGCATAATATCCAATTACAGAGAGCTCCGGGCAATGCTAGAAAGAAGGGGCCATGTATTTAGGAGCGAGACTGACACCGAGGTAATAGCCCACTTGATCGAGGAGCACTTAACGGAGGGGGCGAATGCGTTTGAGGCATTCAAGAGAACCATTTCAGAATTAAAAGGCGCATACGCGTTGGTGGCAGTGGTGAGGGATGAGCCGGATAAAATACTCTTCGTGAGGAACATATCGCCGCTGGTCATAGGAATAGGGTCCGGGACCAATTTCATAGCCAGCGACATACCGGCCTTCTTGGAATACACCAATACCGTGGTGGTGTTGAACGATGGCGAGTACGGCTACGTGTCCCCCTCATCTATCTACATAGAGAGAAACGGCGAGCCAGTCAACGTGGAGGAGAGGATAAGGCATGTGACTTGGAGCCCCGAAATGGCCAGCAAGGAGGGCTATTCCCATTTCATGTTAAAGGAGATACACGAGCAACCCATGGCCCTCAGAAACACCTTGGCTGGCATAGAGCGGGATGAAGTTGCGAAGATAGGGGCGGAATTGGCGGACGCCAGGCGCATCTTCATAACTGCCAGCGGCACATCGCTGCACGCTGGATTGGTGGGCGATTACTTACTGACCACGGTTGCCGGCGCCGATGTCCACACATTCACATCATCTGAATATCGCAAATACATGAAGGCAGCGGGAGACGGGGACATTGCAATAGTGGTTTCCCAATCAGGCGAGACAATAGACGCGTTACTGGCTCTCCGCGCGTTGAAAAGCGCTGGAGTCAAGGTAATAGCTATATCCAACGTGATGGACAGTGCAATACCAAGGGAGAGCCATTTAGCCATATACACCAGGACGGGGCCCGAGATAGGGGTGGCCGCCACAAAGACCTTCACGGCCCAATTAATGGTATTAACTATGTTGGCCATGAGCGCCGCGGCGGCGAGGGGGTACTTAAACGATGATGAGGCGGCGTATTTCATGAATGAGGCGGAGCAGGTGCCAGATGTAGTACAAGCAACCCTTGCCAACAATGAAGCCAAGATAAAAAGACTGGCGGCCTCAATATCCAGGGCGAGCAGCATGTATTACTTGGGGAGAGGATTGGGATTGCCAATCTCAATGGAGGGGGCATTGAAAATGAAGGAGGTTGCATACATACACGCAGAGGCCTACCCCGCCGGGGAGAGCAAGCACGGACCCATAGCCTTGGTGGAGAGATCGTTCCCAGTGCTCTTCACCATATTCAACGATGAATACGGCGAAGCCATGGAGGGAAACATTATGGAAATGAAGGCACGCGATGCGTATGCCATTGGGGTTATCCCCAAATCCCTGGAGGAAAGGCTGGGCAAGGTGCTGGATATAGCTATCCCGATAGGGGCAGAGGAGCCGGCCATAGCTGCCATAGCATACTCAGTGCCGATGCAATTGCTGGCCTACTACACGGCCGTGGCGAAGGGATTGGATCCAGATAAGCCGAGGAACTTGGCGAAAACAGTCACGGTGGAGTGAACATGATGGGGCGGAGCATTTGGGCGTTGATACTGGCGGGGGGGCGGGGCATCGACATGTATCCCCTGGTTGATGGGAGCGAGTCCAAGTATTTACTGAACATATTGGGCAAGCCCCTCATCAAATACCCAGTGGATGCAATGCGGGACCTCGGGATCAGGAGGATCATGGTTGCATCTAATCGCGTTTTGATGAGTGATGACGAAGCGGAAACAACTAGATACGGAGAAAACGAAACCGATGCCATTAGGGAGATAGCCCAGCATAGTTTGAGGGGCACTACGATAATAATAGCGTATGGAGACGTGGTAATGCCTGTCGAGGCATATAAGTTATTGCTGGATTCCCACTTGGGAAGCGGCAGGAGCTTAACGGCCATGGTGGTTCCCATGGAGGATACCGCCGGCTATGTACGGATAAACGTGACGGAAACCCAAGAGATAGGAGGGGCCTCGAGGAGTAATGACCATCAGCCGGGGTACATCTTGGCCGGCGCATTGGCGGTCGAGGGAGATTACCTAGTCGATATAATGAAGAGGGAATTCATAGAATTACTGGGCAATTCCAAGGGCAACGCCGCCATGTGGAGCGGGTGGTGGATAGATGTCAAGTATCCATGGGACGTGCTGTCCGTTATAAGGAACGTGATGAACTCTTGGACTGAGGGGAGGATAAGCGCAAAGGCATCAGTATCGAGCAAGGCATCGATAGAGGGGGTCGTTTTCATAGACGATGAGGCCACCGTGGATCATAATGCAACCATAAGGGGACCAGCATACATAGGTAGGAAGGCATACGTGGGAACCAATGCATTGATACGAAACTATGCAGCCATAGAGGAGGGATGCGTGGTAGGAGCTGGGGCAGAGATAACGGAGTCCTCCATACAGCCGTTCTCCACCGTGGGGCGGGGCTCATTCATAGGATCATCAATAATGGGAAGCCAAGGGGTGGTGGAGCCTGGGGTAGTCACGTTGACCGCCCACCAAGATGGGATTAAGATCGGCGATAGAAAATTAGGCGCATTGATTGGGGGGCGGGCGCGTATAGGGGCTAATTCCGTGATATCCTCCGGAACCCTGGTGGAGCCCGGAAAAGCTGTGCCGCCCCTCTCCAAGCTATAATGAAAAAAGGAGAGGCATTTAGCTCTCTGACCTCCTCCCCACCTTTACGGGCGGGGTAATTCATGGCCTCTTTCCTATTATTATGAAGCCCGTGTGCCCTAGCATCCACATCTGGGGCCTGATCTCCCCCGGAACGGTTTTCCACGGTCTCAATATGGACTCGAATAACTGAACCCGAATCAAGCCCAGCTCAACCATCTTTGAGATAGTCTTATCCACTTGACCTATGGTTGGAACGTAAGCTGCCACATTAGCTCCATGCCTCACTGAACCCACGGCGATCGAAAGCAATGTCCACGGCTCCGCCACGTCCAGCACGGCCGCGTCGAACTCCCTGTCCAACTTGGCCTCCGCTAGATCTTGCTCCCTTATCTCCACGAATGGAGCGACGCCCATCTCTTTCAACGTCCTTTCTGCTATCCTCACGCGGCTTGAGTCACGTTCGTACGTCACGACTTTTCCCGTAGGCATTACATGCATGGCCAGCATGCTTGTCAAGTACGCGCTTCCCATGCCGGTCTCCAATACCACCGCCCCAGGCACTACATTGCAGTAGGCTATTATTATCGCGGCGTCCTTGGGGTATATGGGCTGCGTCGCTCGTCTCTGCTTCATCAATACATCCACTATATCGGGTCGACTCAATTTAAACGCGTAGCCCAAGCTACTGACCACTTCATCCCCGTACTTTGCTCCCACCACTTGATCTCCCCTTATTATTCCCTTAATGGTGTTAAACGTGGCGCTTCGCCTTGCCTTGATCACGTAATTTATGGTCTCATTGAAGTACAACAACACATAACTTCCCTCATTTATGGCATCGCTCCTCGACACGCGCAATCAATACCGGCGCGATGCTCCCATTTTATAATTTGCCCACCCATTGATGCAATGAGGAAGGAGCGGGGCGCCATCGCATCAAGTAGGCGTTCCCCCACACGCATCAACGCCTTACGTATATCTTCGAGGAGATGACGGACACGAGGGAGTCGATGGAAACCCTAACTTGGGATGTAGTGTCCCTATCCCTTACGGTAACCGTATTATCCATGGGTGTTTTATCATCTATGGTGACGGCAAACGGAACACCCTCCTCATCATACTTAACGTAGCGGGAACCTATGGTATCTCCATCATCGTACACTGCCTCTATCCCATTCATAACCAGCATTGACCAAATTCTCCTGCCTATTGCTGGGTATGGATCCTTCCTTATCAAGGGAAGCACAGCCACCTTTATCGGAGCTATGTCAGGCGGGAGTCTCAGCACGTACTTGCCGTTTCTCTCAACGAATGAATTCTCCAAAGTAACGTAAAGCAGCCTATCCACTCCAAAAGATGGTTCTATAACGTGGGGAATGAATCTTTCCCTGTACGTTTTCTTCTCCTGCTCACTGACGTATATCATCTCCCTGCTTATCTCGAACGCCTCGAACACTGATTTGCCAGTTGACTCGATATCCCTCAATACCTTGTCGGGATTATCATATATGTACTTGATTATCCTGCCCGCATCGCCGCCGTACCTCTCCTTTATCTTAACCGGATTAGGGGAGACGCGCATCTCCTTCTCCACCCGCGGGACTTGAAGATCCCTATAAGCGCTTAAATCCTGGCCGCTGTACTTGACGTGCCTGGACAAATCGTAATCCGTCCTATAGGCGTGGCCGCTCACCTCAAGCCATCCAAACCTCTCCGTTAAAACCACTTGGTCGAAGACGGCCCTTGCATAGTGGGCCCGCTCCTCCGGCAGCTTGGCCAGGAATAACTGCTTATCCAAAGGGACTCCCAGCTCATTCAAGAAAACTGTGGCCAATCCCATGTAGAATCCCATCCACTCATTAACTATATACCCCTTCTCGACGGCCTCCTTTACCCCCACCTCACGTGGGGCACTCACTCCCTTTGCCACGTCATCCTCCGGCAGTATCCTTATCTTGACGTCCTTGACATCATCCAGGTAGGGACATGTTGAGTTCAAGGGATCGAAGAACAACTCTATCTCCATTTGAGAGAACTCCCTCAACCTAACCAATCCCTGCCTCGGCGATATCTCGTTTCTTCCCACCTTACCCACTTGGGCCACGGCCAGGGGTAGTTTCCTATTTGATAATTCGTATAATTTTGCAAAGTCTATGAACATTCCCTGAGCCGTCTCTGGCCTTATGAAGCCCAGATTACTGCTATATGGCCCTATAGTGGTCTGGAATAATAGGTTGAAGCGTTGAACATTACCAAGCTCCCCCCCACAGTTGGGGCATTTTATGCCGTACTGCGATATCAACTCGTCCAATCGTCGTTCATCCAACCCCTCCGTCTTTATCTTCACTTCACGCTTTCTCAGCTCGTCCTCCACCAAATGATCGGCCCTATACTTACGGCCGCATTTACTGCAAGTCACCAGGAAATCCGTGAAGTTCTCCAAATGACCGCTTGCCTCGAAAACTATCCTGGGCATTATGATGGGGGTCTCCACCTCTATCGTGAAGTCCATGTAGGGTACCACGAATGTCTTGAGCCACTTATTGATTATGTTCCTCTTAAGCCCGACGCCCAGCGGGCCATAATCATAAAAGCCGCCCGCTTCCACCATGCCCTTATAAGCATCGAAGCTCTGCCAGAAGAATCCCCTGCGGTTCAGCAGATCATTGAATTTATCCGACATCCAAGCACGGCTGTATAGAGGGTTAATAATTTTTCCGATGATACTATTAATTCCATTATGAAAAGCCAGGAGGTTTAGCGTTGCATTAGGAATTCAGATACCTCCAAGACAACACTATGCCCAGTGTAGAGAATATAGCGGCGAATGCCAATAGGAACGCAAAGTCGAACCATATGCTGTTCATGCCTGTGGCACCCAAGAGCAGTTGCCTGGATATATCGTTTGCATAGCTTATTGGGTTTATCTCCACCACGGGCTTCAGCCAGGATGGCATGAGCTTCACTGGGTAAAACGCATTGCTCGCGAATAGCAGAGGCAGATTCAGGAGGTTCATTATAGCCATCTGGGACTCCCAACTAGTCGATCTCAATGCCAACATTATGAAGAGCGAGGAGAGACCGAGCGACATTAGGAATAAAGCTACATAAGTCCCGACTATATCCAGTGCGGATATATTGGGTCTGAACTGCATGCCTAGCAGCAATGCAATGACTAAAACTATTGTGGCTTGAACCAGTGATCTTATAACGGCGGAGAATACTTTACCCATTATTATGGATCCACGAGAAACGGGGGTGGTCAATAGCTTATTCAGGAAGCCAAGCCTCCTGTCCCACACTATCATCATGCCGCTGTTCATGGAAGTGAAAAGCACTATGAAGGACAGCATACCTGCCGCCAAGAAGGAGAAGTAATCCGTCGTTCCGAAGGTGCTCTTTATCAGTTCTGTTCCTATTTGATCTATTACTTGCTTCGGTATGTTAAGGCCCGGTATGTTAAGGCCCGAGGTAAACATGTTGCCCAAATTCATTGCCTTACCGAATAGCCCCAGCCAGAGCACGGGCTGCACTAGGGACAACAACAATATGAATGGGGCCTTATACCACTTCTTCAACTCCCTATTGGTCAGCGACCATAATCCATGAAGCGGGCCAAGGTTTTGCCGCTCCATCATGACCTCGCCTTTCTTATGGTTCTCATGGTGGACATCGCCTCCTCCCAATTGGATTGCTCCTCCCGTAGGCTCTTGCCGGTGTACTTCATGTAGACCTCATCCATGGTTGGCTCCGTTATCGATATCTTGGCCACCCTTACGCCGTTCTTGTTTAGCGCCTCGAGTATTTGGGGGGCCATTGATCCCCCATCCTTTGCAGTGATCCATATGGAATTATCCATAATGCGTACATCGCCCATTCCATCTATGCTCATTATTACCTGCTTGGCCAGATCAACGTTGCCCACTATCTGTAGCATTATTATGTCGCCTCCGAGGCTCTCCTTCAATTCCTTGGGGGTACCTATTTTGGCTATCCTACCCCTATCTATTATCGCTATCCTATCACAGTAAGCATCCGCTTCCTCCAAGTAATGAGTGGTGACCAATATGGTCATGTTGTACTCCCTCTTCAACTTGGTTATATAGGTCCAAATGGCGGATCTGGTCTGCACGTCTAAACCCAAGGTAGGTTCATCTAAGAAGAGAATCCTGGGCCTGTTTATTAGCCCCATTGCTATCTCCAATCTCCTCCTCATGCCGCCCGAGTAATTCTCCACCTTCTTATTGGCGGCATTGGCTAGCTCCACCATCTCCAACAATTCCTTTGCCCGTTCCTTCGCAACATCATTGGGGATGCCGTAGAGGGAGGCGGCCAGCATTAAGTTCTCCCATCCCGTCAAATCCTCATCAGCGGTATATTCCTGCAGCACCACTCCTATCGATGCACGAACCTTCGATGATTGCCTAATAACGTCAAATCCATTGACCAACGCCGTTCCTTCGGTGGGCTTCACTAAGGTGGTCAACATGCCTATGGTAGTGCTTTTCCCGGCGCCATTCGGCCCCAGAAGCCCGAATATCTCCCCCACAGCTACCTCGAAGTTTATGTGATCCACCGCAAGCAACGAGCCATACTTCTTGGTGAGATTAATTGCCTTTATTGCTGGCGAGCTCATTGTATCAACCTCTCCAACCTGGACCTAATCGATTCTATGCGGTCCTTGTACTGAATTATTTTATCCCTGCCCATGTCCTCCATGTAAGAGATATAGCTTTCCATCTCATTCAATATATCATCCATGGTTCTAGGCTTTATCGGCCACGCAAACAACTCGTTGTACTCAGCCGCCTCGCTTCTTCCCTTCTCGGTTAGTTGATATCTCCCATCTTTTAATTTAACCGCTAATCCCTCTTCCACTAGGGCGGATAGCAGTGGGTATATGGAGCCAGGCGATGGTCGCCACCAGCCCCACGTCATCTTTTCTATCTCATCCATTATTTCCGCCCCATTCTTGGGCGATCCTTGAAGCATTTGCAGCACCAAAATCCTTAAGCCACCCCTCTTCCTTATGCTTCCTCTAAATATGGTGGGGAACATATCGATATCGATATCAGTATCCTTTTTAAACCTTTCTATACAGAGTAAACGTGATTGTTTTACACCGACACTTCCCGGAAAGGACGCGAATCACCCCATCCCTGCGGAAGGAGACCTCCACCCCCTCAACCTCCGCTAAGGTTTAAAGAGAAACACCGCAAATAACTCTCAATTCTCAGCAACACGGAACCTCATGCCTAGCAAGGATTTTTATTACTTGCCTTGCCGCACCATATCGCTCGGCAACCCCTTTTCCCTCAAGTAACTGTATATCTCATAACCGCTGAACACGCCGTCCTCCGTTATCAATAATGGAGAGGGCGCATCATCGGTTGACTCGACGCGGACCAACTTAGCGTTGGGTATTAGCTTCCTTATCATTTCCAGCACATCAACGTCGTCATCGTTGTATAATAGTATTGCCATAATCATTCCCGTCGAGAAATCGTATTTAACTCAAATGCTTAAGTAACGGCTATTACTATACTGAAAACTTTTAGCCTGCATATACCACACACCAACCCAATAATTGGACGCCCACGTAGCCGTATGCCGAGTTAAGCTTTAAGTAATACGGGGAACGAGCCAAGCAGGGAGTCCCATGGATGCGAGCCAAGCAGGTGAGGGGGAGAGAAGGGGTGGATCGAGGCATAGCATGATTGAAACTATTAGAAAATGGTTTATAGCAACTAGTCCCTCCACGCTTACTAGTGCCTTCTCATCGGTTACGTTGGGGGCCGTCCTATCATTTTACTTGTTTGGGAAGATAAATATTCCATTCTATGCATTAACTGCCATGGGGATAATGATGGCACAGGCCGGGGTTAACTTGATCCACGATTACTCAGAATTCAAAACGGGTCTCGATATTGCACATATATCCCAGGGATTGCCCCATAGGATACACCCCATAATAAACCTTGGCTTGAAGCCCGCCTCAGTGAAAAGAAACGGGTATCTGCTACTGATTGCGGCGGGATCCATTGGGATTTACTTGGCGGTGGAGACCACTTGGATAATCCTATTAATAGCGATAATGGGCTTCTTATTCGGAGTTCTATACAGCGAGGGATTGCGATTACATTATAAGGGGGCAGGTGAGGCGGTGGCTTTGATTTCAATGGGACCTCTAGTGACCCTTGGCTCCTTTATGGTTCAAACCGACTCCTTCAATTGGGCGCCCGTCTTGGTGGGATTAGTTAATGGCTTGTTCACCCTCATAATACTGCTAGGCTCCGGCGCGATTGAGATAGAGGCCAGCAAGAGGTTCGGGAAGAAAACGGTAGCATTAATGCTTGGGCTGAGGAGGACGGGCTATTTGGCGGTCGCCGCTGTGGCATTCATTTACGTAATAATTGCCATATCCGTTTACTTGGGCTTCCTTCCCTACCTATCTCTGGCATCCTTATTAGTGCTACCCTTCTCCGCGAAACTAGCCATCCCATTGGTGAAGGGGGGGAGCCAAGGCGATTGGAGGGAATTAAAGACTTTATGGGCCGGGCCATTCAGCCATAGAATGTTAATACTCATAATAATAGTAGCATCTATAATAATAGCAAGACTAGTCCCCTAATCGTACAGCCTGTACTCCCTATAATAGATGGGATCCACATAGGCTGAGCGACGAGCCAGGCCAATGCATTTCAACCGGTTCTGGAGGTTAAGCCCTTGAAGAGGGGGATCACTAATGCGATGGCCACGGTGGTCACTACTAGCCAGCCGTATAGGTAGCCATACGACGAGACTGCTGTGAAGAGGGGTTGCAACCATATTCCTATTATCATGTTCATGAAATTCACAAACGCCAAGGACAGCGCGCCTCCCTTGTTAGCCGTTATGGCGTATGCCACGGAGAACGCCATGTCATTGAAGAAGCCTGAGAAGGCGCCTAACGCGAATTCTAGAAGCGGGTTTCCCACCCACATGAAGTAGAGGGGGGCCGAGGATGCAAGTGACACCAATAATAATAGCAATGCCTTATTCTTTGCCATTTTGAAGAATATGTTAGTCATGAACCCACCCAGTATGGAAGCCACCACCAATCCCTCCGCTATTAAGCCGGCGTGGAATGATCCATAACCAAAGAGGTGAGCAACTTGGTATGGAAGCAGCTCGCTTACCACGTAATAAGAACCCCATACTCCGCTTATCCCGACGGCTATCCCCAGGGAATCCCTTATATGACCCAATGCATATGTGGGTCTCCGCTCGAATTCCCTCAATTCATATATATCTATCAATCCCATTATAATGGATAGGAGCCCCGCCAACACTGTCGCCGCCCTCCACTGAAACAAATTATCCACATAACCCCACAGCAGCCCTATTAAGCTCCCAACTCCGTAGAATGCATTATATAAACCCATCATGATGCCCTCCTTACCCTTATTCAACTCAACTAGCAAATACGCCGCCGACGAGAAGAAGAGGGCAGCGCCTATCCCGGAGATGGACCTAAACAAAAGCAGCTCCCATAGGTTGGCCGATAACCCGCTTAATGCGGTGAAGGCGCCCAGCACTATCATGCCCATTATCGACGTCCTCTTCGCACCTAGCTTAGATGATATATATGCGGAGGGCACTTGAAGTAATGCAGCGCCCACGAAGAAGGAGAGGGGGATCCAGCCTACCAAGTAACCTGGAACGCGGAACTCCGCCTGCACTTCGGCTATGGGCGGGGCCAGCACGAACCATTGAATGGCATATACGATCCTCGATATCATTATGGCGGATGTTTTGCCATCCACTTAAGAACCGAGGAATAGACCTGTTATAAAGATTGAGGGGGCCCGAATGGGACGTAAAACTACCCCCTTCATGAGGGGGTTAGAAATACGCCTAAAGTGGGTTGAGTTACCCCTAACGCTGACTCAGCCTTCAACGACGTAAGCCACAGCATGATGTTGAATTCAAGCCTCGCCAAAGAATGACCAGTGAGCCAAGTCACAGCATAATGAGGGGGAGGGGCAGTAGCCTTCGTCTCGTCGGGGCTGGGAAAGTTTTTAATTCATAGGCAAGGCAAGGACATTGCTATTGGCCTACTTAGTGGAGAGTTGATCCGCCATCAATGCCATTGAAGCGGCGAGCAGCTTCTATAAAGGGACGTCCCTAAGGCCTTGGGAAGTCCTCACCTCCTCAAGGATGGGGGCCAGGCTCAATCTACGAGTAATTCCAATACATCCGTCCTAGTTATTATGCCCACGGGGTTGTTCTTATTATCTATGACTACGAGCCTTCCTATGTTTTTGCTTGACATTAAGTTTATCGCATCGTAGACATCGTCGTCATCCCGTATCAATGGAACCTCGGATCTCATGTACTCCTCCACAGTGGCATCTAAATTGCCCTCCACATACGCCCTAGCCACGTCGGTGCTGGTTATCAAGCCAACCAGCCTGCCACCATCATCAACGACCGGCAATGCCCTTATCTTTCGCTCGGATAATAACTGAGCGGCAGCCCGAAGCGGTTCTCCCTTCGATATGACCAGCACCTGCTTGCTGGATATCTCCTTTACCTTGACTTTAGGTATCGAAATGAAGCGCCTAATGGATATTACGACCTCCCTCATTTGATCGTTCTTTTCCATTACTTGTCCCTCAATGACTATTCGGGCATTGGTTGTGGGGCCTATCTTGACCAGGGAGCCCAGCGGTAATTGCCTTAGGTTTCCCATAACCTTAATTATGGCCTTGGTTATGAAGGGATTCAACATGTCCAGCAACTCTATGTTGGTGGCGTACATCACTGTCCCCTGCTTCTCAACGGCTATGGGAGCTATATCGCTTATTCCAGCCATCATGGATGGGGATCGAAGCAATTCCATTGCCTTCTGGGATGGCGTGAAGCCACCATATGGACCCGTCTTACTATCTATGAAGCCCATGGCTCGGAGCGATATCATTATGTTCCTCACCGTTCCCTCATTCATGCCCAGCCTCGTGGCTATTTCCTTACTTTTTATGGGTCTCTTGTAGTTATTATGAAGCTCGACCAAGGACTCCAATATCTTAATAAATGTCTGGGGCAGCGATTCCATGGGTTTATTTTAAAATTATTAATAATTAATAACATTTACTCGCAATTTCTCCCGCGTCCCCAGGGAGAGTCCAACATGCAAGTAACCCCATCACCATCGCTAACGCATCTTCCCAGCAGAGAGTCATGCCCCACCACTGCCGCCTCCGTGGGGTATTTAACGGCATTCCCCGTCAGCTCCAAGGATAAGCGAATGCTTCTCCCGCAGCTCTCTATCTCCACCTCCGCGGCCGGACGTAGCCTTATCCTAATAACCGCAGGAGCCCCAACGTCTAAACCAGGATCGAAAAGCCAAATCACTTTATCCTTTATCTCGACGATAAATACTTTCATTGCTTCTTGCGCTCCCTCAAGAGCTCCAGTAACGCCTCTGCCACTTGCTTGTAATCGCCCACTATTCCGTAATCCACGTAGTTGAATATGGGGGCGTTTGGATCGCTGTTTACCGCCACTATAATCTTCGATTCATTCATGCCAAAGACATGCTGTATAGCTCCGCTGACTCCCATTCCTATATACAAGGCAGGCCGTATAGTGCGTCCGGTCTGCCCTATCTGCCTGCTGGTAGGCAGCCAACCTGCGTCGGTCACCTTCTTCGTGCCTCCTATCGTTCCATTAAGTAGTTTTGCTAGGTCCGTGAGCAGCTTCACTCCCTCCACCCCATTCACTCCCTTCCCGGCCACCACCACTATATCCGATTTCTCGACGGGCGGCAAGCCGCTCTCGTCCTCCTCCGTTATGGACTTGGATCCCAAGTAGCGACCCCGAGGCTCCGGCAACTTGCTTAGCTTCTCCTCAACTAACTCGCCCTTTTTAGACTCATCGCGAGGTGGCGTGGGGAACACGTTGGGCCTAACGCTGGCCAGCTGGGGTCTCCTGGTGGGGGTTCTTATGTGGGCCAGTATGTTTCCTCCGTAAGTTGGCCTCACTTGATCTAAATCACGCGTCTTGGGGTCCACGTCCAATGCAGTGCAGTCCGCCGTGATGCCGCTTCTCAACGTGTTGGCGACGTAGGGGGCCAACTCCCTTCCCCTCTTGGTGGCGGCGAACAGTATTATCTCTGGCTTATACTTATTGGCGAGCTCCACCACGGACGCGGCGTATATGTGGGGCAAGTATATGGAGAGCCTATCATCATTCGCATAAATGACCTTATCCGCCCCATAGTAGATGGGCTCCATTAATAGCTTGTCCAAATCCTTGCCCAACATTATTGCCGCAACGTCTACTCCCAATTTGGACGCCAGCTCCTTCGCCTTGCCTATCAATTGAAGGCTTCCCTCACTTATCTTTCCATTAAAATGCTCCACATAAACCCAGATCCCCCTATAATCATTCTTGTTGACTTGGTTCCATTCTGGGCAAACCATTATCTGATCACCCCTTCCTTGACCAAGTTCTCCAACAACCACTTGGCGCCCTCCTTTGGATCTCCCTGGAATATCTGCTTCTTGCGCGGCAGAGGCTTGGCATCCTCTATCTTGGCCACTATGGTGGGCGAGCCCTTCAACCCAACGCAATCGGGGTTTAGGCCTAACTCCTTATTGGTTAATACCTTGACTAATCCATTGACTTTTGCCATTATCTTCCTGTTCAAGCTGATGTCGCGAGGGGGATTACTATTTCTATAGACGCTCATTATTATGGGCATGTTATAGATGAACTCCTCCAGCAAACCCTCATCCTCCAAGTACCTTGTTATCTTGACCGTGCCATCCTTAATATTGGGTTCAGCGTCTGTTGCGTAGTAAACGAAGGGTATTTCCAGCCACGATGCGACTTGAGCAGGCATGTGGGCGGTCGTGGAATCCGTGGTTTCCTCGCCCATTATTATCAAGCTGAAATTGGGGTATAGCTTAGCGATCGACTTCGCAATGGCGTGCGAGGTGGCCAACGTGTCCGCTCCGGCGAATACCCTATCAGTTATCAATATCCCCTCATCAACCCCCATTCCTATTGTGGACTCCAGGAAGTCCTTGCCGTTGGGGGGCGCCATGGATATCGTAATCACCTTGCCGCCGAACCTATCCTTTATCCTCAAGGCTAGTTCCACGGCATTCCTATCGTAGGGATTTATCATCAATGGAACTCCCTCCCTGACCAAATTATGCGTGTTCGGGTCAAGCCTCACCGCCGTTATGTTGGGGACGGCGGCCTTCACGGGGACCACTATGGTTAATTCATCCATGTTACTATCGCCTCTGGATTCATTTTTAAGCATGACCTATCACCCAAACCTGAATTGAACTCCATAGCCGCTCCTCGGGTAATTCCACTCTATCGCATCGTTAGGGCAAACCACCCTGCAAGTGCCGCACTCAACGCATCCCTCATGTGAGAACAGGACCGTGCCATTACTCCCAGGCGTATAGCACCTAGCCGGGCACAGGTATAGGCATGGCTTGGAATCGCACTTGCGGCATTGATCTGGGTCCTTTATCCTTATGTGGGGCCGCTCATCCACGTCCCAAGCATTGGAGTTGAGCCTTTCCTCTATAGGTATTTTTCGCTCCATGCTCATAGATTGGTCACCACCTTCGTCATATCCCTCATCATATCTAGTATGGTTAGGTTGCCTTTGGTTTCCTTAAAGGTGCTAAATATCTTTCTCGGCGTGCCATCCACGTCGAAATACCGCTTCAAAAAGGCATTTATGAACTTGGCATAGTCATTATATAGCCTAGGCTCATCCAGTGCTCTATGGGCATTGCGGAAGGCCCTCAATTCCTTCATTACGAAGCTCTCCTCAAGCATATTACCATACAAGGAAAGGGAGGATCCATCGTACTTGCCGCCCTCCTCATGTATCTTGATTATGGCATCGGCGGCCACTCTTCCGCTCTCAATGGCGAAATCAACCCCCCTTATTATTATGCCTCCATGTAGCAAGAAGCCAGCGGCGTCTCCCACCACAAGATAACCATTACCATATAGTGATGGAGGGGATGCGTTTAGACCCATTATGGGAGTTAAGTGACCAGAGTACTCCAGCAATTGGCCGTCCTTTATCAATCTATTTATAAATGGATGTAACCGAAACTCCTCCACCATATCGTAAACCGGAACATCTACCTTACTGCCATGGCCTAAATATATGACTAAGCCCAACGTGATTTCATCCTTATTTGTATATATGAATGCTCCCCCCGGCACGTAATGAGTGGAGAAGCCCGCTATGGCCCATGCCACGCCCTCGTCATCATCAACGTTAAATCTATCATTTATTACCTTCCTCCCCAACTTTATCACCTCCTTAACTCCCACCCCAACCATCTGGGGCTCCAGCTTGGGAGCTAGACCACTTCTTTCCAGTACCAATCTATTTATTCCCTCGGCGGATATGACCACATCTCCATACACCTCATCATTGCCGGAGCGAATCCCCACAACGGTTCCCTCCTTTACGACCAGAGAATCCACAGGGGATTCCGATATTATAACGGCGCCAGCGGCCTCAGCCTTCTTGCCCAGCCACTCCGTGAAATCGGATAGAGATGCGGTGAACGATTTGTGTTCAACGTTGTTGGTCTCGAACTCTATTGTGGTGCCACTATCCTCTGTGAGAAAGGATATCCTTTCCTTCCGTACCCACCGCTCCACGGGGGCTTCTTTTACGTACTCCGGGTATAATTTATCCAATACATGAGCATATATCCTACCACCGTAGACGTTCTTACTGCCAGGCTTGCGGCCGCGCTCCACTACCAAGACCTTGAGGCCCTTGGATGCTAATCGTTGGGCCGCGGTGAGGCCGGCAGGTCCGGCCCCAACTATTATTGCGTCGAATTTTATAGACACGTGTCCTATGCCAACTAGTGCACTTATTAAATATTATCCTTATCCAAGCCGGGAACTTACGACTTGTGGAAAGAAGACTCCGCCTCGCGGGACATTAGCTTGGCTAATTTGGAGTAGGCGTGGCGCGGATCTTTGGCGGTAATCGTATAAATCTTAATGGACCCGCCCTCATCAAGGCATTTCGTGAGGGTTACTACCATGAACTTCCGCTTACCGAGCTTGGAGTAACCTATGGAATAAGACTTACAATCTCCATCATCCATCAACATCACGCGATCAAACTCATCGATCGAAATGCTTAGAGGTGTTTCTATCATTTTAAGATCACCTGGGATATCTTAGCGCAGGCCATTTATTAACTTTTTTCGCATTTAACTTATAAATGCTTTATACTTGACTAAGCCTTCTCCTCACAAGGGAAGGACGCAGATTCTTTCATGAATTTCCTTCACTAGCTCCGCCCACGCTCAATTCGGGGCAGCACATTGTATTTCAAGATTTTCACGCCGACCTCAGCGCCCAGATCAGGCCTACTACGGGTAAGCGATACTAATTTATTTCCATTTATTGCCACTTCCACGTAGAAACCGGTCAGTGAGTCTATTACGTTGGTTACCGTTCCCCGCAGCGAACCGGAGCTACCTATCTCTATCCACTCCGGCCTAATGAATAGGACCCCATCCAAGCCCACGATCCTCCCATCAACTACATTATTCCTGTACCCAATGAAGCGAGCCACGTCTATATCCGGCGGCGAATTGAACAGCGACTCCTTATCCCCCACGTACCTCAGCTGTCCATTCATTATCACGCCCACCTTGTCAGCCAATGCGTATGCCTCCTCGAAATCATGGGTCACATGGATGACGGTTAAATCATACTCCCTGTGAATGCTCTTCAATAACTCCACGAATTCCATCCTGCTGTTGGAGTCAAGCATGGAAAGAGGCTCATCCAATAACAGTATCCGTGGATTGGGAGCTAATGCCCGCGCCAATGCAACCTTTTGCCTCTCGCCCCCAGATAAGGTATTGGGCTCCCTCTCCAGTAAATTACTTATGCCCAACCTATCCGTTATGTAGGAAATCCTCTTTTCCCGTTCCCTCCTTGGAATCCCGCGAGCCTTTAGGCCGAACTCTATATTGCTCCTCACGCTCATTATGGAGAACAATGCGTAGTCTTGTGGAACGAAGGACAAGTTACGCCTCTCAGGAGGCGCGCGAGTCACATCAACGCCATCAATTAATATGGCGCCGCTCTTGGGGAAGAATGCTCCCGCTATCAATCTGAGAAGCGTGGATTTCCCGCTACCCGTTGGCCCTATTAAAACGAAGTAATCCCCTTCTATGGCTAGGTTAATGGGTCCTAATCTAAACGATTGCAATGAATGGGTCAAATCATTTATGTGAATGGACATCGCTTATCCCAATCACTGCCTTGTATATAATGAATATCACGAAAATAACCAATATCAGCGCCGCCGAGTACATGGCAGCATTGGTTAACCCTATTCCTATATACGATTCATATATATAAATCGAGGCCGGAACTATCGTGGATCTCCCCAAGAAAACGTAGTAGGCAATTATGAATAAGGCGCCCGCCTCAGAAACGGACCTGGACCAAGAAAGCATAGCGCCATTTGCTATGGATCGCCTTATGTAAGGTATTATTAAGTGCATCAATACATATGATTTTGTGGCGCCCAACGTGCGTGCCGTCAATTCCATGTCTGGATTTATCATCCTAATCGCGGTTTCTATGGTCCTCACGGTGTACGTGGAGCTCAAGTACGTAACCGCCGCCACAGCTCCCCATAATGTATCGATGAAGCTTATGCCAAGCCTAGATAAAAGGGGGCCCACGCCATAACTTGATGCAAATGCCAGCACTATCATTATCCCCACCACTATGTGAGGGATCATTATGGGCACGTCCAATAAAGCATCCAATACGTACTTGCCCCTGAAGTCGTACCTGGCCATGAAGTACCCCAAGGGTATTCCAAACGCCACGGATATAATTGATGCCGCCGTGGCCATTATAATAGTCACCTCTATCGCTTGCAGGAATGACGGTTCCCTCAACGCGTGGAACACGCTGAGCGACGCCACCTTAACGAGAACAAAAATAGGGAATAGGTAGAATGCTACTAAGGCTAGGCCCAAAATAATTAATGTTTTAAATGAAGCATCTCTCATATTCGGCTGTTCACTGCGGGAATATGGATGAGAGAGCCGGCACGTTGCTCAGCGGTACCGTGAAGGGCTTTAATTGCGGTGGAACGGAGGCGTAATTACCATAAACAACCCCAGGCAATATGGGAGTTATTCCATTGCTCCTCAATATGCCCTGACCCTCTGGGCTGAAGAGCAGCAGCATGAAGTTCACAGCTGCTTGCGGATTGGGGGCAGCGTATGGGATAGAGGCCGTGTACACCACTGGGTTGCACTGGAACGTCTTGGTGACCCCATTCTCAGTCCAGGTTACATTGACGGAGTGGTAATAGTTAACCATGGATAGATTACCTAGATTTATTTGATCCGGCAGGGTTATTATTCCTATGGTGGGCACGGCGGCATGGGTGGGCAATGCATTGCTCATGTAAGCGCTGAGGATGAAGTCTATCTTTCCGCTCTCCATTAAAGTGACCAAATCCACCTCCGTGTTCTCCATGTATATCTTGCTCGGATTGAGCTGTTGCCCGCCATAATAATAGAGCGTGTCGTATACGAGCGATGAGTTGCCGAAATAAGTCAACCCAGCCAGCTTCGTGACGCATATGGCTTGATAGCCCGAGGGATCCGTGAAGGGATTCGATACCCCCACCACAACGCCGGGCTTCAATAAGAGCTGGAATATCTGCTTCCAATATGGACTACTGCTGGAATTATCGGTTTGCAACCATAGATTATAGGCCTCCTTGCCCACAGTGGTGTTCAAGTTCACCAATATAACCATCTGGGTACTGCCGAACGCTATCTCGTAATTGGTCAAATTAACGGGGAAAAGAACCTTCGGTATTGTGGTGGTATCAGCCGATGCCACAAGGCTATACACCTTAGTGGCATTCTCGTCGCTCATCACCTCGCCGCTACCCTTGAACAATGGCACGCCAGTGGTGATTGATGGGTATAGTTGCTTGTATATGTTCAATAAATCGCCGAACGCAAACTTAAGCGTCCCAGCGGCCCCTACATTGAATGCGCCGGGCGAGGATGTGGTTATTTGAACGGGCTTGACTGATCTCGGCGATATCGAATAACCCACCGCCAATCCCACAACTAACCCCACCACTAACAGAACTACCCCGAGAACCATGGATTTTGACGCCATGGAAATCTGCACATGGCGTTATTTTTTAACGATAACGCATATGATGCATTCAATGGATCCATATGTTGTCCCTACATCACAATGAATCCTTGGAATCATGGTTGCGTGGCCAGAAAGACCGGGGAAACTGCGGGGAGGTTTTATGGAATAACCAAATAGCAGTTGACTCCTCCCCGCCATGAAGGGCAGGCTTGCTTTTATTTTGATTAATGAATCATCCCTGCCCCCGTGACTGGCGATCACTGGGCTTTCCATCTCTGCGGGGGATTTACAGCAGTAACGAGAGGTTAAAAGATTGGCTCCGGCTTGTATTCTCCCCACTCCTCTCTGAGCACCTTGCTGATCTCTCCCACGGTGGCCCTAGATCTAACTGCATTCAGTATTGCTGGGAATATGTTCAAGTCATCCTTTTTCGCCGCCTGTCTCAGCTCACCTAAGCTCCTGCTCCATTTTTCCGCGTCCCTGTTCTCCTTAACCCGCTTGATCCTCTCTATGCTCCTTCTCCGTGATTCTGGATCCACTTTATGAAGCTCCATCCTGGTGGTTTCATTCTTCCGAAGCATATTAACCCCTATCAAGGGCAGTTCGCCGCTATCTACCTTTCTCTGGTATTCATACGCGGAGGCGGCTATCTCCCGCTGGGGATAACCCATCTCCACGGCCCGCACGGCTCCTCCCAGCCTATCCACGTGATCTATTATCTTCCACGCGTTCTCCTCAATATCATCCGTCAACCACTCTATGTAATAGGAACCGCCGAGGGGATCCACTGAATCCACTACTCCGCTCTCATATGCTATTACTTGCTGAACCCTGAGCGACAACTCAACCGATTTCTCCGTGGGGAGAGCCAAGGCCTCGTCAAACGAGTTAACGTGCAGGGATTGACAACCCCCGAGCACCGCCGCTAATGCTTGTATCGTGGTTCGTATTATGTTTACCTCGGGCTGCTGCGCCGTCAAAGCGGCCCCGGATGTCTGGACGTGGAACTTCATGCGCATGGACTCAGGGTTAGACGCGCCAAAGCGATCCCTAATTATCCTGCTCCACATCCTTCTAACCGCCCTGAACTTGGCCACCTCCTCGAATAAATTGGTTGTGGCTGCAAAGAAGAACGAGAGCTTTGACGCGAAGTCATCAACCGGTATTCCATTTCTTTCCTTAGTCCAATTGACGTATTCTATAGCATCGGAAAGAGTGAATGCTATTTCCTGAACAGAGGTGGCGCCGGCCTCCCTGAAGTGATAGCCGCTTATGCTTATTGGGTGCCACTTCGGCAAATTCTTGGCCGTATAAGCTATTATATCGGTTGCATACCTCATGGAGTGGAGAGGGGGGTAGATGTACAAGTTGCGAGCTATGAATTCCTTCAATATATCGTTTTGAACAGTGCCCTCCAATCCAACCACGTTAACGCCCCGCGACTCCGCCACTACAATATACATGGAGAGAAGCTCCGCAGCGGTAGCGTTTATCGTCATTGACGTGCTTATTCTGCCTTGATCGATGCCGTCGAACAATATGGACATGGATTCCACCTCAGGAATCGATACTCCAACCTTGCCTACCTCTGGATATGCTAATTGATCGTCCGGATCCAACCCCAATTGAGTGGGAAGGTCGAATGCCACGCTTAATCCAGTCTGGCCCTGGTTGAGAAGGAACTTGTATCTGGCGTTGGTGTCCTCCGGACTTCCAAATCCGGAGTATTGCCTGAAGGTCCAGAGCCTGTGCCTATACATATTGGGGTAAATTCCCCGAGTATATGGGTGCTGCCCCGGAAATCCTAGGTAGTCCAGATAATCCCGGTCCCAATCAAGCGGCGTGTATAAATTCCGAATCTTCGTGCCGTACAATGTCTCAAACTTCCTCTGCTCAGGCATCTTGTTGAGGAGGGGAATTAGGAATTCCTTTCTCCATTCCTCGTACTTAGCCCTGAGCTTTTCTATATCCATTACCGATTACAAACATTAAAGGTTTAATATTTTTCTTCGCTCAATAAGGAAACCAGCTTAAAATTACTACATATATTCTTTCTTACCTATTATACGATTGCTTTTTGGGGGGAGGGGTTTTTGCTGCTGCTCAAGAAGTAACGATAATATAATATTTCCTTAATATTATGGTAATGAAATTTAATTAGGGGAGAGCTAGGATTGCCCACCTGGACATCAAAGATGCGCCTTGCTTAACGATGCGAAACATGGATAGTATGGTTGCCCACTCCGTCGAATTAACGGATATGGTATCCAAGGCCGGCCTTGAAATGCTTACGTAGGCCACTCCTTCGTGCTTCAATGCACGCTTGATCTCCCTGGCCGCATCTAGATGCCGCCTAACGCAGCATAGCGTTTTATTTGAGAAAACCACGTCCATTGATTTATCGTTTATGAAATCCATTTTATCGACGGAGGCCAGCATGGGGATTATATTGTTGATGGATTGCCCTTCAATCCTTCTTTTTAACAGATTAACGGAGTTCTCATCCGCATCAACGGCGTAGACGAGCCCCTTGGGTCCCACTCTTCTCGCAATTTCAATGGTGAAAAAGCCGGGACCGCTTCCCATGTCCAGCACGGTCATGCCATTCCTCACATATTCCCTTATGAACCTCATGGCGGAGCCCTCAATCCACCTCCTGGGAGGAAGCAATAAAGCCCGCGCAGGTACCTTTCTATCCGGTTGCACATATGGATATATGGGCCGCCACTAATTAATGTTTCGCGCATTCCCATTCTGACAACATCGAGAACCGGGGCTATCGAAAGATTCGGCTTCCACTAGGAACCCACCCATGCTAAGCGAAACCAGGCTCAAATCAATGGGGAGGGGGAGATAACCCAGCTTGTGAATTTAATCCACCCTAGTTGGCAGGGCATCCTTGCCTTGAGACTGGGGATTTTTCTCGTGGATAGAGACCCAAACCTCCTACCGCCCGCTTGTGAAGGAGAAGGGTTACGGGAACTCGATCTCCGTAGCTAGCCCCCAGCCCTNNGGAAACATCGACCCTCCCACATGAATTCCCACCGGAACCACCCCCTCCTCAATTCCAATAAAGTTAAAGATACTAACGGAACAATAACAAAGCATTTTTAACCCGGGAATGAAGATTAAAGCGTGGCCGGCTCTCTTGTGATGGGCATCGACATAAGCGGGGGCGAATTTGCCTATGTCGTTGCCAGCGATAATGGAGTTGTGGAGAGCGGCGCCATGGATGAGTGGGGGCTATATCGATTAATACGTAAATACAAGATAAGAAGGCTGGCCATAGATAATATACGGGAGTTGATGGAGGCCGCGCCTCATTTAATAAAAAAGATGGCTGGCCTTCCATTCGATATCTCCATCATACAAGTAACTAGGTTAAGCGATGGATCTGAGAAAAGCATGGAGCACCTTGCAAGGGAATACTTAGGCATTAACGCTGTTAAGCTATCGCCCCTCCAAACTGCGGAGGCAACGGCACGCCTATCCATAATGGGAGTCGGCACGCCCATAAAGCTCTATGAAGATGAGACTCGCATAATAATAAAGGCTAAGATATCGACCACCCCCGGCGGGCAGAGCAGGAATAGGTATGAGAGAAACGTATCCCTCAGGATCAAGAGCTTGGCCGAGATGGTTAAGGAATCCTTGGATAAGGGTGGGATGGATTATGATCTATTCTATAGGGAGAGCGAGGGAATTAGATCGGCCGTGTTCGTGGTATACGCCGAGAAGTCCGCCGTGAGGCGGTTGGTTAAACCATATAAGGGATTGGACGTGGAAATAAGGATAGAGTCGGCTCTACTGGATTCCTTCAGGTTCGAGGGAGCGAGCGTTCCAAACCATGATCGCAAATTGATAGTGGGAGTGGATCCCGGGATAGTTGCCGGAGTGGCCATAATGGACTTGAGGGGCAATATATTGAGGCTATATAGTGGAAGAAACCTAAGCAGGAGCGCGCTTCTAAGGATGGTGTACAGATATGGCTCTCCCATAATAATAGCAACCGACGTCAGCAAGCCATCAGACTACGTAAGGAAGCTGGCCGCAATGGTTAACTCAACGCTCTTCGCTCCCGAGAGCGATCTTTCCATCGACGAGAAGACCAGCATAGCAATGAATTTATCCAAGCAACAAGGAGTAAAGGTGGCAACCACGCATCAACGAGATGCATTGGCGGCCGCGTATAAGGCCTTCATGAGCGTGAAGCCGAAGCTGGATAAAGTGGAGGAAGAATTGAGAAAGCGCGCAATGGGTTTACCCATGGATCACGTGAAGGAACTCGTCATAAAGGGAGTGCCCATAAGCCAAGCTATAAATGAGGCAATAAGGAAGGAGCAAGCCAGCAATAATGTAAAAGTAATAGTGATAAGGGACAAGCAAAACAATGAAGAGGAGGATAACTCCACATACGTGATTGCCCTCGAGAGGGAAGTGGAAAGATTGAGGCGGGAGAATAGTGAGCTAAAAAACGAACTGGAGAGGACCATAATCAAGAGCCCCAA
>DAHE01000006.1:106326-135870 GCA_002508315.1 Thermocladium sp. UBA166
GGAAATCAATAAGAACATGGAGCTGAGAACCAAGCTGAAGCAATTGGAGGAGTACTTGGCTGGAATAGTGAGCGGCGATGTGGGGATAGCCGTTAAGGCTGAAGATGAGGAGGCCCTGATAAATCTCTCAAGGAAGGGGTATTACCCCATAACCACTTTTCACTCGCTATCAATGATGAACATTCATAAGCTCCTTGACCTCGGAGCAAACACTGTAATAATAGATGAGGAAACGACGCCGGGCGGGTTAAGGGCATTCTTTAAGTTGGGAATAAACCCCATACCACTGAAGGACGTAATTATATGGGATGCAGGCAATGTAAAGCTAGTATCCAAGAATTCAATCGTTAATTCCCTCAATAACCTACGCGATCTGGAGACAGAGGTGGATCCAGCCCACATAGAGGACATAATAAGGGAATATAGAAGAAATAGATTGTAACTCATCCCCTCCCTCAAGAGGGTGCCTTCAGACCTGCTGCTCGCTTCCTAACAGGCTTGGTTGCAGAGCCCGGCCGGAGGGAACGTGGCCCTCCCAGCCATGCTTCACATTTTTCAAACCCCTTCCTCCCACTCATAAATGACAAGGCCTCCTTGCTCGTTTATCGTGATGCGATTAACGCACGTCCTTAAAACAATATTTCAATTAATTTATTGTTGAAGCTGGATGGGGATTAATAAAGGGTAGCTTCCTCGTTGAGTATTAACTCTGCCATTCTGGTTATCCTGCTCAACTCTTCATCCATTATAGATTGGGTCTCTTGCCTCATGTTATCAGTCAATTCTTTCTCAGGGATTATCTCCACGTTAGCTATCAATGGCTGATCAATGGGCTTGCCTATCTGGCTGAGGAGGTAAACGTACACCTCCCTCATGCCGGGAACCTCCTTATATAATCTACTCGCCACCAATGGTGCAAATACATTATATATCTTGCCTATATGATTCACTGGATTCTTGCCGGCCGCTGCCTCCATTGTCATAGGTCTCATGGGAGTGATCAAGCCATTGGCCCTATTGCCTCTGCCCGTCATTCCATCATCCCCATGCTCTGCGGAGGTACCGGTCACAGTTATGTAGAAAATACCGTTTTCAGGCTTGTCGGCAGTATTTATGAATACCGATACATCATGGCCAGGAGCTATTTTAGCAGCTAAATCCTCTACCTTCCTCTTAACCTCCTCCTTAACGCTTAAGTAGTGGTCCTTATCCTTCACCAACGATGAAATGAAGGCCGCAGCTATGGTTACCTTGATTGACTTGCCTTGCCGCAACGCCATTACCTTGACGTCCTCCCCCACCTCTGGGTACTTCAGCTTGAACTCCCTGGAGTTCAGAAGCCGCTCTGACTCCATTGCTAAGCGCTCCGTGACCGACAATGGAGCAAAGCCAACCCCTATCGACGTATCGTTAGCCAAGGGAGCGGCGGAATGCGCGCCCAACTCATAGACCCCAACCAAATCAGTTGAGCCGGGCCCTATGGAGTAATTTATAACTACATGGTCGTCTGGATTTAAGAACCTGAAGTTATTCTTGATGAATTTCTTTGAAGCGGAAAGAATTATGGGGCCAATGGGTATTTTGAAGACCCCATCACTTGTTTTGACCTCTGTTGTAGCCCTGCCAGCGACGTGTATATATATCGGATGTATTACATTCCCTCCCCCAAACCTAGGAGATGCTTGGCCACCGACCAAGAGCACTTTATCCAAGTTGTGATGAAGTATTGTGCCGAACTCCTTTAGGTAGTACTTAGATAGCTCCCTGCTGGCGGCTTCAGATACGGCGTCGGATATGTAATCTGGATGACCAAGGCCCTTCCGCTCAACCAATTCCACGGGTTGCTCTTCCACTGGTTTTCTATCTATATTGGATACCACTATGTTCCTCATTTCACCCCACCAATAGATCCCTCGCCGCTATATATAGTACTTGGTTTCCCCTTATCAATACTTTACCGTACTTAACCATAACTTGATCACTATGATAATCCAGCTCCTCTGCATCGTTGACTACTATATTCATGCAATAATCAAACGAGTTTAATGATCCTCGAAGTATCTTGCCCGTCTTGAGCTTCACAACTACTTGCTTGTTTAACATCTTGTTCAAGAACCTCAGGGGCTGTTGCTCCTCATTTGCTTTCTGCATTAAGTTCGATTCTATATAGTATTTTTAAATATTGGCCCCCTATCCACGAAATCCCATTCCCCCACTCCCGAAATAATGGAGTCCAAAAATGATTTTTAAATCTCCTCCCCCGCCTCCAGGGCTAGACTTACCGTTTGTCCTGTCGATAAAAGCCTACAAGCCGTGAGCAACCCCGTTCTTCCAAGTGAGGTCTTCCACTGACCTCCTCCCTGTTTTGAGGGGGTTCCCCGAGGCCTTGAGGGTTTGCCCGCGGTCGCCGGAGCCATGATTAGAATGAGAACGGGGGGTTAGAGGGATTGCTCCGCCTTAAAAGACAAAGCTTGCTGATTCTTATCAGGTACATCTAACCAATCCCCCATCTATTAATATCATTGATCCATTTATGTAAGATGCTTGATCACTGGCCAGGAAAGCCGCTAGGTATCCTACTTCCTCGGGGGTGCCGTATCTGCCGGCCGGTATTTCCTTAGTCATTTCCTTTAACACGTCCTCCACGGATCTCCCCTGCCGAGCGGCTGAGTCAGAGGCTAATTGGCGAGTCCTCTCTGTGAATATATGTCCCTGCATTATCCCATTGGAGGTGATTCCATGCGGCGCCAGCTCTGCCGCCAAGGACTTGACGAGCCCCATTATGGATAGCCTGATCACATTGGAGAGAACCAAGTTCTGAATTGGTTGCTTCAACGTAAGCGATGTAATATAGATTAATCTACCCCATCTCTTTTTGATCATGCCGTCCACGACTCGCCTGGTCAACCAGACAGCGGAATGAAGCAACAATCTAGCCCCGTATTCCCAATCATCATCATTTAACTCCAGAAATGTACCTGGCTTGGGCGGCGCCGTATTGTACACCATTATGTCGACTCCCCCCAACTCCTCGTTGGCACGCTTAACCAAGTCATCTATATCATCTCTCTTACTTATATCGCCCACGTGATACGATATCTTACCTGACGCCACCCGTTGAATATCCCTCTTCGCGGCCTCAAGCTCCTCTTGCCTTCTGGCGAAGAGAATCACATTGGCTCCCTCCATCGCCATCACCTTGGCCACGCCCAATCCAATGCCACGACTAGATGCTGTTATCAAAACGTTCCTATTTTTTAATCCGAGATCCATAATTGTTCACCCCCTCGCATAATTTATCCTTTATGGCCAACACAATCCATTATATTTAATAGGTTGAGCTAGATTCATAGCTTTATTTCTCACCGCCATTCCAGAACCAGTACGCTCCATATCTTGGAAACCACCATTAAGATGCTTGGGAGGAACTATTCCTCAAGTGGCCGGTCTTCCATAAATACTTGATTGTTATATAGATCATATATAATAGAAATATAATGGATAGTTGTATGGCGATGGAGAACTCCATGGAATTTATGTAATCCTTAAAAAACTCGTATATTGCAATATACAGTAATAGAATTAAAATGGATTCCAAGTAATATCGATCCTTTTCAATCATTAAATACACAAACGTTATTCCAATCATGAAGGCTGCCAACAGCGATGATTCCCCCCTGCCCCTAATCATCACGATCAAAAGCAAGGCAATAATTACGATAGCTACAATTCTCCTTCCATCTATTACGATGCGACTATAACTCACTTCACAATATGGGAAGGATAATTTAAATAAGTTAAGTCAAATTTACCGATTAATGAAGGTGGCCGTGTATGTTAATGCATTGAGCGATGCATCAGTCCTTATCATGGATGCCGTTAAATTAAACGGAGTAGAGGCATTCGCATTAAGAAGACGCGAGGAGGAGATGGGTCTCCCCCCGATAACCGGAGTCCCAGATATGGCCCTAATAGTTGGGGGTGACGGAACCCTATTGCGGTTCATACATGATTATCCCGACTTGGACGTGCCTATAATACACATAGGCGCGGGAAGAGTCAACTTCCTAAGCGATGTGTATCTAAATGATATTAAGAAGGAGTTGGTCAACGTAATCAACGGCAACTATTTCCTAGAAGAACGAAGGGCCTTGAGCGCTGATGTGGGTGGTGGAAGAACCTGCTTTGCTTTGAATGAAGTGTTAATGAGAAACGTGAATATGGGAAGGCTGGTCACAGTGACCGTGATGGAAGATGGAGATGAGTTGCTAAGAGGGAGAATGGATGGAATAATAGTGGCGACCCCCACGGGCTCCACAGCGTATTCCTTTGCTGCAGGCGGTCCGGTGCTGGATCAGAGGGTTAATGCCAAATTGATAATTCCCTTAGTGCCCTTCTCGGTGGGATCATACAAGATAGTTCATCCCTTCGACCAACCCATAGTGGTGACCAGCACGGAAAAGGCATTTATACTGTGCGATGGCGAGAACTTCGGCGAGGTAGCGGAGGCGGTGATAAAGCCATGGAGAAGAACGATAAAAATGGTGAGGACCCGACGGTTCAACCTATACGAAAGGATGCAGCAGAGACTTTCGATGTTCTGATAATAGACGCCAGCGGTTTCCTCCATGTTAGGAATCCATTGGTGCTCAAGGAATTGGCCAATGAGTTGGTAACCACCGACTTGGTTATCGAGGAATTAAGGGATACATCCATCGCAATGCTGGAGGAATTACAATTAAATATATTGAATGTTAACGAGGATGAATTAGAGCGAGCGGCCCGCATGGCGAGGAATCAACGGCTCAGTAAGGCCGATCTATCGCTGCTGGTGGCCATAGAGCTGCACAGGAGGGGGCGGACGGGGTTATTAAGCGATGATGTGGAGCTCATAAAGACGGCGAGGAGACTCTTCGGCATTCAAGAAGTTGTCGTGTTCCTCAAGCCTACTCGGCAACGGAAGCGGTGAACAGGAAGTATTTATCCTCCTCCCGAAGCTCTCTGAGTATCCGTTCAGATATTAGCTTAACGGGATCAACGCCAACCCTATTCCTTATATCGTCATAATTGGCGAATTTCTTTCTGTTTCTTTCCTCCAACAATCGCCAGAGGGTTTTCTTGCCAATGCCCTTCAACAACTCCAACGAGTGGAGCTTCAACGTCAAGGGACCGGCTGTGTTAAAAAAATCCACGAATTTAGACTCCTTCTCCGCAACTATCTTCTCTATTATTTCTTGCAAATTAGCCTTTGCCTCGTGAGTCAATTCATCATACTTTAACCTCTTCACTATTTTATTCACCTTATCCCTAGTGCCCGATCCCACGTATATCCGCTCCCCCACCTCTGCCATCATCTGCGGCTTCAGCGTAACCTCCATCAATGTAAAGTACTCATCCCCAATTACTTGGAGGTAAACCTCATTACGGGGAAAACCTCGCCTGGCTATGGATGGTTCCTTAGCCAATACTTGCTCCGGGGGGACTATGTCCAATACATATGCATATTCTTCTTTCTTATCCATGGGCTAGTCAACCCTGAACCTTTGAGTATTTAGATAGGATGTTCAAGATCTCTTGCAACTCCTCGTTCTTGAATTCCCCCTTCTCGCTGCTTATTATAGACTTTATCTCGTCCACGCTCTGCGGCATTATGTTAACTAATTGTATGGCAGTTACCTTGGTTAAACCGAATTTCTCCTCAAGCTCCTTTACCAAGTTCTTGGCATTATCGCTTGATGTCTTGGAGAACTTGCTTAAATACTCCATTGATGTCTCCAATTTAGGAGAGGAACCGTAAGTGGCCAATATGTTCCTCAGCACCGCTAATGCCTCTGCGTTAGTTATATCCTCGTAATCACTGATTCTCTTTGACATTATGATTATAGTCAGCTGCTTCACTGTTTTAAAGGTATCGCACCGTTGGTTCATTACAAACAATTCGGACTGGGCTTGACTATAATCTCCTTTTAGTGGTTTCCATGAAAATCCTCAACATATTAGCTATGGACTCCACATCGTCTAAAGTCACGTCACCCATTACACCTATACGTATTGATTTATCCCTTATCTTCCACATTCCTCCCGATATGGTGTATCCATGCTCGCGCAGCCTCGATATAACCACTTGAGGATCCACGGGCGAATAGAACGCGCCCACAGTGTTGCTCCTAAGATCAGGCCTTGGAACGCCGGCAAACCCTATTTCCTCCAATTCACTGTACAAGTAATTCATGCGTTCCAAGTGTGCTTTTATATAATTACCCAGTCCTTGGCTTAGAATAATGTCAAGCGAGACTTCTAAGGCAAACATGACGGAAATGGGAGGCGTGTAGGGAGTCTCCGATTTGTTGGAGCTCTTCATGAACTTACTCAAATCCAATGCCGGCGGCCTAGGCGCATTGGAGACGGGGGCATCGTTGAAGAACACAATGGCTGCTCCGGGAGGGGCCATGAAGGCTTTATGGCTGGCCGTGGCCACCACATCGAACTTGGCCGCATCTATCGGTTCCGCTGGCATGCCCGACACGCTGTCCACTAGAACCAGCATGCCATTATCATGAGCTAACTTGGCCACCTCATCTAATGCCTTATTGGCTACCCCAGTGCTGGTCTCATTATGGACGGCCAGCAATGCCTTGGGTTTTCTCTCATCTATTATCCTCTTCACATCCTCAAGCCTTGGAACATCGCCTAAAACACCCTCAAGCCTAAATACCTTGGCCCCCCTGCTCTCCGCTGATTCCGCCAACCTCTCCGAGAACTCGCCCGTTATCAATGCCAGCACTTCGTCATTGGGGTCCAGGAAATTATATACTGCCGCATCCACAGCCGTGGTGCCGGTGCCCGGAATTATCGCCACGTTCCTCGCATTGCCTATCTCCAATAATCCATCCGTTACTGACTTGAAGAGCTTCCTGAACTCCTCCGTTCTGTGAAACATGGGTTGATTAGAGACCGCTCTCAGCACTGCATCGGGCAATTGAACAGGGCCGGGAGTCAAGTATTTCATTTTGCGACCACCCGTTTCACAGTCTCCAACAGATTGCCGAGCAACTCATCTACTATGCGATCCTGTGCTTCCTTTGTCTCCGCGCCTATATGGGGAGTCATCAATACCTTGGGGTGGGCAGTTATCTTCAGTTCCCACTCATCATGTGGAGGTTCGTGCTCCAGAACATCCAGCCCCACCCCCCACAACCTATCCAAGTGATCCAGCAATGCCTTTGAATCTATCACCTCGCCCCTGCTGGTGTTGATTATAATGGAATTGTCCTTTATCAGTTTCAAAGTATTTCCATTTATCATGTGATAGGTATCCTTTGTGAGCGATACGTGTATTGTTATGACATCGCTATTGGTCAATAAATCGCGTAGATCCATGAAATGGGCCCCCATTGCCTTGGCTTCCTCCCCCACGTCAACTACATCAGTTACATTGATTTTCATGCCCATTGCCTTTCCCACCTCCGCAACAGCCTTACCTATCCTGCCGAATCCCACTATTCCCATAGTTTTTCCCCTCAATTCCATGCCCTCATAGGCGCCCTTACTCCATTTTCCATTCTTAATATCTAAATTATATAGATTTATGCGGCGGGCCACGCCTATCATTAAGCCTATAGCCAACTCCGCCGCTGAATACGTGGCGGACCTCGGGGAATTCACTATGGCTATTCCACGATTCACGGCGTAATTAACATCTATGTTATCTAGACCAACGCCCGCCCTGGCAATTATCTTCAATTTCTTCCCAGCATCTATTACATCTGCAACAACCTTAGTTCTGCTCCTAACTATCAATATATCGTATTCCCCTATTATGCTAAGCAATTCATCTCTGCCTATGCCAGGCTTATACTCCACCTCGAATCCGTACCCCTTCAAGGATTTTATTACCCGATCATTCACGTTATCGGTTATCAAGACGTTCATTTTGATTCCGGAAAGGTCCCCCATTCCAATTGAGTCATGCATCCCCGACCATCATTGCATTTATAAATTTTCTCACTAAATGAACTTAGAAAAACAAGGCAATATGACCGAGCGACGACAAATAGCGTGAAAATAAACGCAAACTGGCTGCCTCCACGGGAAATCAATGGCTATCTGCCAATGAACCGCCGTTATATTCATTTCAAGTCAATGATTGACCCAGCACAATGGACTCCTTGAGCACACATACAATGGAAAATATGTGAATTACCCCCGCCCTATTGGGTGGAGCGCCTCCACTTCACGGGGTCTCCCCAACTCCCGATAAGGTTAAATTTTTATAAATTTATTAATAATATATGTTAAAGAAAATATTAGTAGCAATAGATGGATCCCCTCAATCCAGCAAGGCCTTGGGTATAGCTATAGATATGGCAAGGCGATTCGAATCCAAGCTATATATCGTTCACGTTATTGAAGAACAGAAATACATGCTGGCAATCAATTACCCCCCAGCTTATCCCGAGATGGTGGACTCACTGCTGAGAAACGCCAGGGAATTGCTGGATGAGGCGACAAAAAAGGCGGTGGAGCAAGGCGTAAACACTGAACAACTGCTGGAGAGGGGGGACGCTGCCAGTAAGATAATAGACGCAGCCGATAATCTAGGCGTCGATATGATAGTGATGGGATCCAGAGGCTTGAGGGGAGTCACTAAATTCCTCCTAGGCTCCGTGTCGGAGAGGGTGGTTAAGTACTCCAAGAGACCGGTTATGATCATCAAGTGACTACCCCAGCATTCCTCGCCATCGCACTGGAGCAAAACAAATCATGGGGATTACTGGAGTAGGGAACGAATTACCCCGCCCTTACGGAGCCTTCCGCCCCATCAACCCCCGATAAGGTTAAAAATGATTTTTCATAATCCCCAAACCCCGAGAGTCTTTTTTCATTTATTGATGCAGATCTGTGTTCGGCGTTTTGGGCTGGAGTCACATTTTATATTCCCCCACTTTATTCAATGGATGGATGGCCACCATAACGTTCCTAGGCTCTGGGGCTGCCGTACCTAACAAGTGGAGAGCGCTACCCAGCATATTAGTATCGCATGAGGGCTATGAGATATTGATGGATGCTGGAGAAGGAACGCAATCCAGATTGCAAGAGATAGGCATCAGCCCACTGCGGTTGACCCACATACTTCTATCGCATTTACACGCGGATCACTTCAATGGCTTGCTGGGATTGATAGCCACAATGCAGTTACTGAACAGAACCACTCCCCTAACAATAATGGGGCCCGCGCCCATCAGGGACTGGCTTCCAGAGCTATCCTTCTTGAGAGTGGTTGAGCTGAGGGAGTCAAACTCCGAGCAAGTGGTCCTGAGCGGTAAAATAGAGATTAGATACATAACGGCATACCATAACGTGCAGGACAACTCCTACGCATTGCTTATTAAGAAACCCGCGGGCAAGTTCAATCCATCCAAGGCCAGCGAATTAGGCGTGCCAGTCAAGCTCTGGCGCAAGCTGCATATGGGAGAGAGCGTGAGGGTTGGGAATAGATTGATAACTCCCCAAGATGTTCTGGACAGCGTGGGAAATCCCTTCTTAAAGATAGTATACACAGGCGACACTGCCCCCGGGGAAAACATCGTTAAGATAGCGCAATCAGCCGATGTGTTAATACATGACTCCACGTACTTGGATGGAGACGTGGATAGGGAGGAGGCGCACAAGCTTGGCCACTCCACTTGTTTGGATGCCGTCCAGGATGCCATCGAGGCGAGCGCTAAATCATTGATATTGACCCATATAAGCTATCGCTATGGTCCGGATTATTGGAGTGCCTTCATGAAGTGCGCGATAAAGGCTTTTCCGAAATCTATGGTGGCCATTAATGGCTTGAAGCTCGTCCTCTAGATCCCTCCCAATGCACGCCCTAATTCATTGACGGCAATGCTCACCCATCTTGATGGCAATATAGGCAAATGCGTTTATCGAAGAGAGAGGAGAATGCGATCCCCTAAGGCATTGATTACCTCGGCTACCTCGCTGGGCGATAGCTCATATATCCTTTTATCCATTTTATCTGCATCTATGTACCGGACCACCTCCTTACCGTAAAAATGGCTCACTACCTTCCTTAAGACCTTATTTGGCTGAGTAAACACCCTTCCCGTGAATTTCTCCAATAAACTCAAGTCGACGCATTCCTTTTTTCTATTCATTTTAATTATGGCGGAGTATACCTTAGGCCTTGGAATAAATGCCGTGGGCGGCACCACATCGATTAGCTCAACATCGGCTGCGCATTGAACCATGACGCTCAATCGGCCGTAGTTCTCAGTGCCGGGCAGGGCAATTAATCGCTCCGCAACCTCCTTTTGAAGAGTTAAGACGGCGCTCTTGAATGAGATCTTAGTTAATAGAGCTATTATGATCCTGGAGGTCTCGGCATAGGGCATATTTGATACCACGGAATCCACAGCTCTCAGGGGAGGCAATCTTCCATCGCAAGAGATGAAGTCTACATTGCCCCAGTCAGCCGCCATGTCGGAATATACCCGCCTAACTTTGGGATCCAAGTCGCATGTTATTAACCAATTCACGTTATTTCTAATCGATGAGGTCAAATCACCGAGGCCCATCCCTATCTCCAGCACTGTTTCAGCTCCGTTCATAATTTTAGCTATCTTGCTTATATAATGCTCATCCACCATGAAGTTCTGCCCAAGCCTCTTACTGGGCCTTATTCCATACTTGAGCATCAATCGCCTAACCCTCCCGGCACGCCCATGCATTGATCCATGGAATTCATCGATCTTTATAAAGATTTTACGGGCTCACATGAATTGCAAGCAATTAGGAGACGATCATTATGGGATCCTCTAAGGAACCCAGTTAATCGCTCGCGTTTATCTAGGCGGTAGAGGCCAATTTCATGCTTTTACTGCCGAGAGCAGCCCAGTACAGCGCCGCCGCCAGCAATGCGGGAAGCGAAAGTATTTGCCATAAAATTACCGGATTATATAGATATACTTGCATCGTCTCGCTGGCTAACACGGAGCCCACGCTCCTGCCTATGCTGGTCGCCAAGTTAAAGAGACCCATGTACTGGCCCCTCCTATCGGCCTCCGCCATATTCATGGCAAGCGCTTGAGACAATGGTGAGACTATCATCTCCCCCATGGTTATCGCCACTACATCGACCATGGCTAGATAGAAATTGCCGATGAACGCAACCAAGCTATACGATACATAGTATATTATGGATCCATAGGTGAGCCACTTAATGGCGTTTCTCCTGGATATAAACCTCCCCACCCTTTCCTGCAATAATACCACCAACAAACCATTCAACCCGAACACCATCCCCACCTCCGAGGTAGGAATCCCCCTGACCTCGTTGTAATACATTGCCAAGGCGAATCCCATCATGCCCATCACCATGAATAGAAATAAAGATGGTACCAAGAATTTGGAGAAGTCCCTGCCTATGTTTGTCAACTTTATCCTACTCCTCACCCTCAAATCCTTAATAGTGTATACCAAGGGGAAGGCAGCGAAGGAGATTATAGCGGTCAATAAGAAAAGCGATCTATAGCCTATGTATTGAATTGCAACCCCTCCCACGAACGGGCCCAAGGCCCATCCAGCGTTCGCTCCCACCCTAACTTTGCTATAGGCATTAACCAAGTTCTCCATGCCCTTCCTAACATCCCCCACCAAGGTGGAGCTGGCCACGGCATACAGGGAGGTGAAGATGGATTGAGCCAATAGCAACGACATCAACGCCACGGGATTCCCCGCCAAGTAGGCCCCCACCAAGGCGGCTACTCCCCCGATAATTCCTATGCCCATGGTCCTCACGCGACCCAAGTAATCCGTCAATACTCCCCCCACAATCTGGGCCGCGGCACCCGTTATTGCTTGGGCAGCATAATAAATTCCTATCATCCACAACGGCGTATCGAAGCGGTAAAGTATCAAGCCTATATATGGCCATATTATTGAGAAGCCAAGGGACCTAATCCCGCTCAACAACATCACCTTATCTACATAATCCATTACAGCGGCAATACGCTTTCGGTTTAAAAACAATGATGCCGCGACCACGAATATAGCAAAGGATATGCAGTGACCTACTGCTTTGGCCTATGATCGCTAGCCATGAAATACACTATCCGCCTTTTTCCCCTCACATCGATCTCTGAGCAGAGAAGCCCCTTACTAACCAAGCTATTCAGTGCCTTGTAGACTCCCTGAAGCGTTACCTCGCCGGTAACCCTCTGCCACACTTGATAAGCAGTTGCCTTGCCCATAGACTTAACTACTTGCAGCAGTTCTCGTTGTAAGCTGGTCGTATCCCCCTTCCTGGAGTAATGCTTAAAGCCGGAGGACCCGCTTATTATGGCAACGTAGTTATTCCCCATTCTCTCCGCCACCACATAGGCAGCCGCGGATATCGGCCTAGCATACACGTTTATCCTGGTCAGCCGTATCACTGCATTCAAAGAGTCTTGTGGATCCACGTCCATGAACTCCACTCCCCTCGTCCTCAAGAAGTCCATTATTGGATTGCCCAAGCCATCACTGGAGCCGCTCAACAACCGCGCGCCTATTATGTGGGGAGGAGAGCCTAAAACACCTGCCTCAAGTAATTCATTTATTCCATGCCAAATGGAGTAGATCAAAACGCCGCTTTCCACGGGAACCACTATGCCATCAACGCTGCGCAGCTGCTCGTATAACTCAATGGAAATGGTCTTATAGCCCTCTATCATTAAGGGATCCCCATACTTAACCGACGGCTCCATCACGCAATCTATGCATAGACTACACCCCAACTTCGCGTAGAACTCAACATCGCGTGCATCATCGGTTTTTCCTATGGAGACCAAGACCCGCCCGCCTATCCTGGAGACGTATAATGAAACTGACTTGGAGAAGTCCCCGTCCATCCTCAACGATACCTCCCTAGGCATACGGTGGCTTATCCAGACGGCGGTACCCCTATCCATGTAGGATCCGCTGGGGTTTCTTCCCTCCAATTTAAGCAGGAACTTGCCCATGTGCCTGACGGGCGTGTAGCCCTCGCCCAACGATACCTCCCCCCTTGCCTTGGGAAGCATAGAGCTATACCTCCATACTCCACTCTTATTGCCGCTGATCCTATAATTGATCGAGTCTTTGTACACCAGCAAGGGCAACCCACACTTCGGACACTTGAAGTGACCGTAGTCATAGACGGAGTACCCACACTTCGGACACTTCAGCACGGGAGGAAAAACGTTCCACGTTTAAAACCTTCCCCAGCATCAGCGCGCTTCATAGCCTCCCTGAAGCATTGGAACGAGGGCGATCACATGGATCGACAATTATCTCAAATTAACCCCTTACCCTTAAAGGTGGAGAGAGGACTATGCTCTAGGATAAAGCTTTTAAATGCTCCGTTGCCTCGTCTCTCAAAAATCCCTGGTAATTGGGGAGAAATGACAGCTACAACATACATACAAGGGTCGACGGGAGAAAAGGGCGGCGTTGCAGTGTATGGTGTACACATCTATGGTAATCTTTATGGATGCGACGGGGAGTTGCTCAGCAATGAGGTTTTCCTACTTCAATTAGTTAGGGATGCGGCCGACGTTGCCAATGCCACCGTCATATCTGCGTTTTACCATAAATTCGGGTCAAGCGGTGGCGTCTCCGCTGTCGCAATAGTGGCGGAGAGCCATATTTCCATACACACGTGGCCGGAGCATGGTTACGCGACCGTTGATGTATACACGTGCGGCGAGCACACCAAACCCATGGCCGCATTCGAATTCATAGTGAAGAAGTTAAGGGCTTCCCGATATGATGTCCACGTATCAGATCGATCGATGTATAGAGAGGAGAGTTGACTACTTGCCTTTGAAAAAGGGGGAGTTTTTCCAGGCCTTATAGTTTCCATTATTAATCCATGTTGAGGGGATCATTAAGGCTGGTGAGGGGTTAATTAATCGTGGGGAAATTTAATATACTGATGCGGGATCACCCCTAGATGAGCCTTAGATCATTCATGGATTATTTGGAGGGGAGGGGATTGATTAAGAACGTGGGAGAGCTTAGCCCCGAATACGAGGCGCCGTACGTGATAAGCGAGGAGGCTGGAAGGGGACCGGCCATAAGGTTCAAGCTTCGTGGTTTTCCCGGCTTCATGGGCGTCGGCAACATCCTCGATACCAGGAACAAGCTGCATATAGCGATGGGAACCTCAAACGATGTCGAGCTTTACCGGAAATTAATTGATGCCGAGAATAATCCAGGCAAGCCAACCATAACAAACAATGCAGCGTTCAAGCCATTGAGCGGGGTGGATTTAAGGCGCCTTCCCATACCCAAGTTCTTTGAGAGGGAGCCTACCAATTGCTTGACCAGCGGCGTCGTCCTCGGGATGGGGGATTACGTGAATGCATCAATACATAGATTGTCCGTGATTGACTCGGATAAGTTCGTGATAAGGCTTGTCCCAAGGCACTTGTACTCCATTTACTTGAATAATAAATCCAAGGGCAAGGATACCCCCGTGGCGATCGCGTGGGGAGTGCACCCAGCGTTTCTCCTGGCCTCCGCGTCCTCGCCTCCATTTGGGGTCAGCGAGCTGGACGTGGCCGCCAAGCTGCTGGACTACAAGGTGGTTCAACTGGATAATGGAGTGATGGTGCCAAGCGAGGCGGAGGTATTGATGGAGGGATATATTTCGAAGGATGGAGAGGCGGAGGAGGGGCCGTGCGTTGACATAATGGGAACATATGATGTGGTTAGGAGACAGCCCGTTGTCAAGATAACAAGGATATACATTAGGGAGGAACCTGTGTACTTCCACATATTGGTGGCTGGCAGCCCGGAGAACAGCGTCTTGATGGGATTCGAGAAGGAGGCAAGGATATGGAACGCCGTCAGGGCGGTCGCCGACGTGAAGTCCGTCAGGTTAACGCCGGGAGGAGGGGGGTGGCTTCATGCCGTCATATCGATAAAGAAAAGGATAGAGGGGGAGGGAAAGAACGCGGCGCTGGCCGCCTTCGCCGCCCACCCCAGCTTAAAACACGTGGTAGTGGTTGATGACGACGTAGACATAGATGATCCCACTCAAGTGGAGTGGGCCATAGCCACTAGGTTCAGGGGGGACGAGGACTTGATCGTGATAAGCAGGGCAAGGGGGTCCTCGCTGGATCCAGCCGCCATAGATCAATCCATTGGGCTCACCACCAAGGTAGGCGTTGACGCGACTAAGCCCCAATCCATGGATCCAGCCAGGTTCGAGAGGGCCAGAATACCCCATTGAATCACATCTAAGAACCAAGGCCTAGTACTACTGCCAATGCCCGACTTCCATGGGCATGCATGGCCGGTTCCAAGGCCTAGTAATAATAGCGAGGGAGTCAATACCCTACTCGACCCACATGACAGTGAAATGGATATACGTGGCCATTGCGGTCGTGGCCATAATAGGAATGGGCTCCGCGTACGCAATACAACATCTTCAATCCAATCAAGTACGGGCTAATCCAGGTGGTTTGGCTATTCTTTCTCCACAAGTGAATCAGCAATCACCTCAAACGGCTTCAAGTGGTTTGGCGATTCTTAATTCAACTGGAGGATCGATGGCTCCGGGCAACGGCACGATTATGATGGTGACGGGGGAGGGGTCCGTAGATCTTCAACCTGAGGGGATAACCATCTACATAACCATCAGCAACCAACAGCCCTTGCCCACTCCGTCCCAAGCCTACGATTACATGGAATCCAACGTGAATGAATTCATATCTATGTTGAACTCCCTTGGAGTGAATTACACTACAACGGAGGTCTCCTTGAACCCCGTGTATGAATACTACAGCGGCTCGCAGCAGTTGATGGGTTACTCTGCGTCCTATGGCATGAAGATAACATTGATGAATCCCATAAATCAAACCTTAGTCGGCGAGCTCTTGAGGAGCGCTTCCTCGGATAGCGCCTCCAGCATCTCGATAAGCACGTATATTAGCCCTGCCTCGTATCGACAGGGAGAGATAGAGGCAATAAAGGCCGCCGTCCAAGTTGCAATGAGCAAGATATATGGGATGGCCTCTGTCCTCGACCTTTCATCGATCAAGGTAATTTCCATACGAGAAAGCACGGCTTCCATCTACCCCACCCCATACCCCATCCTTGCTGCCGCTTCATATAATTCAGGTCAATCGTTGCCGATAAACCCAGGAAGCGCGTCCGTAACAGCCACGGTAACAATAACTGCCATTGCTAGTTAAATGGAATAAAGCTGATGTGAACCACCAACTACTCTATCTAATCCAAGCAAAAAATTTTTGCTTAACCTAGGACTCTTCCTTTGCATTATAATTACTAGTTTGCCTGCTCGCCTCCATAACGATGAATCGCATCACAACCAAGAGTAAAAATCTGGCACTGGTTTTGTGGAGGGTTGGGAACCGCCTTTCTCCGCCAGGGTCGTCAAATCCTTGCTGACCTTTAAGTATTCCAAGCCATTAGATTTAAGCATGAAGTGCGCGGATGGGGATATGTCCGGCGATACCAATACGCCGCGGGGCTTCTCTCCCCGTCTTTGCAGTAAATGATCGACGTATCGCAGCAATTGATTAACTGCATCAGGGCCAGCCTGCGACCTCTTCACCTCGACCACAACCAATCTGCCGTTGGCGTCCCTTCCCAGTATATCTATCCTTCCCACCGCTGTATCGTACTCCCGCTCCAACACCACGAAGCCCTTCTCTATGTAGTCAGGGTGATCCACCAACCAAGCCACTAGATCGGATTCAGTGCCCATTACTTTATTATCCGTGTGTTCCACGTCGAAGGCACCGACGAAATCCACCTCATACAGGTCAGCCATCACTCTCTCCGCTGGGGATGCCCTTATGCTCAACAACGCCACCGAGCCTTCTTGAGCGTCTATGTACGTCCTAGAGCCGGGTGGGTTCCAGATCAACGGCTTCTCTCGCCTAGATCCATGCACCATGAAGGTTCCGTCAGGCTTTATAATTATCAAGAATGGATTGGAATCAAGGTTGGCCTTTGCACGACCATTATATGATACACGCGCCACAGCGTAGATCACCAATACGTGGGTAGCTAAGTGAGACCTAACGAATTTTATGGCATCCTCATTATTCGGCATTACCAGATAATCCACTGCATGAAGATTAGATTAGGGTTTTAATTCCTAGCGGGGATTAAGGGAGGGGAAGACCTCATCCACAAGGGGGTGATTAGCAAGTCCCCATCACGAAGGAGTATGTCTCGCCCGTAAGGATGGGGTGATTCACTTCCTAATGAGTATTCCGCTGTTCCTCCATACAGAGCGAAGTCCTATTCAGGACTGGCTTGATTTCCGTATTTAAATAACTAGCTCACAGATCAATTCAATCATTGAAAAACCATCCCAACTTCTAAGTGCTTTAAGTGAATATATTAACCACATGTAGATGGCTAAGCTGCTTGATCTGGTTCCATGTGAACCACGACTCCCCTGATGGAGGGGAAACGTCTCTTCACGCTCGTCTCAACCATGCTTGCAGCATCATGGGCCTCGCCTATGGTATACTTGGAGGGGACCTTGATTACCATGTCCACCACGTATCCATTGCCTACGTTCTTCAATCTAACATCGCTGACGGATATCCCCATTCCATTTATGTAATCGATTATCCTCTGGGAGAGGGATGGATCCACTCTATCCAGGAGCGTGTTCATTGATTCCTTGATGTAATTCCCAGCCAGGTAAAGCAAGTAGGAGGATATCGCTAATGCGGCCATTGGCCCGATGAAGGGTGCGTACATCGACACCACTACCGTGACTATCACCAATATAGAGTCAACTATATCCGCTGCGGCGTGCTTGGCCTCAAGCAGCAACACGGGTTCCTTGAGGCGGCCATAACTCATGAATAGGTAGATCGCGCGAGACGCAACCAATGCCAGTACCACGACCACGACGTAGATAGCGACTTGAGGCGGTCTCTCAAAGCTCTTGTTTATTATATCGGAGGATGCCTCGTAAATCAATGCCATGGTTGCTCCTATTATGATTAATGCAACTGTGTACATGGCTAGATATTTATATTTGTAATGGCCGAATGGGTGGTCAACATCGGCTGGCCTAAATGCCATGTCGAACCCCACGTACAAGGATAGCAGGATCACAGCATCTATTGATGTATGAAGCCCGTCTGCCTCCAGCACTATTATGCCTAGGCCCAATCCTGTGGCTATTTCAATTATTGATACGGATAACGCCAGGTACACCGCATTCACGATTATCTTGGATGGATCGCCAACTCGGCTGGCCCTATCCTTGCTTCTTCCCATTGCTCTCTTGGTTGGATATCCGATATCGGTTATTTAAACTTTAGCACTAAACATGCCGGGAGCACCATTAACATCGCTCACATATACGTATACTATACGTATACTTCAAATGAGGAACGTGAATACGATTACCATGATATCCACCTCCTCGGCATTACAAAAATCTTGCTTAATCCCTCCAATCCCACGCGTTCAGGGAGCTTCGCAAGATGACGACGCTCGCCCATTTTTGGAACGCCCTCCCTGAAGCCGTATTGCCCCTCAACAATCCTGGGCAGGTATGATTTGAAGCCGCACCTATCACATCGCAGTTCCCCCTTGCCCATCGATTTCATTGCCGCACCGCACCTGGGGCATCTTGGATTCCTTATTTTCACCGTCTCATCAATAGAGAAAAGGGTCTCGGCGTATATGGGATTACCAATCAAGCCCGGTCTCCTGCCCCCGGCTACTATTGCGTACTGGCCGATTAGACCAGCCATCCCAGTATGCCTATATACGACGACCTCGTCGCCGCCCACGTGCATGAATACATGCCCCTCCCCGCTTCTGTTGATAGACGTAACGCGTCCACTGGCTATGCTTGGTTGATACATCCTTTTCCCAACAATTGAGAAGTTAGCCCCAGTTCCTTGATTGGTTTCATAGAGCAACCACCGCGGCTTGGCTCCGAGTAGGAACAACAAGGTGTTTCCAACGTACATTACGTGGTATGCGGAATCCCCCCTTACGCCGAAGAGAACCGGGTCATCGGTGCTGGGCTCTATCAACGGTCTTTTGCCATCCATGTTAGCGAACGTGAATGGCTCCGTCAACTCGCTTAGTCTCGCGAGGATATCCGAGTCTATTATAGGTCTTTCCTCGCCATCCCTATAGGATAATAACTCGAACGTGGAGTCCTCTAATTCCGCCATTATGGCGGCCAAGCTACCTATTACGCCGCGACCGCCCCACCTGATCGCTCCGATTTTAGTGATTAATCGTTCCGCTAATTCCTTGGGGACTACATCGCTTAGGGCTGAGTAGTAGAACCATCGCTCGCTCGACGTCGTGGAAACAACAATGCCTGGGCTCGTCTTTGCGCCCCTCGCGCTGAATTCATCCACCACCGTAACCCCAAGCTCAAGCAGTTCTCTTGGGTCCTCGACCTTAACCTTTAACGCGACGGCGGCATTTCCCCTAGTCTTGAATGGAATATATGGATTCAACCTAATGAGGCGGGGCAAGCCCAGTATCCTGTCCTCGCTCCGTGTCTTCAAGAACTCCTTGATGAAATTATACATCACGAAAGTAGTGCATCCCTGCTCATAGTCATCCGTATCATCAAATGCTATCCACACGCTCGCCTCATGGAAATCACCCGACCCCATCACGTTATCTCATAATGCCCCTCTTTAAAGGCTGAGCCCTGCCCTAAGCATCATGGGGCTCCAAGCTTGCTATATAGAATTTAGAACTGCAACGTAGTTAGCCACAGACCTAGAACCAGCACCAGATATTTCCCTGCGTCAGGCATGATAACAAAGAGCCTTGCCCCCTAAGGTAGGGAGGATCGGTGGTTTTAGCAAGGTAGGAAAGACGGATTGTTAGTGTTCGCTCGAGCAAATCTTTAAAAATGCACCTAAGTCGATAGCTGAGGGGCCGTAGTCTAGCTTGGTCAGGGGGTTCAATCCCTTTCCGGGATGGCCTGACAAACGCACGGCTTGGGCCCTGTGATAGGCAGGAAATGGGCAGCTAACTCCTCTGCCTGCGTGATAATAGTGCTCCGCCGCATCCCCCATCTCCATCATTGGCTCATTCATGGAATGCGGTTCATGGTTCATTTGCAGTAATTCTTTATTAATCTATATATATCTGTGATCCTAGGCCTGTCCTTGAATGTCACCACGAAGTGAGGCAACTTGCGCCAGGCCATTGTCGCCAACTTTTCGTCGACCAATACTATTATCGGTATTTTCAGTTTTAATAACTTATCGTATTTCCTCTCCAAGTACTGAGGGGTCCAATAGCCGACGAGCTCTATATAGGCATCGCCAACCTTGAAGTCAGGTATGAATATCCTGCCATCCACCACGAGCGGCTCCGGTTCCCTCTTGACTTCCTTACATATTGATAACAACCGCCTATGGAAATCAGCCTCCATGTAACTATCGAACACGGGCTCATCGCTGGAGGCGGGCCTTGGAAAATCACTCTCTTCGCTGGAGTCCTCATATAAATACACACGGCCGCCCAGCTTTATCCTGGCCCTCAAGCTCCATTTGGCACCAGCTAGGAGTGGCAGGAGCTTTGCCAGCCTAGTGCCGTATCTATCCGTTTGCTTAATCACGGAAACAGGCCCATCAATGGTTAATTTAATTCCGTTACTGGTGCTCTCGGCGACGTACATCAATCCCATCAACTTGGCTTGCCTCAGCAATGCCTTGGACTGCGCACCGCTCATTTCCACCCCCACCTCCACATCCAGCGCCTTGAACAGAAGCGCTTGGGCCAACGAGAGGTTATATTCCCTAATTAATTCCCCCGCCTCTGGCTCATTGAAGCCAACTATTACCCGCTCATCATCGTATATCTTGAGAAGGTCGGCGTCTACCCGCTCTGGGCTGTAGCCGAATTTCTCAGCCACCTTGCTGAGAACCAGCCTCCTGTTCTCTCGAGTCGCCGGGTATAGCTTGGCGGCCTCCCTGAACACGTCCAGCCTCATCCTAATCAATGCCGCCTCATCCACGTCCTCCAGCCTCGTCCTAGATTTGAGTATGTGAATTAATCCTCCAATTAGTCTAGGATCGCTGCCCTCATACTCAATCGACCTAATCACGTCGCCCAGCCTCATCCCCACCCCTTGCTTGAATGAATGTATTACGTCACGCACTACCTCGACTTCATCCTCATTTATGTACCTGGGCTTTACCTGTCCCCTCCCCACGAATCTAATCCTCATCAAGTTAAGCGGAAGCATGCCTCCTCGACGCCTCCCTGGTACCCGTTGTCACTACCTCATATATCTTGGCCTTACCCGGCTTAAGCCTCAATGCCCTCCCTATACGTTGCACGTATTGCCGCTCACTGGATGTTCCCCCAAGTATTATGACGACATTGACGTCAGGCACGTCAACCCCCTCCTCCAATACCTTGCCCGTCACTATGGCCTTCACATCCCCCCTCCTGAACATAGCCATGACGGACTCCCTCTCCTCCTTGGGCGTTTCATAGGTTACCTCAGGCAGTAGAAACCTCCTGCTCACCTCATGCGAGAGGTCGCTGAGCTCCGTGAATATTATCGCCTTATCATTGGGGTGCCTCCTCAATATTTCCTCTACGGCGTCCAGCTTACTGGGGGCAGTCATCGCCAGCCGCCTAGCCTCCCGCCAAGCCCTCAATGCCTCCCGCGCTGCCCTGCTTCTCCCACTCATCTTAACCAGCACCCTGAAATCACTCGGCTTCCTGAAGCTTATGCCGCTCCTCCTAATGAATTCCCTGTACTTCTTCATTAATTCCTTATACTTGGCTTGCTCACCCTCGCCCAGCTCAACCTTCACGGTCTCCACATCGAAGTCCGCTATATAGCGTCCCCGCGCCTCCTCCACGCTTATCCTATACACCACCGGTCCAATTAGGTTCGGCAAGTCTTGGTGAAGATCATCGCTGCGCTCCGGCGTGGCGGTGAGTCCTAACCTGTACGGCGCGGGGGATAGCTCAGCTATTTGCCTGTACCCCTCGCTCGGCAAGTGATGGGCCTCATCGAACACGATTAATGGATACCTGTTCCCCAGCCTCTCTATAGATATATAGGCCGAGTCATACGTGGTAACAGTGATACACCCCTCGCTCTTCTCATCCCCATAATACTTCCCAACCCTAGTATCCAAGTAATAACTCACCCTATCCGCCCACTGCTCCACTAACTCTATGGTGGGCACAACCACCAACGTCCTAACCCTTAAGGCAGCCATCGCGCCCACCCCCACGTGGGTCTTCCCCATGCCGGTCGGCATTACCACCACGCCCCTCTTTCCCACCAACCAACGCTGCAGGGCAGCCCTTTGATACTCCCTCAGCCTCAAATCCCGCTTGGGCCTTATCATGCATGGCTCCGCCTCCATCACATGATCCTCGAATTGAACCCCCATGGCCTTCAACCTCCCCATCAAGTCCGGGTAATTGATCGCCAAGGTTCTATATGCCTTGGCCCGATCATCATACCTAACATATGGCAAATCCACCTTGCCACCCCTAATCACCACCGTACCCCCATCCCACTCCAGAGATAACACTAGGGGAGAGCTGCATTGGGTGATTTATCCCTATTCCCCAAATCCCCCACAGCTCCGTTAAGACATGCAATCTAAACCTCCATTTACTCGAGGGCATCGAGAACAATATATTGAATTGAAAAGATGTAAACCTCGCCCCGCGTTAAAAGGCGAATTTAATCGCTTTTTCGTGGCAATAGTGAAGTAGGGTAATGTTTATATATGCGTTACCAAAAATTGGACACGCAATTTAGATAGATTATTAATTGAACGCTCACCCCATCAAGCAAGATATGCGGAACGTGGTTTTATTTTTCAAGTCTTAATCGCGGCGGGCTAGGCAAAGAGCGATGATGTGCTAATCTAATCCTTGGTCTGGCTCGAGTTAATCCGCAATCCGCGTGTGGCTAGGTTCATTGAGTGGTAATTGTAAATCCGTGTTCTTGGTTCCCGGCATGGTTGGGCTAACTTTAAATAATCTTGGTTATTCTTTAATGATTATATGGATGCTATAGTGTTGGCTGGCGGTTACGCAACTAGATTAAGGCCGCTCACGTACACGAGGCCTAAGCCGCTCCTTCCCATACTTAATAAGGAGGCCATTGATTGGATACTGGAGGCGGTGGTTAAGTCCAACCCATCCCGAATATTCGTTTCCGTAAGGTATATGGGGGACAAGATAGAAATGCATTTGAGCAGTAAATGGAATAATGCATCGATAGTGGTGGAGGATAGGCCTTTGGGCGACGCGGGCCCCATTTCATTGATAAATAAACTACATGGGATAAATGGCGACTTCATAATAGTGAATGGAGACATATTCACATCCATTGATATAAACGATATGCTGAGGTACCATAAAGCGAAGGGGGGGCTGGCCACCATAGCGTTGACTCCAGTGCCCGATCCACATCATTATGGCATAGCTGAGATGGGCGACAATGAAAAAATAATCAATTTCATAGAGAAGCCAGCCACGGCTCAGCGCTCCAATCTTGCCAATGCCGGCATATATATATTCGCTGAGGATGCGTTGCAGTACTTTCCCCAGCCAGGAAGGCAGGGCAAGCTGGCCATGGATGTGTTGCCCAGAATATTGGAGAAACACGATGTATACGGCTACGTCTTGAAGGATTTCTGGTTCGATATAGGCACGATAGAGACCTACATGGAGGCCAACTTCAAGGCCCTTGAATTGCTGAACCCGAAGGGGCTTAGCTTCATTGATGAAAACGTGGAGATAGGCGAGGGAAGCGAGGTGGGTCCTTACGCTATAGTGTTGAAGAACACCAAGATAGGACGGGACACCAGCATATCCAACTCTATAATAATGGATGGAGTTAGGATAGACATGGGTTCTCACATAGATGGAGCAGTGGTGGGTCAGGACGTCTCCATAGGGAAGTGGGTCAGGATAGAGAGGGGGGTCACTATAGGGGATGGCACTTACATAAAGGATCACGTGTTCATTAATAAGAACGTCAAGATAGGTCCCTTCAGAGAGGTCAGCCAAAGCATATACAATGAGGGAGATATACTACTGTAGAGAGAAGGCAACGTTCCCAGGGCATTGTGGTTTAGCAAAGCTTATAACTTTGTGTTTGGTCGGCTTTAGCCATGTACCTTGTGCAAATTCCGCTTGTAGAACCGATAATAAAGTTCCTACTCGGCGTCCCTATAATAGGCCCTATAGTGGAATTCCTGATGTGGGAGCCCGTCTTCGCAGTTTGGTTCTTGCCAGGCCTAGTTGGGTTATTCGTTGTATTGATATATACGATTTGGTGGGAGAGAAAGGCGGCTGGTAGGGTGCAGTGGAGGTATGGCCCCCTCCAAATATCGAGAAGGACGGGAGGCATAATACAGCCAGTCAGCGACTTAATAAGATACATGCTGCAAGAGATAATTTTGCCGGATGATGCCAATATGCCGTACTTCCTCCACGTCCCCGTTCTGGCGTTCTTCGTTGCTTTAACCCCCCTCCTATTCCTGCCCGCTGGGCCCCACTTGATAGCCATCTATACTCCCTACAATATCTTAATAGTCGTGGTGTTGCTCTCCATCTTCAATTTAGCAATGGTCACAATGGGATGGGCATCCAACGATAAGTGGGCGTTCATAGGCACGGTTAGGGAGGCTTTAGTATATGTGGCATACGAGGTATCCTTCATGTCATCCATAATTTCCATGCTAATACTATACGCCACCGCAGACCCCTTCAAGGCCGTTAGCAGCCAATCATGGTTGCCCGGCGCCATAATGAATCCCCTGGCATTTCTGCTAGCGATAATAACGACAGCGATGGCAACCGATAGGTATCCATTCGAAATAGTAACCAATGAGAGCGATGTCGTGGCGGGCCCGTTCACGGAGTACGGCGGCTTGATGTTCGGTCTCACTATGACCGTCACCTACGAGAAGGGGTACATAATGTCACTGCTGATCTCCCTCCTATTCCTAGGCGGTTGGAGCGGGCCATATATATGGATACTGGGCGACCTATCCCCGGCATTCTGGCTCGGCTTCAGGGTGTTCCTTCTCATGATGTTCTTCTCATTCCTAAGGGCAGTGTATCCCAATTATAGGCTGGATCAAGTGCTTAAGATTGGGTGGAAGACCTTGCTGGTGCTCTCCGTAGTAAGCCTTATAATCAGCATTGCGTGGCGGGTGGTGTAATATGATAAAGGTAAGCGCTCCGAAGGCTGATGGGTTAAGGATAACCGCCTATCACTTAGATGCCTTATTGACGGGCCTCAAAGAATTGATAAAGCCCTCCAGGTTAACCATTCACTACCCACTGGAGAAGCGGTGGGTTAATGAAAGGTTCAGGGGGTTCATTGTTAACGACATGGAGAAGTGCATCTCATGCTTCCAATGCGCGTGGGCTTGCCCGGTAAATGCAATATGGATGTACAGGGCCCCCAACGGTAAGTTCTACCCAGGAATACGGTACGAGCAATGCATACTGTGCCACTTCTGCGTGGATGCCTGCCCCGTCGGCTCCCTTCAAGGAACCACCATCCACGACGTGGCATTCCCGGATCTGAGCTCCACTGTGTTCGAGCCGGAGGACATGGCCAATGTACCCAATGTGATCGACGAGTCCAAGTATATAGTTAAGTATGAGGTTGAGAACGGCAACTTAATAATGAGACGAATACCGAGGGGAAGCAAATGATTAAATGCCCTTCCTGCGGCAAGACCTATTCCTCGGTCTCATCTCTGGTGAAGCATATAAGGCTCAAGGGCAAATATGATGCCGTTCACGAAATGATTTGGGATGAATTCAAGGCGTTTGAGTCATCACTGGATGATGACTCCTTCACGGAGACTGACGCATTTAGGGAATTCCTAATGCGCAAGGGACTCTATAAAATGAGGAAGTGGGAATTCGCGAGCTCCACTTAAATTTAAAGCTTGTTAGGGAAGACCCATCAGCGCTATTAACCCCAATCATCAAATCAAACAGCCTGGCATCATCACTCAACATTTTTAATTCCCCCCGGCTACCGATTTAAAGTTATGCTATTGATATACGATGAATCATCCAAGGACTTGGCGGGGACAATTGGGATAGAGTTGATATACAAGGTGTTCCCAGACGGTGAGCAGTACATTAGGTTACCCATAGATGTATCGAGTCAACGCGTGATTTACGTGACTAGAGCGTATCCCGGTCAAGACCAATCAATATTGAGGTCAATGCTGGTGATAAGCGCTTTGAGGGATTTGGGCGCGTCCAGAGTGGGGTTATTCATGCCGTACATGCCATACGCGCGCCAGGACAGGAGGTTCCTGGATGGAGAGGCCATCAGCATAGATTACATAGTAAAGGCATTTCGACATGTGGGCTTAGATGATTTATACGTGGTGGACATACACAAGCCAGAGGCGCTGGAGCGAAACGGCGTTGGGGTTAATCTGGAGCCGTTCCAGCTGTACTCCACGGCATTGGCTGGGTTGAAGGATCCCCTCGTGCTGAGCCCAGACGTCGGCAGCTTGTGGAGGGCGAGGAAATTGGCTCAATTGTTGAGAGCGGACTTCGATTACTTGGAGAAGAGCAGGGATAGGTACACGGGGGAGGTATCCATGAAACCGAAGGATATAAGCGCATCTAATAGGGATGTGGTGATAATAGATGATATAATAGCCACGGGGAGCACCATAATCAATGGAATAAAGGCGCTGCGGGGGGAGGCGCGGTCGATACGCGTGGTCGCTGCTCACTGCATACTGCTTAACGAGGCTGATAAGAGGATCTATGAAGCCGGGGCCATTGAAATAATCTGCAGCAACTCCATAATCACCCCCCACTCCAAGATAGATGTTGGAGCATTGCTGCGTCAAGCGATAAATTAATACGCCTGGCTTCGTGAATATAACGGATTATTGGCGTGGATTTCAAGCAAAGAAGAAAAGAGAATTGAAGTACACAATCAATGCGAAGGCGGCTATTAATGTCGCCGGTATTATGGCTCTATATATTACAGCCGTCCTAATGCCCCTCCTAATAAGGGATAGCCCAATGCCGCTGGCTATATGGAGTATGAAGAAAAGAGCTAAGGGATCTATCAAGATTAGATGCAGCTCCAACCCCAATCCACGCGTCATCAAGCCGAACGTGGCCTTGGATATAATGTTCGATGTAACGGGGCCTGCCGCAAACCCCGTGAATCCCTCGAGGGCCGCTAATGCCAGCAGAATCCACGCAGTCTCTCTTTGGAACTTAGGCGAGTATATGCTTTTCTCCAACTCCGAGCTCATGAAAACAACCATTAACGGGATTACGGCGAGGCCGGCGAGCGGGTTGATCTCTATCGCAGATGATGCCATCGCTGCGGCATAAATGCCTATACGTCTATTCATGTGGATTCACCATTACTTCTTAGCTATGTCTGGATAACCCCTTGACTCCCAGTATCCTAGGTAATTCGTGTTGGTCAAACTCATCCTGACGAGCCATTTAACGTACTTATAACCCCACCAGCCCGGAACAGCCATCCGCACGGGATACCCATGCCGCTTCAACAGCAGTTCTTGATCTGCCTCGTATACCACTAGGGTGGTCGGCTCCATTGCTTTATAGAGGGGTAAGTCACTCGTATAGCCGTCAGCCCCATATAGCACCACCTTAGTGGCATTGTTGAGGGGCTTCGCCAGCCTCAATATGTCTGGGAGAGGCACCCCCCTCCACTCGACGTTTGCCTTCAAGAAGAAAGAATCGGAAACGCATTGAATCGTATCTCTCAGCGATGTTGACTCCATCCGCATTATATCACTCAAGCTGAGGCTTAGGGGATTGCTGACCAATCCATCTACTATTAATCTATAATTATCCACGTTCACGTTGGGGGTATTGCCTATCTGGACTACATACCATTGATCTAAGGGAGTCAAAGCGCTTCGTGCCCCTTCATTTGACGCCAGCAGCTCGCTCAGCTTGCTTCCCCCAACGGAACCTATGAGTGCTACGGCCCCCATGCCCAGCATTATCTTGAGAAATCGCCGCCTCTCGCTTAGGTTAACCATGTGATTTTCCAGCACCGTAAATTAAAAGATTTTTTCAAAATTAATTGCTAATCGAAGACCTCGTCTTGTAATGGAATGGATTTTGCCATACGCAATATTTATATATGCGTTACCAAAAATTGGACACGCAGCAGATAAGCCCTCTATAATCAACATAATAACAAATTCAGCCCTCACTTAGGGATCAATAGGGTCTCCCTCATCGTACCGCTTAACATAATTATTCATTAATAGTTCCGTTATAGATTCCGTGGGGCTGTGAGTGGATGATTATTAAGTAATTTGCCAAAGTATTTAAAAATAATTGGGGTATATCCGGAATGTGGTGATTGAGCAATTCGAGGAGAGAAGTGAAGAGGGAATAGATGATAGGGACAGGCGAATAATTGAGATAATGATGCGGGACTCCAAAACCCCATTCACTGCGATAGGCAAGGAGTTGGGGATAAGTGAGGCGGCGGTGCGAAGGAGGATAAGGAAGCTGGAAATGATGGGAGTCATAAGGAAGTTCACCGTGGTGATCGATCCATCCAAAATAGGGTATAAGCACGTAGCCATAATAGGCATAGATAGTGAGCCGGATAAGCTAATTCAAATAGCCCATGATTTGGCCAGTAAGGACTTTAGCAAGAAGGTCTACATAACCACCGGGGATCACATGATAATGATGGAGGCTTGGGCGCGGGATAGTATGGAAATGACCAAAATACTGCAGGAAATAGGATCGATAAGCGGGGTTAGGAAGGTTTGCCCAGCCATAATATTGGATTACGTGAAGCAGTGAATTATTACTATCCTCAAGCAAAAGCCTTGGGCTCCCCGCCGTCCTTAGCGTAGACAACGTAGTAGTGCGGGCCATCTAGTCCGGACTCCTTGAGAGCCACGTAGGCCCTGCTCTCCACCTTGAGTGGCCTCTCTTGGGCATAACATTTATGACGTTCAGTTCTTCCTTATTTCAACTAAACATCAGCAAGTTAATTGCATAAAGTTTATAAATAACCATGGAATAATTATATCGATGCTACTATATTACACAAATGAGAAAAAATTAACAGATAGCTATGAAAATCTTTTTACAGAGCAAACAGCTGGATACGATGAGTTAAATAACGTCGTGCACAGCTATAGTCTTAGAAATAACAGTAATGTCTTGATTAGATCGCAAAGCAGAGGAATTACCGGCCTTGTCTGTGCCTTTCCTGACGATTCTTTTATTAATGCCGAGCAAGTACCACCTGCAGGTCCAGAAAATATTCTTTTCGTGGTCAAATTCTTTGGTGGCCGCGTGAATTCACTTAAGTCCAGATTTATCCAGCCAGCTAATCCAAATTCCAGATACGTTATGTCAAATTTAAGGTTTGATGGTATGTTAATAACTTTCCCTGATGAGCATGCTTCCTTCGTTATTCCACCTATACGACAAGGGACTCATTACGACCACCTTCCTATATTAAATGGCAAT
>DAHE01000029.1 GCA_002508315.1 Thermocladium sp. UBA166
CGCGGTCGCCGGAGCCATGATTAGGGGCGGGGTGGGTATTGTCGTTGATTTATCATTGGGTAAAGGCATGGAGGCAAGCTGTGAGGTCGACCCACCAATCGGCTGCCCTAGGCAAGTAAGTTTCTAGTCGCCCAAGCCATCAACTCAGCCTGCGACGCATGAAGCCGGCCGCCATTGCTATTGCATCCGCCCCAGCGTCCACGTATTGATAGAAACTGATAAATCCATGAATGACCCCGCCGAACCTAACCAGCGTTGCCCTGGACCCCTTGGCCCTCATTGCCTTGGCGAAGTTCTCTCCTTGGTCCCTTAGGGGATCGTACTCGGCGGTGATTACCAGCGCGGGCGGGAGGCCCGTCAAGTCCGCGAGGATGGGGGAAGCGCGGGGATCCACGGCGTCCCTTACATCTCTCAGGTACTGCTGGCCGAACCACTTCATTTGATCCATGGTGAGGAACAACCCCTCGCCGTACTCGTATATGGACGGGGAACTATCCAGCATGTGAGTGGAGGGGTAGAACAGCACTTGCCTCTCCACGAAGTTCTCCCCAGCGTCCCTGGCCATTATGCTGACCACTGCCGCCAAATTCCCCCCAGCGCTGTCCCCCGCCACCGCTACTCCATCAACGTCGAGCTCCAGCGAGCCTCCGTTATCCACCACCCACTTGGCTGAGTCATACGCGTCCTCCACTGCCGCGGGGAACTTATGCTCAGGCGCCAATCTGTAGTCGACGGAGACTACGGCCCTGCCTGAGAGGTTAGCCATTAACCTCGCCACGCCATCATGGGTCTCTATGCTGCCGAACACGAAGCCCCCGCCGTGGTAGTACACGATGACCTTATGGGGAGGCCTCGCGCCGAGGGGCTTGTACACCCTTACCCGTATGTCCCCATTCCTTCCCTGTATTACCTTGTCCTCCACCCCGCCCGTCTCCTCCGGGGCCCCCCTTAACTGAATGGATGCCCTGTCCGCCGCCTCCCTGTACTGCTGAGGGGTAATCCTCCCGAGATCCGGGGCGGGGAACGCTGCCAGCATTGAGAGAAGCCTCCTAACTTGCGGATCAAGCGGCATTTATGGATCTACCCCCTCCTTCTTAAAAACGTTTAGAACTCGTTGGGGGGATGGGGAGTGGATTAGGCAATTGAATTGAGGAGAGGTAAATGGGTTAGCATTTGTAATTAATTTGCAATATAATTAGAAAAATGTTTTTTATTCATTCCATGATTGAGATCGGCATGAAGACAAGCACGATAATAGCCGCGGTAGTGGTGGTAGTGGTGGTCGCAGTGGTGGCGGCGGTCCTGCTATCAATGCATGCGCCGACCACCCCGGCCACTACCTCCAGCGCTTCCTCGACTATGCAATCAAGCCCATCGACGACCGCAACCATGCAGACAAGCACGCAAAGCTCCAGCTCGACGACCTCGTCGTCCGCGCCGTCTATGCAATCCACCTCTTCCCCATCCATGGCGCCCGAGCTGATTCCGGTGTCCTCGGCCACGATAAACGTGACGGCCAGCATGGGGGGGACCGTGAGGTTAGGCAACATAATAGCGATAATACGGCCAGGCACTAACGTCACGTTTAACGGTGAGACGCTGACGTCGTACTCCTTCTCCATAATAGACTACAAGGTAGTGAACGTAGGGCTCCCGTCATCCATGATGGGGGACCCAGCATCTATGGGAATGTACCAGGCCGAGCCTATATACGCGTTCGCTTATGCCGTTGATGGCCACGTATCGCCAGCCTACACCTTCTCGCAGCCCATAATAACGGTGGTCAGGATGCCGAACGGCTGGACTAGTTGGACGTGGCTGGGATACACGCAGGAGCCCAACGGCACGCTGGTGGGCGGCTCCTATAAGTTCCCCAACGCCTACTTCTACGCTGGTTCGGGTCTCTTCGTTAATGTTCAGTTCGTGAAGCCGGTCCCATGGATATTCATATCGGGCGCGCCGCTTTCAATGAATGAGGCAACTTACTCGCCGGAGGCGCCTGTTAACTCATCCCTGATGAGCAGCATGGCCCCCGTCCTAGTGCCCGTGGGATCCGCCACGGTTCAAGTTAACGCGACGCAGGGAGCAGCTGTCTCGATCGGGAACTTGTTGGCCATAGTAATGCCCGGAACGTACGTGGAGAAGGGCGGTCAAACGATGAGTCAATACAACTTCAGCCTCGTGTACCAAGCCATATACAACGTGCCCCCGCTCAACGCCAGCACCGCCGGGTGGCCGCTGTTCGCCTACTCCTTCGCAGTTAACGGCCAGATATCGCCGGCGTACACCTTCGTCAACTCCAATGGAAAGCCGACCCCAGTCATAACCGTGGCGTTCCTTCCACCCACGTTCTGGACCTGGACGTGGCTGGGGTACACGCAGGAGCCGGGCGGAGCGTTGATAGGAGGCTCTTATAAGTTCCCCAACGTCTGGTTGCCGGGCGACGACTACATAGTTAATGTTCAGTTCGTGAAGCCGGTCCCATGGATATTCCTAGGAGGGGAGACCGGCATAACTGGGCAACCCATGCCAATGCCCTCCAGCACGACGACTAGCGCAGCAGTGCCTCCCACCACTACGACTAGCACGAGCACTGCCACTACTACGACCAGCGGCTACGTGTGGGGCGGTTAATCAATTGCCTCTCCCCATAAGTAAGAATTAAATCCACGTCTTCTCTCTTCTATCTTATTATTATAGATGGTGCATACCCCCAGTTTCCCTAGTTCCTCTTGGGTCAACTCGCCGCAATGCTAGGAATTACTCGGATGGGGAGGGCGTTGGTGGGAACCGTGGCTTGCAATCATTGAATGGATTTCCTTATGCTGGCCAAGTCCTCCTCCATCTTCTTCCTCCTCTCCATGCCAGCCAAGTACTGCCTCCTCTCTCCATCAGTAGTGGGCTCGTATGGAGGCACCGGCTCAGGCTTCCCCGCTTCGTTTATGTGCACGAACGTGTAGTAGGCGGTGCACATATGCCTGATCCCGCCGTACTTGTCCTCCGCCACCACGTTCAGCATTACCTCCACGGTGGATTTTCCAACGAACGTTATCCCAGCCCTCACGTTAACCACGTCCCCTATGTAGGCGGGGGAGTAGAACGCCACGTCCCCTATGGATCCCGTTACCACGGTGCCTCCCGCGTACTCCGCCGCAACGAGCGCACCCACGCCGTCCAGCCACGCCAGCAACCGTCCCCCGGACAATATGTTGCCTAGCAGCGTGTCGTCCGGCCTGACCCATTGCCTCGACTCCACCCTGAACCTCAAATCCCTCGTTGGGTCCTCCACGTTATGCTCCTCCTCCCTCCTGTTCCCCACCAACAACTCCCTTCTCCTCCTTCTCTCCTGAGCCTCCGCGTGCTCCTCCTCTTCTCCCGGCGCGGGGGTTATCTTGGCTCGAACCTCCCTTGGCTTGCCGTAATCATTTATGGCGACGAAGGACATGGTGGATGCGACGACCACCCCGCTCTCCTTGCCCTTCTTCTCAGCCCTTACCCTGGTCTCCATGGATGACCGCCCCACGTAATCCACCCACGCATCTATGGTGACCACGTCCCCCACCTTCACCGGCCTCAGAAAGAATAACTCATCCATGTACGAGATGACGGATGGTCCATTGGATAGCTTTGACGTGGCTATTGTGGCGGTCTCCACCATCCACTCCATCATCCTACCGCCGAAGAGATTGCCCAAGTAATTCGCATCGAATTGATTAACCACCCTCAGCGAGCGGATTCTCGTATCCTCTATTGAAACCATGCATTAACAGGACGCGCAGCGCTATTAAATCTATAACTCTCCTTGCGAAAAATCCATGGAGCAGGAAATCGCCGATGCCTTTAGCGTGATAGGAAAAGGACAAACCTCGCCCTTTAGGGCGGGGAGGAGGTCAGTATACTCTCTTGATATTTATATATGCGTTACCAATAATTGGACACGTATTTCAGATTCACAGCCATTAATAGATTGCAGTAGATCACGTCGTCGACATAGTTAAAACGAGGCCTGGGATCGGCGTTCCATGATTCGTCTCCTTATGTTGGATATAGATGGAACGCTTACCAAGGATAGGGGGGTTGATGAGTTGGAGCCTGAGGCCATAAGGGCGGTTCAGGAGGCTAGGGGGAGGGTGTTGATTGGAATAGCCACTGGGAACGCCATGATAGTCGCTAAGTCCCTGGCCAGGTATATTGGTATAGGGGCCTCCGCTCCAATAATAGCTGAGAATGGTTGCTTGATCTCGATAGGGGGAAGGGAGATGCCTTTATGCAGTAGAAGCGTGAAGGAGTTGGGTGTGGAGTTGGCCCGCCGCCTTGGCCTTTCCCTGAGCTATCAATTCAATTGTAGGTCGTTTGACGCCGCGTTTGAGATAACGGGGGATGAGGACGAGATGGTGCGCCGCATAAGGTCTGCGATAAGGGAGATGGGCGAGGAGGCCCAGGTGGAGTCGAGCGGCTATGCTATTCACGTTATGCCGCCGGGGGTCAGTAAGTCCACCGCGATGCTGGAGGTGTGCAGGAGGCTAGGCGTGGATTGCGGCGATGTGGCCTACATAGGGGATGGCCGCACTGACGTGGATGCAGTTAAGTCTGTGGGGTGGGGGGTGGCCGTCGCCAATGCCGTGCCGGAGTTGAGGGCGGTGGCCAGGATAGTGACTAGGTCGCCGAGCGGTCGCGGCGTGGCTGAGTTCATAAGGGAGCACTTGCTGGGGCCGTGACGGTCTCTGGTTGTTCTTCTATATATCGATATCTACACTCCTGCTTAATACGTTAAGTAAGCAAAATTTATTTTCTACAATAGCAGTAATTTCCACTAAAAATGCTTAAATAGATACTGCATGTGAAACGCGCCATGTCTGAGACCGTAACTAAGGTGGAAATAACCACCACGGGCAAGGTAATTCAATCCCCCTGTGGCCCCATAATTCACGGCTTGGAGGATGTGCTTGTCAAGACCACAGCCATCAGCGACATAGATGGGAGGAAGGGCATCCTATGGTATAGGGGGTACAACATAAATGACCTGGCCAAGTACTCCAACTTCGAGGAGACCGCGTACCTAATATTCAACGGCAGGCTACCGACAAGGATGGAGCTGGAGTCATTCAAGTCAATGCTGGCCAAGGAGCGGGACCTGCCCGACGAGGTAATAAGCACAATACGAGTCCTCGCTCCTAGGGCGCATCCAATGCACGTGCTGGAGGCCGCCGTGGCTGGGCTGGCCGCGTTTGATCCGGACATAAACGATAACACCCCGGAGGCCAACTTCAGGAAGGCCGTGAGGCTCACCGCCAAGCTGCCCTCCATAATAGCGGCCCACTACAGGTTCAGCAGGAAGCTGGACTACATTAAGCCCAAGGAATCACTGGCGCACTCCGCCAACTTCCTCTACATGATGTTCGGCCAAGAGCCCGACCCAACGTCGGCCAAGGCGATAGACCTCTACTTGGTCCTCCACATAGACCACGAGGTGCCCGCCTCCACGTTCGCCACGCTGGTGTCCATATCCACCTGGACCGACCTGTACTCCGCCATAGTGTCCGGCATAGCCACCTTGAAGGGACCCCTGCATGGGGGAGCCAATGAGGCCGCCATGAAGCAGTACTTGGACATAGGGAGCCCAGAGAAGGCGCGGCCGTACGTCGAGAAGCTGCTGGGTGAGGGTAAGAGATTGATGGGGGTGGGGCACCGCGTTTATAAGGCCTACGACCCCAGGGCTAAGATATACAAGGAGTTAGTGAAGGAATTAAGCCAATCCAAGGGCAACATGACTTACTACAACATAGCCTCCGAGGTGGAGGCCGTCGTCCTGGAGAAGCTGGCTAGCAAGGGCCTCTACCCCAACATAGACTTCTGGAGCGGCATAGCCATGTACCTATTGGGGATACCGTACGAGTACTACACGCCAATATTCGCGATGAGCCGCGTCGTCGGTTGGTCTGCCCACGCCATGGAGTACCTCAACCAGCACAGGCTCTTCAGGCCAAGGGCGTGCTACGTGGGCCCGCACGACGTGCCCTACGTGCCCATCGAGAAGCGTTGATGAAGCGTGCCCCCGCCTTAATCAGCAATTCGCTTCCCAATCTTATTGCAGTCACCCCATAATTTTCCCTAAGGCATGGCCCCAGCATTACCCCCTCCCCCGCTTCATAATTCGTGGCCGTAAGCGCGTTGATTGAGCCAGCCTGTTCCTTCTGGCAATAGCGACAATCGTTGAGGCGTCTTGGCTGGAAGGTAAAAATTAAAAAGGCATCAATCCAGTCGGTGTCAAAGCCCCGGTAGTATAGCCTGGTCAAGTATGCGGGCCTCTCGAGCTTTTGGGCAAGGAAAGCCCGAAACCCGGGTTCAAATCCCGGCCGGGGCATCACTGCTTCTCAGAAGGAAAAGCTAAAAAATACCGCCTTGATTTGGGAAATGAGCCGGGGTGGCCGAGTTGGCCCAAGGCGCGGGCCTGCTAAGTCCGTCCCCGCAAGGGGGCCCNNTCAAATCCCGGCCCCGGCGCCAATCATTTATTGATTGCTCGAGCGTTTTCAGTGGAGGCAGTGGCAGCGCCCCGCGGGTTTGTCTATCAAGTGGTGAAATATAGATGAATCCCGCGAGTCCAGCTTGATTCGGCATGGGTTCCCCTCAGATGGCGGTATTCGATACAGTTAAAAATTGGTATATATCCATATAAATATGATTAAGTATAGTAAGGGTTTTATTATGGTTTTATCGATTGCTGTGCTGCTTTCATTGGTGTTGCTTGGCATGCTCATATACGGCATGCATGAGGATGAGGAGGTGATCTCAGGGGCCCCTCAATGCGCGCCACAGCCCCCCGCTCACCTGAGCACTAGAACTCCCATCAAGCACGTGGTAATAATATTTCTTGAGAATCACAGCACTGACAACCTATTCGGCGATTACCCAGCCAACGCCTCGCTGGGCTTTGCCATGCAATCGCTCGCTGCCAATTCATTCACCCACTCACCGATAAATTTGAAGCCCGTTCCCGTTGGGGTCTATTCAACTGAGGACCCTAATGAGGGTTACATACCGTACCACGCCGACTGGAACGGCGGTGAAATGAATGGTTGGGAATACGGCTCCGGTCCCCAGTCGCTTTATTACTACACGTCAGCGCAGGCAGCCCCTCTTTGGGACTTGGCGGAGGAGTATGGGTTGGGGGTCTACTACTTCTCGCCGTACCTGTCGGAGAGCGCTCCGAACCACCTATTTCTATACGCGGCCTACTCGCCCGTCATAGATGATTATGGCCCCCCGCCGTACGTTCCTGTCCAGGAGAGCATATTCGCGGAGCTCTGTAGGTACGGCGTTAGTTGGGGTTACTACGTGGATCCCAGGGAGCCAGTCGATTACCTGGACATTAAGTACTTCTATGGGATCCACAAGTACTCCCCCCACATACAGTCGTGGGGCGACTTCATCGAAGAGATCGGGAACGGATCTCTGCCCGACGTGGCTTGGATGATCCCGAGCGCCTCGGACAGCATGGGGCCGCCCGGCAGCATACTCTACGGCGAGGCTTGGGCACCACTAAGGAGTCATTCGTGAGGGCGGTGCTGGAGGGCATGGTTCAATTAATTGGACTGATATTCGACTCAATGCGCGGCATTGCCGAGGTAGGCGTGGTGAGGGTGGATGGTGGTCTCTCCAGGAGCTCCTTATTCTTGAGGCTACTTGCAACCGCGTTGAATGTAAGGGTGGAGAGACAGAGGGATGTGGAGGCCACGGCCAAGGGAACCGCGGCGATGCTCAAGGTGTTCAGGGGGGACTGGTCGATACGCGACTTGGTGGGCGGCGCCCAGGTGGAGGTGGAGGCAAGCGTGTCGCCGGGGGAGGAGAGGCTATCATTAAATAGGGAAGCGGTGAGGAGGGTCGTGAGGGGAATGAAGTGCGGGACGCGGTGAGCAAGCTAAAGGACGCCCTTGGGGATAAGGTTGTCACTGATGAGGCCGTGCTGAGGCGGTACTCCAGGGATTTCTGGCCTCTCTTGATGATGCGCGACTAGCTGGGGGCAGGGGTTCAAATGCCGTTGGCGCTGGTCATGCCCGGCGGCGTGGATGATATAAAGACCGTGCTCAGGATAGCCAGGGAAAACGGCTCGACGGTAGTGGTCCGAGGCGGTGGATCCAGCGTGACGGGGCCTCCGCCGGCGGTGGGTCCATAGTTATGGATATCTCCAATTTAAACAAAGTGCTTGATATAAATGAGTATGACTTGACGATAACCGTCGAATCAGGCGCTAGGTTGAGCGACGTGGAGCGGAGGCTGAACGAGCTGGGATACAGCTTGAGACACGTTCCTCAATCATTTAATTACGCGACGATAGGTGGCTTGATCGCCACATTGAGTTCAGGCCAATACAGCACTTTATACGGCAACGTGGAGGACATCGTTATCAACATGGAGGTTGTGCTTCCCAACGGCGAGGTGACTTGGCTGAGGAGGAATAATGCGCCGAGGTCATCCACGGGCCCCCCGCTTAAGTTCCTATCAACGGGCTCTGAGGGCATGCTGGGGGTGGTAACCAAGGCCGTGCTGAGAATCGTGCCGCTGCCCCCCTTCGAGGAGCATGGCTCCTTCAAGTTCAATTCATTCGATGATGGGGTAAAGGCGTTGAGGGATTTAATGGTTAGGGGAGTGATCCCGGCGGTGGCCAGGTTATACGATGATCGCGACTCCATGATTAGGTTCAACGAGGACGGGCCCCTCCTCATAATCAGCTTCGAGGGCCATTATAGGGACTTGGTCGAGAATTTGTGGAGCAAGGCTGGGGCCGTGATTGGGGAGCACGGCGGCAAGTACGTCGGCGCGGGTCATTTCGAGGAGTGGTTGAGGACTAGGTTCAACGTGGAGGATGATATGGAGAGGGCCAGGAGGCTCGGCGTGTGGTTCGACACGATAGAGGTCGCCGCGACTTGGTCGAAACTAGCCCAGCTTCGTGAGGATATGGAAAACTCATTGATGGGCATCGACGGCGTCGCCGCTGTTATGGCGCACGCATCGCATGTATACCTAAACGGCGCGTGCATTTACTTCACTGTGCTCTTCAAGCCGGACGAGGCCGTGTACGGGAGGGTGTGGGATGCAGCCATGAGCGTCGCGGCGCGCGGTGGAGCTACCATAAGTCATCACCACGGCATTGGAATGCTTAGGTCGAGGAGCATCGAGGAGGAGCTCGGCGGCGCTGTCTCCATAATTAAATCCATTAAGGATGCCCTAGATCCATGGGGG
>DAHE01000024.1:0-4455 GCA_002508315.1 Thermocladium sp. UBA166
CTCTCCCTGGGCTGAACCCGTTGAAGGAGTTGATCCGTTAATCCAGCCATCATGCTGACCCCCGTGGCCCCAATCGGGTGCCCCTTCGCCTTTAACCCCCCATCTAAGTTAACCGGAATCAAGCCGCCCTTGTAGGTTTGCCCCTCCCTGAGCAATTGAACTCCAGTCCCCCTCTCAGCTATTCCTAAATCCTCGTAAGCCATCACCTCGGCTATCGTGAAGCAATCATGAACCTCCGCCACGTCGAAGTGATTCCCAACATTCCTCCTCTCCAGCCCCACCCTCCTCAACGCTGCATCCGCCGCCCTCCTAGCCGCATCCAGCCCAGTGAAGTCCAATCGCTTGCTCAGGTTAGCGGTGCCGGTCGCATACCCAATAGATCTTATCCAGACCGGCGTGTCGGTTATCTTCCCAGCAACCTCTCCACCCGCTAGAATCAGGGCCGCGGCGCCATCAGTTATGGGACTGGAATCGTATAGCTTAATGGGCCAAGCAACGTACTTGCTGGACATGCACTGCTCCATGGTTATCTCGCTCCTGAACTGAGCCTTTGAATTTAGGGATCCATAGTGATGAGCCTTTATCGCTGCCCTACAGAAGTCCTCCTCCGTAGCACCGTACTGGCTCATGTACGCGCTCATGTGAAGTGCATAGTAGCCTGGAAACGTGAGTCCGAAGTTCTCGAACTCCCATAAATAGTAGCCGGCCCTACCTATCAATTCAACAACAGCATCGGTTGGTGACTCATTCATCTTCTCCACCCCTATCACCATTGCCACGTCCACCGCGCCGCTGGCCACCATGTTGTAGGCAGAGACCACGCCCGCGCTGCCGGATGCACAGGCAGCCTCCACCCTATGACTCCCCACCGGAGTCAAGCCGCAATACTCATTGACGACCACTGCAGGCAATTCCTCGGCCGACCAGAGACCCATGTTGCTGACCACGGAGTACTGAATATCCCTTTGCGATAGCTTTGCATCGCTCAACGCCTCGCGCACAGCCTCCCAAGCCAGCTCCTGTAGATTTGCATCGTTTCTCCTTCCAAACCTGGATTGCCCGACCCCAACTATTGCTACGTCGCGCACGGCCTCGGCCCCGCATCAACGTAAATAAGCATTTCCAGCGCTAAGGTTTGAACCTCCACTTAAAAGACTTGCCCGGCACCTCCAAGGCACTCATGCAGACGGGGCACACGTACCCCCATTGCTTGCACACGTCTTCGTATGACTTAGGCCTAGTGCCCCTGTAAAGCACGAACCCGCACGCACCGCAAGTGTATGTGACGGGCATGACCTGTTACGATTGAATCCCCCTATTTAACAATAACGGGTCCTCTCCACCAACTTAATTGAAAAGTGATGAGAGACCCATGGAGTTAATCCAACGCCACTGGGGATGGCCCCTCCAGACCTTAGGATGGCGGCTCGCCCTTGCTTTGCAGCATCACGATACGTTTATGGCGTATATGCCAGGCTTCGTAAGGCCGAGGAACTTAGCCATGCATGATTTCTCGACGTCCTCCACTATGATGAGGCCATTCCATTCATTGCTGAAATCCGTGGAGCCGCAGTTGGGGCATGACTCCGCATCGTCTGGAATTATCATTTTACAACCCCTGCATGCCTTATATCCCGACAAGTGCCGTTTCCCCGTGAGCCTGCGCCTTGACATTCACATCACCGTTGCTGGGGCTTCGTCTTCTTCCTCTGAAGCTCCTCCTCTATCCACTCCAGCTTGCCTAGGAACGGCTGCCTGGCTGTGAGCGATATATTCACCCTATTGCCCTCCTGCGCAGAGAAGTAACTTACCCCAACTATCTTGGCCCTCACAATATCTCCCTTCCCCAACCTCCTCGGCGTCTTGTCGTGAGTCTTCTCTCCTATTATGAACACCTTGCTTTGCTTATCGTAGTGAATAACGTTCTCATCCGCTATCTGAGTTTTATGCATGAACGCCGTGGTGGGCCCTACCCTTATGAATGCTCCGAAATCATGCGTGTCAGTCACCTCTCCCTCCACCACTTCGTTAATTAAGGGGACGAAAGCCAACGCCTTGAACTCAACCCTGTGATACGCACCCCCATCTCCAAACATAACAATTCCCCTCTTATCAACCCTCACGTCGAATACCGAGACGAAGATCCCTAAATCCCGCTCTATCCGTCCCTCATACATGTCGCGCAATTGCTCCACGGCTATCTTGTCTATGGGCTCCCCGAACTTGGATGGAGGCACTCGGATGTAGTCCCTCACCGAAACTATCCTGAACACTCGCCATTCTTGAACCTATTATTTAAAAATTTTTTGAAGATCAAGAAACTCAAATTATCCGAACGCCTATTACGTCGGAGAAGAACTTCATAGCCTCCTCCCTGTTAACCCTCTGCCTCCTCCCAACTTCCCGCCTCATCCTACGCCTATGTTGAATCCTCATGCCTGGCCTAGCCAGCACTGTGGTGACCGTGAACCCCCAAATCCCCACTGCCGGGTCGTACCTGGCGCCGGGCATAAGTATGTGCTCGGCTATGCCGAAGCTGACGTTCCCGAAATCATCGAAGCTATTCCTCCTTAGGGTGAAGTCAACGACTGCGAGAGACCTCAATAGGAACCAGACGGCCCTCTCCCTGCGGAGAGTCACCGCCACCCCTATATACTCCCCCTTCCGTATCCCAAAGTCCTTTATGGACCTCTTCGCCTTCCTATACGATGGATTCTGACCCGTCAATTCCTTGAGCACATTAGCGGCCTTCTCCAGCCTCTCGCCGCTCTGTCCAACCCCCATATTGACGACCACCTTATCTATCCGAATAACCCTCATCGGATTATCCGCGGGCAGGACGAACTTGTGCCAGTCAATGGATTCAGGGGTCAGCGCCTTCAAGTCCAGGGACGCCACATCTATTGCAGGCATGTTAATTCACCTTCACTAACGGAGCGTCTCTTCCTATCATCAGTACATGATCCAAAACAGTCCTGTATTCCGTTCCATCGCTCTCTATCGAGGCTATGGCCTCCCGGCGACGCATTGTGGTTATTATGGACTTCAGGACTCCATGCCGTCCAGCATTGCTGCCGCTCACTATAATCGCATAGCCGCCCGGCTTCATGGGAACATAATCAACTATCTTGCCATCAGTCAACGAGGTGAAGAGTGAACCCAAGGTCTCGTACTCCTTCCCATCATTAACCAATACATTATACCCATCGCTTAGGTTCAATTGAACCAAGCCTCCCTTCACCACGGTCTTGTCCTCTATCCTCCTCACCTTTAAGACAGCATCATCCTGCCCCAGCGGGGCTGGCTTTAGGAACCTCACGGGGTCGGGAAGCATCCTGAACCGCTCCCCCGTTGGAACTAGCTCCAGTATATCCATGGCCCCCACTGGGTACTTGTAATCCCTCCTTACCCTGCCATCCACCTTCACCTGGCCCGCCCCCAATACTTTCCTGGCCTCCTCAAGCGTCGAAACGTAACCCAATAAATTCCTCAGCACCAAGCCGAGGGGCAGGCTCTCCCTAGCAGTATGTGGTCCAGGCCTTGGCCTAACGGTCCAGGAGTAGCCCTTCTCGAGGGACCACCAACCCGGCGCCAATGCTCTCCTTAAATGCGTCACGACGAACCACCTTGCTGAACAACTACTTCCTCTCCCCCGCCGGGCATCGATTTCCTCCGTTTCTCTATGGCACTCATCCTACGCTTATCGCTTGTGTCGAGCTCCACTAACATTACCTTAGATGCATGGATGGGGTGGTAAATGACCTCCCCATTAGCCCTCTTGGACGAGGCATTCTCAACGGTTATCCTCTCCTTAGCATAGGAAACAGTCAACACCTTCCCCCTTATTCCTTTATAATCTCCCCGCATCACGAGAACAGTGTCGCCCTTCCTGATCACCAATCTCTTGATTCCATACTGCCTCTGAAGCTCCTTTGAAAGAGGCGCTGTTAGAAGCTCACGCCTCTCGCTCCACGAGGCGCTGGCAAGCCTCTTCCTCTGCTTCCTCGGCTGACTCGAGACCATCTTCAAAGCCAATAAGTCCAAGTTTAAGAATTTATCGCTGGCACATGCGTGAACCAACCCCTTCCCACTTCTCCCTCCTTCCCCACTTCCCGGGAAAGGAATTTGCCGGCTCATAAACGCTTCCCCGCAGGCCGGCTTGCATAACTCCCACGGACTAATCCCCTCCCCCTCCTTCCTTCCTTAAACCCGCGGTTCCCCCTCTCCCTCCACCGCTCAATCATGATCGCGAGAAACCCATCACTGCTTCCAATGCATTAATCACGAAGAGCCCAACCCGCCTCGAGGAAGGACTTGGCTTAAACCCACAAGCCTCAAACCAATGCACCCACTCACTCTCCTAATTTCCAGGCTAAAAATTTCCTTCCCCAGATCCCTGGCCCAGGGTCTCGGTGGAGAGGAAATTAAAGGATCTGACCTCCTCCCTGTTTTGAG
>DAHE01000024.1:4595-12783 GCA_002508315.1 Thermocladium sp. UBA166
AAGGGCGAGGATTGCCGTTGAATCATCCATTAACAGGAACGCAATTGTTAGGGGGCTTATATGAAGAGGGATATGGCCAACGCGAGTATTAATGGGAGGCCCAAGTATAGAAAAACGAACTGAGGAACTTCATTCACGGTCTTCGCAGCGGCCTCCACCATTCCCTTAAATCCATCCTCTCCAATCACGTTGATCTCGGCTTCAGCCTCCGCATGTACCGGAGCAACTTGCGAGAGCTTCATGCCTTTGATTTTCCTCTTCACGGCGATTACCATCTTATCTGGATCTATTGACTCCCCAACCACGGTATACCCAAGCTTACCGAATGACCCGGTGAATTGGTGATTATCAGTTGTTATTATCACCACGTCGTCAAAACCATCCCTAAGCCCCTCAACTAATCTCTTGTTGAGCTCGGGAGTTATATTGTTTCCATCTATGTCTATCAATAGCAATTTCCTCCCGCCGAACTCCACTATAATAACGTATATTCCCGCGCTGCCTATCTCAGCTTGATCTGCGTTTACCTCGCTTGCATCGAGGTGATCAATGCCCAATAGAAGGGATGACTTGATCCTTGGCACTTTCTCCAGCTCCATTATCGCCTCGGCCAATGACTTGATATCATTATCATCCCACGAATTATCGCTTCCAAAGCCGTTCTGTGCATCCACTAGTATATACTTATCCAGGCTGGGGCCTATTAATCGCCGTAGCTCGTCATATACCCTAAGCGGTATATCGTCGGTCGACTTGTTTATGCGGGATACTATGGCCAAGACCTTCTCCCCAAGCGGGACAGCTGTCAGCTTTATGTCCCCCTTAACTACTGTGATTAAGGGCATTGACTCTATCGGAGTGGGGGTAGGGTTGGGGATGCTCGTTAAGGCCCTCCTCATGGATTCCAGTATTCTGCCCACATCGGCCTGCGTTACGGGATCCAACTCATGGCTGCCGACTCCATGCACGTATACCAATGAAGAGCCCAGCTCCCTGCCTAGATCCATTATCTTGGGGATTATATCGCCGCCGCCCACGTTCCTTATAGGACCGCCGTGGAAGTATGGGATGATTAGGAAGGCATGATCGTAGCCTGCCAATCTCACTATGTGCGTCTTGACCTTAGTCTTCACCGCCCGCGCGGCCAACGCCTCCTCGAAGAAGGAACCATCCTGGGCGGTTATGGAGTAAATATAGGTTCCAAACATGCCCAAGTAATTGAATGTGCCTAGGGATTTATGACGGCCCAAGACTAGCAGCTCTATTAATATGGATAGGAGGAACATGGATATATCTATTCCCACTATCGCGAAGGCCCTCAATCCAACTATTATCTTGTCCAGTATAAATGTATATGCAGTCAATTGAAATATGAGCAGCACTAAGAATAACTTCGATAAATCCCATAAATAGCTGGTTATGGATTGATGGTTGCCGGGATTGCGGAGAAGGGTCACGGTGGTGGAGGTGAGGGGCAGCATTATCATCACCCCTATCATAACCATGGGCACTCGCCTAATCACCGTCAGCAATAGATCTATGACGGCGGACTCCATGTACATAACCAAGGTTATTGTGAAGTACATCTTATAGGAGCCAACGCCGTGGACGAGCAGCTTTATGAGGTAGGGCAAGCCCATAACGGCCAATAGATAGATGAAGCTTATCACCAATGATTGATAGATGGACAAACCAACGTATATCGACATCAACAGGGGAAGGATGACCACGATGGCAATGCCCATTGGTCTGAAGTACTTGCCTTTCCCATTGAACAGAATTCTATAGCCACGCTCAAGCTCTCTGGGCATTGGATCAACGTAAAAATAAGCGGGGATTTTTAATGTTGCGTTCCCATCTGTTCCAATTACCATTCCAATCAATGGCCAAGAGAACGCCATTTATTCTCAATAAGCAGATTCCCGACAGCTATGAGATGCGTGGGTTGCATGGAAAGGTGATTTACCTCCCTCGCTTAATGTGGAGGCGATTCATTAAGTCCCCGCTTCGCTGGGAGGGCTTTATGATTAAGGCATGGAGTTCATTACTGTTGTTGAGCCCTCGCTTGGCTGGGTTCTTGGAGTTAATATAAAGACAAAAGGTTTAATAAAGAGGAGCTACGTATCAAGCCATGGAGAACGAGGAAACAGTGGAGGGACAAATAAAGAACCATATAAGGGGATTGATGAACAGGCTGGAGGGATGGGTTTACGGGCAGAAGAAGCTATTGGATGACCTAGGTAAGTACGGCGAGTACGCGGCGTCCCAGGATAGATTCGCTCTGCTGCTCTCCGCCCAGGCGATGCTCTTCTACATAGAGAGAACAGTCAAGGATTTCGAATCATGGCTAAGCAACCCATTAATAACGTCAGTCATGACGACCGATATGCTAAAGGAGCTGGAGGAGAAGCTGAGGCAGATAGCGGTCTCATTCATAAAGGTCGACGTGGACCACACCGGGGAGTACATGGAGCTGCTGAAGAAGATGGATGTTGACAACGCTGTGCCTGAGCTGCTGCGTCTTTACTTCGAGCAGAAGGGGAACGCCCAAGGAGCCCAACAACAGCAGCAAGCGGAGAGGCGGGAGATACCGAGATTCCTCTAGTAAGCCCGCGATCAAGGCATCGGCTTTCAAATATGCTCAATGAACAGCGGGGAAAACACTTAACCCTTCCTACAATGCCAAAAGCAATTAGAGCTCCCATCCATTGCCATTCCTACCCCGATAATGATTGATTCGATCAGGAATTAGTGGCCAAGAGATAACACGAACCCCCTGCTTCCCATTACCTCTCCCGCCCCAATGGGCTGAATCTTTCACAATTAGGGGGATCCCTTCGCATTCTGTTATTGGCTTGGTTTTGCTTAGCGTGTAAGGACCGCATTGGTTGGGTGAGGGTTGATCGCGCAGAAGCGATCCGAGCATTGGCGCTCGGCTGGAGGTGAGACTAGGGAAGCGCTGGAGGCGTGAGCCTAATATCATTGGGCTCGATGGGAACGCGACCCACCCATCACTAAACTGATGAGGGTAAGTCCCCCGTGCTCGATTGGAAGCAATATGAAGTGATAGGGATGGGCAGGAGCAAGCTGTTTCCCTTAATGCCTGGCATTGCGGGGGAGATAGGGCTAACACCCAGTAAATATCAGGAAAAACAATTTAGACACTACTGTGCCTCTAAGGTTAGGTCCCCCTCCCCTCCTCTCCCTCCTTGACTTCTACCCTGAGGGAGGAGCGTAGTAAATGCCAATATGTAAGTGTTTGAACGATAAATACATTCAAGTGAATAATAACTCCGTGAACTACTCCCGCCCTTACGGACCGGGGCGGAAGTCCCCCTCAACCCCCGATGGGTTAAAGAAAAGCAGTGCCAACTAATGCCGATGGCGGTGCACTGCAGTCCGGAGCGTTAAGTACTTGGGTACCGTTTATAAAACCTTTGCCGGTAGCCTCAAGTGAATGAGGCTTAGGGATGTGGTGGATGTTCCAATGGAGCTCCGTGGACTCGTTCCAAATAGCTTCGACGTAATAGGATCCAGGGAAGGGGCTGTGGCTGTTGTCGAAATACCAAGCGAGCTGGAGAGGTACAAGTATGAAATAGCGAAGGCATTGATGCGGATCAATAAGAACGTGAAGTCGGTGGTTAGGCGGATCGGCGCTCGGCGGGGAGCTTTTAGGCTATACGAGACCGAGGTGTTGATACCGGGGCCCACGGAGGTAGTGCACAGGGAATTAGGCTATAGGCTTTTAATAGACCCAACCAAGGCGTTCTTTTCCCCCAGGGATCAGAGCGATAGGCTGGATTTATCGTTGATGGTTGGACGAAATGAATCCATAGCATACCTTTTCGCCGGTGCAGGTCCTTACGCGTTTGCAATACTGAAACGACAGCCCGACGTGTCTTCAATACACGCCGTTGAATTGAATCCAGACGCAGTCACTTACCTGGAACGCAATGTGAGGCTGAATAAGGTTCGAGGAAAGGTGATCCCAATCGAGGATGACGCGCGCCATTTCTGCAACGTCGCTGGGCGGGGATTCAATAGAGTAATAATGACGCTTCCGTTAGGCGCAGGGGATTACTTAGTCGATGCATTATGCTGCATTGCGAAGGGCGGCGTGATCCATTTCTATCATACAGGCCGCGAGGAGGATCCATGGAGTGAGGGGGAATCTATAGTTTTGAACAAATGTATAGAGGCCAATGTTAACTGCAATATAATCAGTAGAAGAATAGTCAGGGAATACGCTCCATATGTATATAAAATTCGAATGGATATTAGAATATCGTGATATCGTCTATTAACGAGAGAAAAGCATTTAAACTACAACTGGAGAAAACCAATTCTAATGGTAAGTACAGAGAAAAGAAGGCTCTTGACAATAGGCCCCTTGGAGGCCGATATAATAGGAATACTGGGCAGGCTGAAGGAGGCCACTGCAAACGAGATATGGAATGAATTAAACAAGGCTGGGAGGAAGACGGCCTACACTACCATACTAACCGTGCTGAGCAGGTTATATACTAGGGGATTGGTGGCCAAGCGTCAGAAGGCGATGAATAACGCGAAGCAGTATGTATATAAATTGACCATAACCGATGAAATGAAATACGATCTAATACGGCAGCACATCTATATAATAGGAAGAATGTTTGGAAGCGAGGGCCTGAATACAATGGCTAAACTATTGCTGGATTACGGGCCTACCTATAACTACGATGACATAGGGGATGAATACATATAATTTCCTCCCGTAATTCCCTCCTGCCTTGGAATTCCTTCCATTCCTGATGTTTAAGCTTTATTGATGGGAACGCCAAGGAAGGGCTTCACTGTGAAGCTAGTTGCGATGCATGGGTCTCCACTTTGAGCAGCTAGATCAAAATTTAATTGGACTGCCTGCATTGCTTCTCGGATGGTGGTTTGCAGTAGGTGCGGCAGGCGTGAGGCGGCGTTTCGCCGCGAGTCCAGCGGTGAATCCCTCTGCCTCAACTGCTTGTTCAAGGAAATGGAGAGTACCGTGCTTAAAACAATTAAGCGTTATCAATTGATAACAAACGGCGATAGGATCGGCATAGCTGTTAGCGGGGGCAAGGATAGCCTCGTTTTAATGCACATGCTTGGGCTATTCAGGAAGCAGGGGAAAATACCGAGAGATACTTACTTGTTGGCGTTTAGCGTGAATGAGGGCCAACCATTCAGTTGCTTTTACAGGATGAGCCGAGTAGATGTGATTAGGAAGATGGCGGATGAGCATGGAATAGAATATAAGACATTTGCATTTAAGGATATATACGGATATACCGCGGCCGATATATCTCAGGGATTATGGAGTAAGGGCAAGAACACCCACATGTGCACCATATGCGGAGTGCTCCGTCGCAGGGCAATGAATATAATCGGGAAACGGCATGGATTGACAAAAATAGCGACCGGCCATAACATAGATGATGAGGCGCAGACCGTTATGCTTAACGTAACTGGGAACGACTTGAAGAGGTTCGCGTGGTTCGGGGCCACGCCTGGGAACGAGATTGATGAGGATAAATTCATTCCCAGGATAAAGCCCCTTAGATTGCTTCGGGAGGAGGAGATAGCGATCTATGCCTATTATCATGGAATACCATTAATGGAGTTGGAGTGCCCCTACGTGTACACTAATCCCCGCTATAAGTTGAAGTTCACATTGGCTAAGATGGAGCGCGATAACCCGAATATAAAGTACTCCCTCGTATCATTCGGGGACAACCTCTCCAGGCTGGTTAGGGAAAGCGTTGACCCAACCATTCATAAATGCAGGTACTGCGGCTACCCCTCATCAAGGGAGGTGTGCAGGGTCTGCGAGTTATTTCAAGAGGCTGGGTTACCGGATTACTTGGATAAAATGGAGCAAGCGGATAAGCATGAAGAACTGACCAGCGGTAACGCCTCAACCGCTTCATAACTTGCTTATCTCCAATTCAACGCATGCCTCGCTTTCCTTGGTTTTATCGATGCGGTAAGGTATTTCCCCCAGCAATCCCTGCAAGTAATTCATGGCTAGGTCCAACCCATCCTCATTGCACAGCTTGGCCCTGACTGTGGAGCCCACCACTACTAAATCTATCCTGGCTAACCCCCTCAATTGAACCAGCCTCAGCATTTGGGGAGATATATCGGAAAGCCGCGATCTATCCAACTTACCCATCTCGTGAAGTATCGTGGAGATGGGGGCGCCGATCGAGACGAGCATATCCATGTCTATCACAACCACGCGCCTACCCCAAAACGTGGGCAGCGACAAGCTTGGAATTAAGTGGGCATTACTTTCAAGAGGCTTCTCCACCACTCCCGATACAAATGAGAACTTCTTGAGGAGCTCCTCCAATTCCCCCATGCCCATGTCGCTCCCGCTCATATCCGCTATTATGTGTATCATCTTTTGGTTTCTATTATATGAGATGTTTATTATATTCACGCCGTGATCTGCATAAGCATTACTGATCGCCGCTAAAATACCCGGCTTATCATCGTTTATCTGAATTAAGAACTCAGCTAAACTACGCCCAGATGCATCGTATACCAGCGAAAGCTCCCTGTTAAATATCATCGAACCCACGGCCAACGTGGCGTTTTATAAACTTGTTGAGACGGTGCTAACTTCATACCGCTTAGGCAATAACCTTTGGGGAGGAAAAAAGCTATTTCTCAAAATAATTAATGAATCGATTTAATGCTTATGTCTCCTCCCGTTGCCTGGGCCATGAGGTCCATGCGAATGGATCGAGTGCGTTACCTTGCTTAAGCCACTGCGGATTCCCTGGGGCCCACTGCCCAGCAACTGCTGTAATTGCTGTATTAATTGGTATAGCTGGGTATCGTTGTATCCATGACTCAGCAGCACCATATACGACCTATATAATGCGTTGTATATATGCTCTATTCTCTTGTAAGCCCCAAATGCATTGCCGGTCACATTGTAGAATATGGAGGTTGAGTTTATGTACATAGACGATCTAAGCACGGCCCTGGCGGCGGCTGCCTGGAGCTTCTTGGCCTCTATAATAGATGCCCTTATGGAGTTCAGCTGAGCGCGTATAGCCACTAGCTCCGCCCTTATGCTGCTGGCATTCAATAAGGACGAGTTGCCGGCGCTCAGGTGCGAGGTTATATTGCTTAGCTCTCCCATTATGCGCGTTAAGTTGCCAACAGCCTCAGTGGCATTAAACGCAGTAGCCTCTCTGAGCAGCACAGAGGCTTCCCGCCGCTCGGCTTCTGCTTGGGCCAGGAGGCCCGCGGCCCTGTTGAGGTGCCTTCCGTGAACGATCTGGACAAATGCCTTCTGCTCTAAGTGAATGGCCTCTATTGCGTCCTTCAACGCGGTAAAGCATTGGGACTCGTTCATCAATCCCTTGGCGGTTTCAGTCAAGTTCTCGGCTTGGCTAAGCAGCATTAATGTTTCGTTATTGTGGGTCGCATTGGCGAGGGGATATACCCTATCATAGAATATCTGGCTGAGCTCCACGTGAACCAATGCCGCCACGCACGTCGAGTTCTGGGCCTGGGAGGCGGCGTTGACAGTGCTAGATGAATTCACCGGAGGAGGGGTTGTTGTGTTAGTGGGTGAAGGGGGAGCGGTGGTCGTATTGGTCGCCGTGGTTGTGTTTGTAGTCGACGCGTGCAGCGAGGCCGCTGTCGCTAACAGCATCACCATTAATGCGGCCGCCAACAGCGCCATAGTGCTCATGCTTGGTTTTATTTCCATAAATCGCCAGCTAGCCGCTCCTTAATTAGAACTGCTCTCTCCACGGGTTTTCAGTTTATGTGGAACAATAAGTGGAACTGATAGTGAATTCCAGTTGAAACTCCCTCCGTTTCCCGTAATTCCCCTTGAGCTGTAAAACTCTTTCAATTATTAAGGAGACAAAAAAACTTACGCCGCCTTGGGAGGCCGGGTTTCCAGCTGATTTCAGAGCTGAGGCGCTGGGCATTAATTATTAAATTCTCCCATGGATTGGGAATAGCGTGAGGATATCGCTCATAGGCTTTGGAAATGTTGGGAGGGACTTCGCCAAGCTCCTCCTCAAGAGGGAAATCAATGCCTGTGTGGTGGCGATAATGGCCTCCAAGGGAGGCGTGTTGAGGCGGGACTGCATGAGGGCCAGCGATTTGAATAGATACATAGAAGAGGGGATATATGGAGAGAGCG
>DAHE01000024.1:12827-13717 GCA_002508315.1 Thermocladium sp. UBA166
ATACTGGAGAACCCAATCTCTCGATGTATCGCAAGCTGCTCTCCAGCGGCGTGAGCGTGGTGACGTCCGACAAGACCGGGCTGGCGCTGGATTTCGCTGGGTTAATGGCGGCCGCGGGCAAGGGGGGCGCCAGCATAGAGTATAGGGCTACGGTGATGGCGGGAACCCCGGCAATAGACTTGGTGAGGGGGCTGTGGGGCAGGGAGGTAAACTCCATAAAGGCAGCCCTTAACGCCACCACTAACTTCGTGTTGACCAAGATAGAGGAAGGCCTATCACGAACGGACGCGGTGGAGTTAGCGATTAGGGAGAAGCTGGCCGAGCCGGATCCAGGGATAGACCTGGATGGGTGGGACGCTGGGGCTAAGCTAGTCATCCTGGCGAATCAACTGGGGCTGAGCGCTACCCTGAGGGACGTCAAGCTATCCAGGTTCGATATAGATGATGAGCACATTAGGCAGGCAATTAAGGCAGGCAAGAGGGTTAAGCAGGTGGCGGTTGCGGACATGGATTCAGGGGGAATGACAGTCACATTAACGGAAGTGGATGCCAGCTCCCCCCTAGCATCGATCAGCGGCAATTACAATGCAATAGAGATACGGATTGGAGGGGACACCATAAGCCTTAAAGGGCCGGCCGGTCCCTCCGCCAGGACCGCGGAGGTCATGCTAGCCGACCTGCTTAGACTGAAGGGAGCAATACATTAATTAGGGAGGAACTTTCAATTCTTTTGTAGATTCTTCAGTATGGCAGTGATTGAGTCAGTAGAGACAAGCCTGACATTTCAATTCTTTTGTAGATTCTTCGTTAGGCGGCATGCACCGATATACGCGGTGATCGGCAATATTTCAATTCTTTTGTAGATTCTTCCACCGTTGCCTTGCTGACTG
>DAHE01000009.1:0-5425 GCA_002508315.1 Thermocladium sp. UBA166
ATTCACGGTGGGGAGGAGGTCACCGCCTCAGGATAACCATTTCAACACGAATACTACCAAGTAATGTTGATATTACTGGGAGGGCTGCCAAGGTGGAATTGAGTATAGGTGAAAAAACCTTTGAATTCAAGGCTAAGGTGGGGGCGGGGAGAAAGCAGGGAAGAGTGGTTTACTACTTCATTAGAGTANNNNGTTCGTTGACGAGAATCACCTAATTAACCGTGAGGTTAAAGTCACAATCCTCATTCCTAATCCCTAAAATGAAACATTAAACAACCAATCAACACAAGCACCTTGATTAAAATAAACACCAATGAGGGGGAATTCATTCCCATAAAACAACGCGAATAAATCACCATAAATGTGGGCTCTGGANNCGAATCCGGGCCCGGCTACCAGAAATGCAACCCTTCCCGCATCCTAAAACCATTATTGTTTGAATCAGAGCTCATCATTTTTGTAAACATAAATTTAGACCCTTATAACGCAAAAGTTAATAATCAATATACACCTAGCCAAGATAAATAACAAGGCTAGAGTTAGGATAATCAACTATGTGTATAGGAGTAGGCAAGTTAGGTCTAGGAATTGATGTTTCACTAAGCTAATTATTGATTAAGAGTGGAGAGTTTAGAGGACTTTTGTGTTGTGCCAATGGTTTACTTGACTCCAGAGGAATGGTTAAACTACGGTGACTTACCGAGCTTGAGCCGGAGTTTTTATTCCATTTGATTAATAATTATTGCGAAGCCCACGCCCTAGAGCAGACTCCTATCTCATCAACTGTGTGCCATCTTGCCTGTCCCGCAGGCTCAATTAGATGCGGATTCGAGTTAATGGGGAGGACTGAGGACATCGTTGCCTAATGATGTCCATACCAAGTAAACCCATCATTGAGAGTTTAACCTTGGTGAAGGTCTCGGTATTCCCAATAGCAAGCCCGAACTCATTAACACCCACCTCAACTCCTCATATCCGCCAAGGTCTTGAAATAAGACTTGGGGATACTCAATGTACGTAAGCTGTACCTCATCCTCCTCATGCTTAAGCCTGGGTATGTACTCAAGAACCTGGGCTTCATTGGGATCCCCATCACTATTCTTCGCAAATATCGTTACGTAGTCCTCAGCAACCTTAGGCGTAGCAATAATAAATCACACATTTCGCCTTTACTTTCTGGATTTTATTAAATATAATGCTTCATTAGGTATTAGGCTCGCCCAAGGGAACTTATCTGGTATTAGTAGGTCTAATAATATCTATTAATTTGGTCCAATAATTGTCTTTACTGTGCTCCTCAACCACTTCCCTCGCGGCGCGGTAGGTCAAATAATCACCGATGATGTAGGCATTGCAACGTGAATCGTTAAATTAATAGCGTTAAATGGAGCGGGCGGGTCCTGTACTGCGAGGATCTAATGGGAACGAGATGGAGTGACAATAAGCTCGGGCAAGCAGTGGTCCTAGGGCTCGGTTGCCTTGCTCGCGGCGGTCATGCCTTGCTTACCCTGACCGGCACTACCTTGTATTCAGGCATCTTGGCGTACTTATCCACGTGCTCCACCCCAACCAAATTATTCACTATCGCCTCGACGAAGTGGAACGTGGAGAAGACCACGCCCCGCGGTACTTTGTCCGTGATAACTGCCTTAGCAGTTATGGCTCCCTGCCTTGCCTCTATCCTAATGGGCTCCCCGCTCCTGATTCCCAGCCTAGCAGCATCATCTGAGTTCACCTCTATCAGGGGCTCCGGGTATTCCCGTGATAGTATGTTGGATTCCCTGGTTAAGACCCCGGAGTGCCAGTGATAGTAGCTCCTCCCAGTGGTGAGTATGAATGGGTAGTCATTATCCACCCACTCACTCGGCGCCGTCCACTCCACCGGGACGAGATCCGCCTTCCCCCGGGGAAATCCACTCTCGTACAGCCTCCTAGTTCCGGGGTGGCCGCGCGATGGCACTGGCCATTGAAGCCCATAGTTCTCCAGCGCCTCGTAGGTCACCCCCGCGTACTGAGGAACTAAACCGCTTATCTCCGACATGACGTCGCGGGGAGAACCGTAGTCAAACCCCCTCAACCCCAAGGCGTTGGCCAGCATGACTATTATCTCCCAATCCGGCTTGGCCTCCCCCGGCGGCTCCCTGGCCTTCCTGATCAACTGGATCCTCCTCTCCGTGTTAGTTATTGTTCCTTCCTTCTCCATGAATGAGGCGGCGGGCAGTATTAGCGTGGCGTGCTTGGCCGTCTCCGTCATGAATAGGTCCTGCACTATAACGAACTCCGCCTCCTCCAAGGCCTTGGGAACGTCCGCGGCGCAGGCCTCCGTTATGGCTGGGTTCTCTCCCATTATGTAGAACGCCTTAACCTTGCCGCTCACGCCCGCCTTGAACATCTCGGTTAAGTAAAGTCCAGGTTTATCGCTTATCCCGAACCCCCAGGCCCTCTCGAACTTAGCCCTGCCTGGATCCCACACTCTCACATAGCCCGGCAGGAAATCAGGCAGCGCAGCCATATCGCTGGAGCCCTGCACGTTGCTATGCCCCCTCAAAGGCGCAACCCCGGTTCCCCTCCTCCCCACGGCGCCCAGTATGAGCGCTAGATCGGCCACCGCCATTACGTTCTCCGTTCCATGCTCGTGCTGGGTTATCCCCATGGCATAGAACATCATGAGTTTGCCCCCAGCCATTATCTCGGCTGCCCTCCGCACCAACTCAGGCGCGACCCCCGTTATGTCCGCCACCTTCTCCGGGCTGTACTTCTCAACCACCTTGGCGTACCCCTCGAATCCCCTCACCTTGTCGATCATGGATTTATCGAAGAGTCCCTCCTCTATCACGACGTGGGCCAGCGAGTTTAGCAGCGCCACGTCGGTCCCGGGCCTGTGCCTGAGCCATACGTCGGCAATGGTGGCCAGCTTTATGCCTCGGGGATCCGCCACGACCAGCTTAAGCCCCCTAGTCCTATTCCTTATTATGCGCGCCCCTATTATGGGGTGTTGCTCCGTGGTGTTGGATCCTATTATGAATGCTGCATCCGCCTCATCTATATCATCTATGCTGGCGGTCATGGCGCCTGCGCCCAGCGTCCTCATCAATCCCTCTATGGTGGTGGAGTGGCAACTTCTGGCGCAGTGATCCACGTTGTTGGTGCCGAAGGCCCTGGCCATTTTCTGCATCAAGTAATTCTCTTCATTGGTTGCCTTGGCTGAGCTTATGAACGCAACAGAATCAGCCCCATAATCCCTCTTGATTCTACCCAGCTCCCTTGCCGCCACCCTCATAGCCTCCCCCCAGGATATGGTCGCGAAGCCCGACTTGGTGCGGAGAAGGGGCCTCGTCAATCTATTGGGGGAAGTGACGAACTCCAGCCCCTTCCATCCCTTCACGCATAACGTTCCCTTGTTTATGGGATGATCGGGATCCGGCGTGACCCTCACCACTCCCCCCAGGTCCTGCACTATAATGCCGCAGCCCACGCCGCAGTAGGGGCAAATGGTCTTAGCGGTTCCCATGAGTTATTTTGTTCAAACTACTTAATAAATATTGATATATAATAACTTTTTTTCAATTTTTTAGGTAATGCTTTTATTTAGGATCTGCGCCGAATATGTGATGAGGTATTATTTATTGAGGAAGGAGGATCTGCCCAAGTACGTGGACTTTTTAATGGGGCTTGGGTTCCGGGTGATTGCCCCAAAGATGGAGGGAGGCGCATTGGTTTACGGCTATTTGAGCAAGGGGGAGGAGTTCGTGGATGCTGTTCCCGCGTTCTTTGCAAAGCCCTTAATGGGAAAGGAAAACATATTCGACTTGAACTCATCTCCTCCTCCCCCCACCATATACTTCACTAGGTCCTGTGAGGCGGCGGGGGTGGGGATGCTGGACGACGTCAGGTTGAAGGGTCCGTTCATGGACGCCATCTACATGAGGAAGAGGAAATCGATAAAGCTGGCTAACTTAGCATGCACTCGATCTTGCTCTCCCAAGGCCTTCTGCGGTAGCTTGCAGGGACCGAGGCTGGAGTCGGGATTCTCGATGCAGTTAACCGATGTGGGGAGTGATTACTTCGTTGAATTGAATGATAATGATCTCCCCGCGACCGACTTCATGAAGCCCGTCGGCGCCGAGCTGCTGGGGAAGGCGCGCGATGCGGTTCGTGGAGTATTGAATGAGCAAGCCAAGGTATCCTTGAACTACGGGCTCAAGTGGGACGATGAAATATGGGGCGAATTGGCGGGCAAATGCATAGAGTGCGGTGCATGTACCTTGGCCTGCCCCACTTGCTTCTGCTACTCCGTGGACTACAGGGATTGGAGCAGGCAGGAGGACAGTTGCCTATGGGCTGGCTTCACCAAGATGGCCGGCGGGAACCCACGCCGATCACTGGAGGCGAGGCTCAAGCAGCGGTTCTATCATAAGCTGGAGTACCATAGGGATCGCTATGGCTACATCCTGTGCACTGGGTGCGGGCGATGCACCATGGCTTGCCCCGTGGACATCGATATTCGATCCGTAATAGCTCGCTTCGCGAGGTGAGCGGGGGTGATTGATGAGGGAATAGCCAGGCTGGAGACACTGATACCGCTGAGGAGTAGGATAGTTTCTAGGAGGGAGGAGTCCATCGACACCGTCACCCTGGGATTCGATAGGTCCCTTCCCTCGGCCCTGCCGGGGCAATTCATAATGGTATCCACAATGGATGGGGAGGCTCCCATATCGCTGGCGGGGGAAAACCTGATCACATTCAAGAGGGTGGGCAGGACGACGGGCAAGCTACATGGGTTAGGCGTAGGCGATTTCCTTGGGATCAGGGGTCCCTATGGAAATTCTTGGCCAAGCAGGTACGATAGCTATATAATTCTGGCGGGCGGCATAGGAATACCCCCCATAAGGTTCTTCATGGATCGCCACGCCGGTCGCAAGGACATCACGTTGCTGTATGGAGCCAGGAATCCAAGCGAGATAATATACAAGGAACTATTGATGGAGGAGTGGCCGCGCAAGGCAAATGTACTGGTGACCGTGGACAGGGGAGATGAGGGGTGGAGAGGCAATGTGGGGGTCGTCACGTCGCTGCTGAGTAAGGTTAAGCCAAGGAGAGGGGAGGCGGCATTGATAATAGGGCCGGAGGTCATGATGATGCATGCAGTGAAGGACCTATTGGGAATGGGCTTGGATCCCGGCGATGTATACCTATCGCTGGAACGACACATGGAGTGCGGCGTTGGCTTTTGCGGTCACTGCAATATAGGCAAGCATTACGTTTGCATTGATGGCCCCATATTCAGCTATGAGGAAATCAAGGAGGAGTTGGCGAGGGAGGGATGGTCGGTTATCAGCTGAGCCCCGGTTACAGCTCAATGAGAGGTTGGGTTCCTCCACGCTCGGCTTGATAAATCAATGACAATCCTCGCCCTTTGGGGCGG
>DAHE01000009.1:5567-17759 GCA_002508315.1 Thermocladium sp. UBA166
TCAAAACAGGGAGGAGGCCAGATCACTCAAGTGAGGCGCTTATCTTTCTTCCGTCGAACGCCATGGATCCAAAGAATTTCTTGTATAGATAGATATTGGCCACATTCACCGCTAATGCCAGGGTGAAGGGGATGGGTATGGGCAGGTAGTCCAGCATAGCGCCGGACGCCGTGGTGGCCACCGCGGATGGAAAGAGCCTCGCCGCTTGGTTCACGCCGGCAGTCGTGGAACGCGCCTCCCTGCTAACTAACCCCATCATCAATGACTGCTGGGCCGGCAGCGCCGCGACCCTGAACATCACGAAGGCCAAATAGGTTATCACGGCAATGATCAAGTCATTGCCGAGGGACAGATATCCGATGAAGGGCAACGCAACCAGTGCGGCAGTGGATATGGTCCTCGTCACTATTATTGCATTCACGAACCCCATGCGGCGCGTTAATGCGGGGGTGGTCAACGACATGATCGCTGCCCCCACCCCGCCTAGAAAGAATATGTTGCTGATCATGCCTCTGGTGGCGTGGAAGAGTAGTTCGAATAGTATGGGTAGGAACGGCGTAACTAATCCCTGCCCAGTGCCGTTTAACATGCCCACCGCGGCGAACATCTTCATAACCTTCCTATCACTCTCGCCGCTTCTCCTATCCTCCGCCCCCCTCCTCGCCCTGGGCCTATAATCATCCCTTATTGGCGCGATGGTGATCAACGATATGGAGGACAGAATCAGCGATATAATGAATGATTCCGAATACCCCAAGTGAACCATTAATACGCCGGCCGCCCCAGCCAAACCGGAGCCCACGTTTAGGAGCGAGTAAGTCATTGTTCTCTCGCTGTCCTTAGTCTTATCGGCCAATATGGCGGTCATCATGGGCGCCACCACAGCTCCTACGCTGCCGCTGGCCAGCGCACCGGCTGTACCGAAGCCCCCCAGCGCGGCGGCCACGAGGAGCAAACCATAGTTACTGGTGAACAGCAGTATAGCGGTGGCTGTTGGAAGCATTGCCGTGGCCAGCATTAGCATGTTCTTCCTGCCGTATTTATCGCCCAGCCTCCCGAAGTAGAGCGATAGCGCGGGGGCTGTGAACGCGCCGACTCCGAAGAATATCCCTATTAATGTCAGGGATAGGTGGATCACGTTGTATAGATAGAGGCTGGTGGCTATGCCCAGCGCCCCTGCAGCCATGCTTCTCAGAACCCTTGATGCCAATATGAGCAATATATCTCTATCCATGCTGGGGGGAAAATTAACTGCTTAAAAAATTTATAGATATCGAATACATTATCGGGATGCACACGCCCCTCACGCCTTCACGGCCTCCAACCTAGCGTTCCTGAAGAACGCGTAGAACAAGACGGTTGCCAAACTATAGAGACCCGCTGTTATGAAGAATGGAGAATATAAGTCCCCCTCCCCAAACAAATACCCCCCTATGGATGGACCGGCCGCCCTAGGTATCGAGCTGAGGAGATTTATGAAACTGGTGGCGCTCGCCCTTCTATTCTCGGGCATCAGCTTTAATATCATTGAGCTCAACAATGGATTACCCATGTTCATCAATGCATTCCTCGCCACGAATACGGCGCTGGCCGCAGGGAAAGTCGGCGAGAATGGCAACAGTATCAATAAAGCTATGGCGCTCACGTGAGTCAGCACTATTGCCTTCACGGTGCCCACCCTGGCCGCTAATCTGGGCGCCGCCAGCACCGTTAACGCCAGGGTTAGATCGGATAATGCGAAGACGGGGCTCATGCCGCGGGCGGATTCGTTGAACCTCAGCTCGAACCATAACGACATGAGGGGAATCACTATCCCAGCGCCCAGCCCGATAACCGCCTCGGTGGAGAACTTGCCCATCGTGATATCGACCTTGAACGACGCGCGCCCGGACCCCCTGTAATTCTCGCTGACCATGGATATGAGCAGTAACGACGTGAATGCTATTCCGGAGTCGATTAGGAAGATGAACCGTACCGGAACGCCGAGCGGAAGCAATGCGCCGATTAGGGATGATACTATGGAGAGGGAATTCATCAAACTCAAGTCCCCCTCCACGTTCCTGGTCTTTTCCGCCAGCATGGCGTTAACCAACCCTCCCCCTCCCCATGATGATGAGAAGATATAGGCATAGGGGATCTTCATGAAGAGGATCAAGAAGGAAACCGCGGACACAAGCCTGCTTATCAACGCGTATCGCTTTCTTCCGTGCGCGTCGGCCAGTATAGAAAAGGCGAATGCCAGCGACGAGGAAAACACTATTGATGCCGAGAGAAGCAGGCCGACGTAGAAGGGAGGAAGGCCCAATTGGGTCAAGTATATGGGCACCACTATCGTATTGGCCCCCCAAGCAACTCCCGATATGGAGGACGAGGACACCAGAAGCAACTCCTCCTTGTTCATTTGCCATCTGCCCGTCCGCTCCATGGATTTAATAATTTTGCTTCATGTTTTAATTGCCACGGCAACCGAGCAATGCACCCACGCCGGGGGCAAAACGCTTCTCCACTACACCAATAAAGGGAGGCGCGAAGCATGGCGTTATCCCGGCCAAAAGGTCGGTTGCGATCACATAACCAGCTTAGTGGCCTCGTCCACTGCCTTGGCGTTCCTTCGTATTAACGGGACCAGCGTGGATACGAATATTATTAATAAGCCGAACACGTACCTAAGCCCTATTAGATCGGCGAGCGCTCCCGTCAGCATTGGGGTAACTATGCCCACCAGGCTCATCATGGCGAAGAATTGACTGTTGGCCGCGTTTCTGACCTCCGGCTTGAATGTCCTGCTTATTGATATCAAGGACAAGGGGTACGTCAAGCCATGGGGGAAGCCGAGCACCAGTAATGCGATTGCCAATTCGATTAAGCTTCTGGCCGCGGTCATGAGCAGCAAGCCGAGCACGGTCATGGATATGGAAATAGCCATGTGAGTCCAAACCTCTCCTATGGGCCTAACGGATAGGTAAAGCCTAGCCAATAGGGATGTTATGAAGAAAAGGGAGAAGAGCCCGGTTGCCTCGGAGTAACTTGCATTGAATTGGGAGACTGCGTATATGCCGCCGAACGCCGTCAGCGTGGCGAAGGGAATATTATACGCGAGTATGTTGTACGTCGCCGTCTTGAATCCTGGATTAGAGATAACCGCTGCAGCCCCGCCCCTTCGCTCCTCGCCCTCCGGGAACCTTATCAAGGGGGACAGCGCCGCCACCGACACGCCGAAGGGGGCGAAGAAGAGGAACGATGACCTCACGCTGAAGTGCTGCAGTATGGCCGCCTCAATGGCGGGGCCCACCACCAAGCTAACGCTGAGCGAGAGCGTGTAGATCGATAGCAAGCGTTCCCTGGCCCTCCTGTCCTGAAGCAGCCCCGCCGACGTTATTATGTTGGGCATTATATTGCCCATGACGACCCCAGCTGCCGCGGATAATGCCCATAGAGATAGTGGGGTGGCCATGTAGAATAACGGCAATATGATGGCGTAACCCATCGATGATATCATGAAGGCCCTCCTGCGCTCCCTGGGCTTCAGCCTAGCATTAATCAAGCTGCTTGTCAAGAACGTACCCAGCCCCATCAAGGCGGATAGCGCGCCTATTTCCGTTTTATTATACCCAAGGAAATAGCTGGCCAGTAGGGGCACGGTGGTCATGGCCATGTTGTTGCTGGCCCTCATGGAGAAGGTCATTGTGACTATTATGAGCAGCACGAATAAGAAACTCGCCTCATCGCTCCTATTCTTCATGTCAATGCATTGTTGATGATCGGCTTTTAAAGCTTAGTACCCATGCTCCCCCGCCTGCGCAGGAGCATGGATATTGCCAGTACCAACACGCCGATGCCCACCAGAGCGGCTATGCGAGGTGTATCGTATCCGTAATCAATGAGAAAACTGCGGGTCAGCCTGTATCCGGTTGAATCCTCGACTATCAGGGTTAGATTGTTGATGCCCATGTCGGTGAGATTTGCGATGACCTCGCTCCCCGTTCCAATCACGCGGCCGTTCACCAACCACTCCATTTTATATGGCGGGATCCCGCCCATCACAGTCGCCGCTCCCTTGACCGCATAGTCATCCAGCACGAAGTTGGAGATGGGGATTATCGATGCATTCACCGTGGGATCGGGATTGACGATTAACTCGACCATCCTCTCAACGGAATACCCCACGGAGTCCGTCAGAATTATTGTCAAGTTATGTTGGCCCGCTCCGGGCGATATGGGTTGTGATATGTTTATGGGGGATCCATCCAGGAAAGCCCTCACATAATATGGCGGGGTTCCATTGTATCCATTGACGCTCGCCGAGATTGATTCTCCGTAATCTATGTTGGATGCATTTATTGATACCAATAACGTGGGGTCGGGGTTAACCTTTAGGTATGTTGTCCAATTAGCGGTGTAGCCGCCTTGATCATGCATTGCCACCTCGATCACGTTAATGCCGGGCTTCACGGCCTCCAGGGGGTATGCTGTCTCGTTTTCAGCAGTGACTTGCCCAGCCGGGCTGCCGTTATTCATTATGTAATAAGTGTACGGCGGCTCCCCCGCGGTTCCGCTTAGGTTGAGGTATATGGTTTGGCCAACGTCGGCCTCGCTTGCCGTGATTGAGTGCCTAAATGATGGATCTGGAACCACGTCTATTACGCCGTTGCTTGTCTTAACCATGGAGCCCCGAGAATCCCTAACGATTATTTCGTAACTATATTTCCCGGTGGTTAAGTTGCCCAGCCTCAACTGGAATGAGTGCTCGGCATAATAGGTGGTGTATCTATCCGCGATTGACCCATTAAGAAGTAGGTAATAAGTGTACGGCGGCGACCCCCCGCTCACTAATGCGGACGCGTTGATGACTTCATCCACCCCCTCATCTACGGTGGCGTTGGGAATATCTTGGCCTAACAGGGTTAGTTCAACGATGAACGGCACGCCCAGCTTAGCTGCGCCGGGGACCAGAACCACTCCGCCATCAGCGTAGTGAATGCTTGCCCCATAGCTGGTCTCGGCGGTGTCGCTGCCAAACACGTATATTGACTTGGGCTCCTCATAAGTTCCATTTACTATGTAGAGCAGCCTCAGGGATGCATTTATATCGCCCAACACGGCCTCGGATGCATTTCCATCCCCACCAATCACCAACTCCGCATCGTAGTAGGATGGACCTGACCCCACCAATCTATAGCCGTTCACCTCTATCGCAGCGGATGAAAGCTTGGGGGCCGCTATGGTGACGTTGTCATACGTAGTCAAGTTATTTCCAACGCCGTACGCGAAATGAATAATCACCGAGCCATTACCCCGCTGTATCCACGTGATCAACCGCACTCGCAACGGCAAGGAGTAGCTTTGATTTAGGTAGGCGAAGGCATAATAGTCTTCGGTGGATGATGATACGACGGCCCCCATCCCCCTCACCGTGCTATTGCTCAACCCCCCGCTCCCGGTCAGATTCCATATGTTATCCACGGCATAGTAGGTCATGGATGACGTATCGATGGAGATTACGTTCTGTAGCCAGTAATCGCGTTCCTTGCCGTTTGTTGAATTCACGGCCAGCACCACGTTTAATTGAAGCGAGGCAGCGTGGGGAGGCGCGGCTCCCGGTGGCTTGCTTTCATTAACGTAGATGGAATAAATGGAGGCCTCCCCCACCGCTCCGCTCGCCAATTCCTCATATGGAGCGAGGCCTCTCGATTCATTCAATACGCCGTAATCCGCCAACCCAAGGGGCGCGGGGGGATTAATGTATGATAGGAAGGGATTTACCGGTATCGTGCCGTACGAGTAGAGAACCACCGCGGGCGAGTTGCCTGGATTCTCTATTATCAAGTACCAATTCCCAGGCCCCACCTCCCTGCTTCCTGCCAGATCCACACCGATATAGGGCTTACCCCACTCGTCCCCCTCGAACTGCGTTTGGTTCACTACGTATGCCTCTATCGTGGTGTTGGAGGAAATGTTGAACCAGAGCTTATAGCTGTCCCAGTAATTGCTTATATTTATGGGCAGCGACATGCCCGCCCCAATCACTGCTTGGGAGGCGTGCATTATGGTGACCGCCGCCAACGCCATCATTGATGCGATTATTATTGCCTTAATCATTGCCTCAGCCTCCCATACACGCTGAGGAGCTCGAGCCCTACCTTTATTCCTACATTTGCCTCGGGCATGTTCAAGCCGTTCAGGAATGCCATTAACTCCTCCTCCTGGCCTAGGCCCAGGAAGGGTATTGACGCCTCCATTACCCTGGATAGCGTCCCGGTTGCTTGGTATAGTCTCCTCAGCTTATCTATGTTGACCTTCAACCAAGACAGCGTTATTCTCCTAGTGAATGGGTTATATGAGCCGACGGAGAATGCTGTGCCTACATCTTGCCGCTTCACGTCGCCCGACAGCAATAATCCAAGCGCCAATCCATACTCGGAGGGGTCCCGTATGCTCATCATGGATAGAAGAACTTTAACTTTATCCTCGTCGTTCTTCAGCTTGAAATAGAGGGAGGCGAGGGTCTCGAAGGGTCTCTCGCCCACCACGGCGTAGGCGGTGGCTATAGCTCTCCTCATGTTTGGATCAACCGATTCAAACTTGGATATATCGTTCGCCAACCTCTTGGCGTATTCATCATCTACTTGGGTCAATCTATTGGCCACCACCCCCCGTAAAAGCGCGCTGTTGGGGTCTTTCCTCCCCTCCAATAACCGTAGCTGGGCCCTGTGGAACTCCGCGCTGTTGGGGCGTATGGATACATTTACGGCAAACAAAGTAGATAATTGAGAGGAGACTTCCCATGCAGGTAAGTAATCCTCCTCCTCGTGGAATTTCGTAATGAAGGATAGATAATCCTTGAGCTTCACGCTGCCTTGAAGGAGGTTGGCGTATATGTCGCTGACGACTCCCCACCTATCCATTGCGGTCTCGCTCGCCCTCAATGCAGCATCCCAATCCCAATACCGCGCCCTATAGAAGCCCGCCTGATTTATGTTTAGCTTAAACGATGAAATTGCCCCCCTCACCGTCAAATCTCCCTCCATTAATTGGGCTTGCTTGCTCCCATTCAAGTAGTACGTAAGCGGCACCGGCCATCTGTCCTCCTCATCCCCGATCAACTTGAATCTGGACTGCCTGAGCTTGATTTCATCGCCCTCCAGCGCTGCGGAGATGATTGGGTACCCGGCCTTGGTGATCCATGCCTCCATTATTTTAACGACGGGCTTTCCCGAGGCCTCTTCCAGGCTCTTCCATAGGTCCTCCGCCGCGGCGTTGGAGTATTCATGGGCTTTCAAGTACTTCCTGAGTCCATTACGGAAATCCCCCTCCCCCAGGAATGCCTCCATCATGCGTAGAACGCTGGCTCCCTTGCCGTAACTTATCTCATCGAATATCTGCTCTATTTCCTCCTCCTTATTCACAGGAACATGTATGGGGTGCGTGGTGGAGAGGGAGTCCCTCATCATCGCTCCCCCGGTCTCGTTGAGGAGGAAATCATACCAATGCCTCCACTCGGGGAATAGCGTATCTATTGCCTTATAGCTCATGAACGTGGCGAAGCTCTCGTTCAACCATAAATCATCCCACCACCTCATCGTAACCAAATCGCCGAACCATTGATGGGCCAGCTCATGCGCCACCACCTCGGCCACCCTCCTCCTCTCGCCCTCGCTGCTGTTCTCATCAGCCAGGAGCGCGGTTTCCCTGAACGTTATGGCGCCCCAATTCTCCATTGCCCCAGCGGCGAATTCCGGCACCGCTATCAAGTGGAGCTTGGGCAATCTATATGGTATATCGAAGTAATCCTCATAGTACCTTACTACTTTCTTGGCCACGTCCAAGGCAAACAACCCCCTCTTGGCCTTGCCGGGCGGCGTCGCCACAATCATGTCTATATTGCCAAGCCTATCCCGCACCTCCTCGAACTTGCCTATTCCCAGATATAATAGGTACGTTGACATCTTGGGGGTTTCCTGGAACTCAATGACTTTCTTCCCCCCCTCCTCAATTACCCGGGCTGGAGGCGTGTTAAATATGGCATCCAAGTCCTTGTCTATCTTTATAGTTACCTTGAAAATGGCCTTATATGCTGGGTGGTCTATGCATGGAAACATCCTCCTAGCCCCGGTAGCCTCGAATTGAGTTGTTATCATGTAGCCCCCCTCATATGGAGCCCTATAGATGCCCATCAATAGGTCCGGCACTCCTCCCTCGAACTCTATCTCGACGCGCTCCCGCACGGGGCTCTTGATGCTTATTACCTTGCCATCATATGAGTGCTCGCAGTCGCGTCCATCCACCTTGACCCTCAAAACGGTTAGGTCCACGGCATTTATGTTGGTAACACCTTCATTGCTCATATATATGGTGACTAGTCCTTTATAGGATAATTTCCCATAATCCATGTCCAAGTACAGATCGTATTTGTCCACCTGCATTGGCGGATCATCATGCATCCCTATTAAAGGTTGCGTCAATTCATTTAAACCGGGTCTCTTAGATAAAAATCCCTCCCCCATCTCGCCTTCATGGTTGAATCGAAGGAGGCGTGGATCGCTTCCCGAGGGTCTCGCCTTCATTGCGTCACATAAAGATAAAACTGGGCTTGCGTGGGAGAAGCGATGTGCTCGGTCTACATAGTGGGGGTCGGCCCCGGCGATCAGGGCTTGGTCTCCATTAGGGCCCTCGAGGTGATAAGGGGGGCGGATGTGTTGGTTTACGATAGGTTGATCCCGCAGGACCTCCTTAAGCTCGCTAAGCCTGGCGCGGAGCTGATATTTGCGGGCAAGGAGTTGGGGCATCACGTTATGGAGCAGGAGGAGATAAATGAATTGTTGGTGAGCAGGGCAAGGGAGGGAAAGACCGTGGCTAGGCTTCATGGTGGGGATCCATTTTTGTTCGGCCGCGGGTTCGAGGAGTGCTTGGCGGTGACCCGTAATGGGGTGAAATGCATAGTGGTTCCCGGCATAAGCAGCGCCATAGCCGCGCCTGAGAGGTTCTTAATACCCGTGGTGTTGAGGGGAGTCGCCAGCAGCGCGGCCATAGTCACGGGCACGGAGGATCCAGGCAAGGATCGTCGCTTCGTGGATTTCAGGGGGTTGGCGGGAAGGGTGGATACGATTGTGATCCTCATGGGCAGGCATAGGATGCGGGAGATAGCCAAGGAATTGATTGAGGGTGGTCTCGATCCCAGCACCCCTGTGGCGGCCATAAGCAGGGCATTCATGGATGGGGAGAGGATTGTTTTCACGACGCTGGGCGAGGTCAGCGGGGATGGGCTGGAATCCCCCGTCGTGTTCGTTATAGGAAACGTGGTGAGCGCGGCTAGGTCCCTCCTCGATCGCCAATAATACCGTTGCGGCGATTCGGATCAGTTTAAAGCTGGTGGATCTATAGAGGCGACTGGATGATACCTGCTGTATCTTACATAAGGGTGTCCACGGAGGAGCAGGACCCGGAGAACCAACGCGTCTACCTGGAGAAGTGGGCCTCTGAGAGGGGCTTCACAATAGTCAAGCATTATGTGGACTTCGCCATTAGCGGCAGCACCAGCGTGATGGATAGGCCTGCCTTCCATAGCATGGTTAGCGAGGCGCCGTCCCTTAATCCAAGGCCCATAGCGTTGCTCGTGTATGAGGTGTCCAGGCTGGTGAGGAATTTCCAGGAATTCTTCAGGCTGCTGGATATAGTGGAGAATAGAATGGGGCTCTTGATAGTCTCCACGTCCGAGAAGGAGAGCGTGCTTCAGAACTTGGATGGGGCCTACCGCCAATTCCTAAGAACCGTGCTAGCGTTCGTGGCTAACATGGAGAGGGACTTCATAAGGCAGAGAACCAAGGCAGCCATGGATAGGTTGAGGGCGGAGGGGAAGATAAGGAGCAAGTTGGAGTCCATACCCCCCGAGGTCATGGAGTCCGTCGTGAAGATGTACGGGGAGGGGCTGTCCTTGAGGGAGGTAGCCAGGAGGAGCGGGGTGAGCGTTTACATGGTGAGGAGAATACTGGGCAGCAATGGTTATAGGCCCGGCCCCTATACGTGCCCGAGGTGCTTCGGCACGATGAGGATAACCGATAGATCCTTGAAGCAGCTGGATGGCAAGTACGCCGTCGTGGAGAGGCTCTACTGCCCGAGGTGCGGTTATGAAGAAACAAAGGTATTGTGATTTTTTGATGAGCGGTGAATGTATTATGCCTTCTCCTTAACTGATTGTTCCTTCTTCATCATGGTCGGAATGCTGAGCACTAGGGCCACCACCACGTTTATGAGGAGCGATAGCAGTCCTATGAATATCAATACGTGGGCCACCGGGTATAGGCTGGTCTTCAGAGGGCCGAAGTGGTTGGCGGCCTCCACCAAGTATAGGCCAGATGCTATGCCGGCCGCCCAACCAGCCATCAATGCGTATCTGTTCAACCTGTTAGTTATCAATCCCAAGAACACGGGCGGCAGCGTCTGGAGTATTATTATTCCCCCAAGCAATTGAAGCTGTATGGCGTAGGTGGCCGGTACAGTGAACACGAATCCCAGGGCTATGAACTTGAATATCACTGAGGCCCACTTGGAGATCCTGGTCTCCCCCTGCGGGGTTATTTGGGGGTAGAGGGGCTTTATTATGTTCCTCGTGAGCAGGTTGGCTTGGGCTATAGCCATTATCGCGGCGGGCACCAGTCCCCCTATGAAAATGCCCAGCAGCACTATGCCGGCGAGCCAGTCAGGGAGGGACGCCACTGCCAATGCCGGCACTGCCAGTATGCCCGCGCTGCTCAGGGGGAACTTGCTCAGTATTGCCATGGCAGCCGGGTCGGCGTAGACCAATATGCCCAGCATTGCCAGTATTGCCAATCCTATGCCATAGATGGGAAGGAGGGCCGTGCTTATGGCCAACTGCTTCTTTCCCTGCGAGCTAAGCGAGCCGTTGACTGCGTGGGGGTATAGGAAGAGGGCCATGGCGCTTCCCAGCCATAGAGTTGCGTATCCCCACGCCAGGGATGCGGCTGGCTTCAGATTAGTTATGCCCGTGGTCAGCCAAGGAACCTTGTGGGCGGCCAATTGCTGGGCGAAGGCCTGGGCATTGGCGAAGGCAGTGGCAAATCCGCCGTACTTGAGCGGCACGACGATTATAAGGATTATTACCGACAGGAATATGAGGGAATCCTTCAGCACCGCTCCAAGGGTGGCGCCGCGCAGTCCGCTCGTGAAGGTGAAGGCGGCCAGTATTATGAAGGAGACCGTTAAGGCTATGTCGGACACCTCCACCACGTTCTTCACGAGTCCATACAGCATTATTGTCAGCACTGCCTGCATTCCAACTATTTGCAGCGCTATGTAGGGCAGCTCGGCTATTATTCCCGTGATCGCCACGAGGCCCGCCAATACCTTGCTGGAGAACCTGTCGGCCACCATGTCGGCGGCGGTCACGTACCCGTGTTTCCTGGACCACTCCCAGAGCCTGGGCATGGTGAGCATCGCTATGGCGAACGTTATGGAAACATAGGGAACCGCGAAGAAGTAGAGGGCCCCGCTGGCGAACATGCCTGATGGAACCGCCACGAAAGTGTATGCAGTGTATAGATCAGCGCCTATCAAGAACCAAACCAGGAACGTCCCCAGCCTCCTTCCGGCGAGGGCCCACTCGTGGAGTTGGGACATATCCCCCCTCCTCCACCTGGCGCCGTAGAATCCCAGGGCAACGAATATTACGAATAACGCGAGGAATAACGCCCATCCTAATATCCCTATCATGAGCTCTCACCCCAGTACAACAGCACCGCTGCTATTGCAAATAATATGGCGGATAACGCCAACCAAAGCGTTTGATACCAATAAAAGAAGGGAACTCCCAGCAGGGTTGGATTCACAGTATTGTATGAGGGCAGGTCAAGGTATATTATTAAGGGTATTATTACTAGAATTGCCGCTATTACTCGCCTCGTCATCCTATTGCCCTTATTGCTCATACAATAGCAGCAATAATAATAATTTTTAAGTTTTATCTGGAATTTTATTTACTTAAATAAAATAGTCAACATAAGTAACTAAAGCGTGGGGTAAGACTGCAATCTAGGTGAGGGAATTGTCAAAAGGCTCGCAGAGCTCGGGGAATCGGGGCGGGGATGCCGTTGAACCCATTCTCGTGCTCTAATTTGCTGGACTCTTGCTTGTTAATGATATTGTTAATGATATTGATAAATCAACGGCAATCCTCGC
>DAHE01000009.1:17891-21644 GCA_002508315.1 Thermocladium sp. UBA166
GCCCGAGGCCTCGGGGAACCCCCTCAAGAACGGGGAGGAGGCCAGATTTTGCACTGTTGTATTTGCATTATTACGGGTTATCTAGGTTTCTCCGGGGATCTTTATCGTGTTGGATGCATGCCGTGATCGGGAAAAACTTTTATTGGCTTCATGGCCTCTCAGCTATGGACTCGATAGGCAGCTCGATTTCCAGTTATGCGATTGGAATTAAATACGATGATTTGCCGGAAAAAGTGGTTCATGAGGCTAAGCGGCGGTTGCTGGATAGCTTGGGGGTAGCGCTGGCCGCTTACTCGGCTGAGCCAGTCAAGATAGCTAGGTCCGTGGCCTTGGGCTCCCCGGGCAGGTCCACTTTACTGGGCTCGGCCAATCAAGCCGGGGTCGAGTGGGCCTCGTTCGTCAACACATTGATGATACGGTACTTGGATTTCAATGACACGTATCTGTCAAAGGAACCCCTTCATCCCTCCGACATGTATGGGACCGCCATCTCCGTGGCGGAGCAGGAGAAGGCAAGCGGCGCCGCGTTGATAACGTCGGTGGCGATTGGGTATGAGGTAGCCGTTCGTCTCTGCGATGCGGGCTCTTTGAGGCTTCATGGTTGGGATCACGTTAATTATACGGGCGTGGGGCATGTGTTGGTGGCGGGCAAGTTGATGGGGTTGGATGAAGGGCAGCTTGGGAATGCGTTGTCGATACACGTTATTTCCCATGCATCGATGAGGCAGACGCGCGTGGGTGAATTGAGCCATTGGAAGGCCGCCACCACTGCTAATCAGGCACGGAACGCGGTGTTCTCCGCGATGGTTGCTCGCTCCGGCATGACTGGACCGGATAAGCCGTTCGAGGGGGAGATGGGGTTCATCAAGCAATTGCTGGACGGGGACTTCGATTCGTCTCCCTTGAGGGATATATCGAATCTCTCGAGGCCAAGCAGATTATTGGATACATACATAAAGCCGTATCCTGTGGAGTACCACGCGCAATCAGCCGTTGAGGCAGCCGTGGGCATAAGGAGTGAATTGGGCCCCATTGATCCGGACCAGGTGGAGTACGTTAGGATAGAGACATTCAAGGCTGGATATGATATAATAGCGAAGGATCCGGAGAAGTGGGATCCCAAGACGAAGGAAACCGCGGATCATAGTTTGATGTGGGCCACCGCAACCGCATTATTGAAGGGCGATCTTTGGCTGGGGGACTACGAACCGCATGAGATACGGAACCCCAAGGTGCTTTCGTTAGTGAGGAAGACGAAGGTAAGCGTGGAGCCTGAGCTCGATAAGTTATATCCAAAGGCAATACCAAACAAAGTAGTCGTGAAATTAACTAATGGAAAGGAGTATGAGAGGAGGATTGATTATCCCAGGGGTCACCCGATGAACCCCATGACTGACGAGGAGGTGGAGGCCAAATTCAAGAAATTGACTAAATCGCTGTTGACGGAGAAACAACAGGCAGAAGTGATCGAAGCGGCGTGGAAGTTAGATGCGTTGAGCAATATATCAAGGTTAATGAAGGCAATAATGATATAATCCCGTTCTATTCATATAGTTATTATTAAATAACGATCCCATCCACTTTATTACGGGCCTCGGTGGAGTAAATGTAAAATAATTCCTTACTTCAAGAAATCCTCTATATTGCCCCTGGCCCTGAGGGAACTCACGTGTCTCACTAGCCTCTCCACCTCGGCTCCAAGGTACTTCCTGCACTCAGATTCATGTATCTCATTATCATGCCTCATCTCGCTCAATGCCTCCTCTATGGTTCCCTTGCTTATAACCTCGTATATTCGCGCCTCCCTCTTCCCCGGGCTGGCCCTCACCACCCGACCAACCCTCTGTATCATTTGCCTCGGCGACCCCGTTCCAGATGCGATTATGGCCACATCGGCATCGGGCACATCAACTCCCTCGTCCAGCACGGTGGTTGTAATCAAAACCCGCGTGCGCCCCTCGCTGAACCTCTTGAACGCCTCCCCCCTCCCCCGTACCTTGGATGTTATGAGTTCCGCATCACCCATGGCTAATGCCTCGTATATCTCCCTTGCCTGGTCTATGTATTGAGTGAATATTATTATCTTGCTCCCTGCATTCCTCTCCGCCTTGGCCAGCTCCACTATGGGCTTTATCTTTGCCTTGGCCTTAGCAGCTATGTTCCTTAGTATTATCGGGTTATCCCCGGCCTCCTCGTACGCGTTTCTTTCCTCTCCATCTATATCAACATATATCCTGTAGTGGCGTATCGGCACCACCAATCCGGCGGCCATCATATCATCATACGATGCCTTGAACACGACGTCTCCGGCCGACATATATATCAAGTGTTGGTTCTCGTCCTCCCTATCCGGGGTGGCGGACAGGGCCAGCCTATACGGAGCGGTTAACTTGAATGCAACCTCCTTGAACGTCTCGGCTGGGACGTGGTGGGCTTCGTCGAATATGGCCAAGTCGAAGTAATCCTCCACCTCGCCTATGTGTTTTATTGCGGAGTTGTATATGGCCACCGTTATGTCCCCCACCTCGGCCCGGCCATTCCCCAACGCGCCGGCGCTGGCCCCCAATGCTGTTTCCACCCTCTTCATCCATTGCCGCATCAATTCGGCCGTCGTCACCAAAATTATGGTTCTCACGGATAGAGTGGCCATTGCCTTCATAGCTATGAACGTCTTTCCTCCCCCGGTTGGGATGACTATGGTCCCCCTATACCCATTCCTGATCCACGCATCCACGGCGTTATTTTGGAATCCAAATAGATTGACCTCGGTTCTGGGCAGCTCTATCCTTCTTATATTGGGCTCGCATTTGGCTACCATGAAGCCGTGCTTGGAGATGATGCCCATCACCTCCTCCTCCATGAATGTTGGAAACTTGATGATCCACCGCCCATTGACGTTGGACACGCCGCTCCGCTCCACCGCGTGGAACCACCCCTCCATTAATTTCCCATCCTTGCTGACCCTGTTGTACCTTACCTTAAGCGAGTATAGGTCCCTCAGCAGAGCGGAGGTAACGAAGTTCAGCGTTGCCGTTCCCCTACACGTCTCAGCCCTACGCCACTCCCTCCTCCGCTCGAATGATTGCTTGCTCCTCATTATCATGTCTACTATTGAGGCCGGCACAGGTTTTTCCGGCATCAGCTTCCTCACCTCGTCGAGCACCATCTTGACGTACTCATCGAAATTAGATGCCTTGACTATTAAATCCCCCCTCCGCATTACGGCCTTCGCCGCGCAATATATGGAGGCATCCCCCTCCCCGTTTAAATCACCGCACTCCGGATTCGCTTGAAAGTATTTCCCCCCCTTCCTCGTTTCGACGAGCATTGACTCCACTTCGCGATGGCTTAATCTCAATAATTTCCTGAGTTTCTCCAGCTGCTCTCCATCATTGACGTGGCCGATCCATTGCTCCCCATTCCATTTAAAGCCCATCTTCTTCAATTCCTCCTTGACAGCAAAAATCGTATCCCAATCCCACTCCCTCTCCACCCCCACTCCATTAATGGATGCCCTAAACCTCATGCAGCTATGCCCACAATGCCCCGCCGCTATTGATAAATTTTTCAGCAGCTCTTGGTAAGGAATTTTCCACGGCAATAACCTAACCCCATTGATTCTAGGATATTTAATTCTAATTTGAAGCCTTTAGCCCTTAACCGCCTTACTCGAATGGGATTGGGCTTGCCATCGCATTTATCAAGGGGAGGGGGAGGCCCGCTTGTGGGGGTAAAATTCAATGGGGAACCATT
>DAHE01000009.1:21681-24704 GCA_002508315.1 Thermocladium sp. UBA166
TTGAGCAAGTCACTGCTACCGCGAGGGCCATGGTGGAAGCCGGGGCGGCCGTGGTGGATCTGGGGGGCATGTCGACGGCTCCATTCAAGAGCACGTGGGTATCGGAGGAACTGGAGGCGGATAGGTTGATGGCAGCGGTCAAGTCGATAAGGGATGAGCTCGGCCACGATGTGATAATTTCAATAGACTCGTTTAGACCCAAGGTAGTGGAGAGGGTGGTTAGGTTGGGCATCGACATAATAAATGACGTCACTGGGCTCTGGTTCAGCGAGACCCTGGCCGATGTGGCGGCGGATAATGGGTTACAGATGATATTGTGCGCCAGGGAGCTGCAGGACACCGGCCGGGACCCGATCAAGGCTGTCATCGATGAGGGGAGGCGAGCCATACAAGTGGCTGCAAGGCATGGCGTGGAGGATGTAATAATAGATCCATGCATAGGCTTCCCGCCGATAACGGGCGATCCATCCATCAATCCATTGCTGCCGCTCCGCGGCAATAGGTATGGGAATTGGGCGGCGCGCGACGTATACGTGTTGAGCCACGTGAATGAGTTGAGGAAATTGGGCAAGCCACTGTGCGTGGGCGCGTCCAGGAAGGGCTTCATTCGCAAATCGCTAGGCAGGGGAATGGGACGTGAGCTGGGCGGCTCCCTGGGGGTGGCGGCGTACCTGGTCATGAGGGGCGTGGACTTGATACGGGTTCACGACGTCGAGGAAACGGTGGATTTAGTCAGGATCATGAAGATCATTGAAAAATGCGAGGGCAAGGGCTTCAACGAATGCTTGGGAACGTGGATGCACGACATGCTTAAGAACGGTTAGGCATCGGCGTGGTGTGGCAAGTAAGGCCAGGGGGTACCTTTACTTAGCATCCCTAGTGCTGGTGTGGGGAGCGGCGTATCCGTTAACCAAAATGGCGTCCGAGTACGCGTCCCCCATGGTAATATCGCTGTTTAGAACGGTGCTCGGCGCGGCGCTTCTCTACCCAGCAGCGAGGCGGGTCGTGATAAGCAGGGAAATGCTGGTATCCGGGTTGTTGAACATGGGGTTATTCCTGGTATTCCTTAACTCATCCATAATGCTGTCCGTGAATCCCGGCCTCTCGGCTGTCCTAATATACACGCAACCCCTCTTCGTGGCCGCTCTACAGGCCGCGTTTTCCCGCCGCAGCCCACCGCCGGGCAGGGTGTTAGCGTTGGCGGCCGGCTTCTTCGGGGCGCTCTTAACCGCGTGGAGCGGCTTCAGCGTGGGCAATTTATTGGCGATCCTCGGCGGCTTCTCGTGGGCCCTCGGCACTATTCATTACTCATCGAAGGTAAGGGAGCGAAACGTCGCGGTGGCCAATGAATCGATGACGCTCCTATCCGTGCCCTTAATAGCTGCATTGACGCCGCTCGATTACTCCATCCACTTATCAATAAAGGCAATAATGCTCTTATTATTGGTCGCCTTGCTCGCCCAAGTGCTGGGCTTCCTCCTTTGGTTCAACGCGTTGGGGCTCGTGGATGCATCGCTTGCATCATCGATACTGCTGGCAACGCCGGTTATGGCCTTAATATTCAGCTCATTAATGCTGGGAAGCCCTCTTACCCGAATTGATGAGGTGGGCGTGGCAATTACCCTGGCGTCCGTTGCGTCGATAGTGACGATGGAGAGGCGCAAGCAATGAATTGAGTCAGTACCCCCACACTGGCTATTCCCCCTCCCCCAACGGTGGGAGTTCCCAGGCCCAGTGATGTGGGCCTCACCGCCGGTTCCCCCTCAATCCCCGCTAAGCCTGCGGAGGACTTGCCCCTCCTTTCCCGTGCTCCATGAGCGAGGGCAGTAAGGCTTCGACTAATGCCTCCTCCTTAAGAATGCCTCCGTGGCTCTCACTGTTACTGGGGGTGCTCGCTTAGAGATATAAATGCTGGATAATTACCGGGATATGGGAGCCTCCGGCGACGTTATAGGGGCGTTCAATGCGTGGGCGGCCGATTACGATGCTTGGTACTCCGAGAATCCGCGGCTTGCCTCGCTGGAGCTTGCAGTGCTTAAGGCTATTGAATTGAGCGGTCGTGGAGTGGAGATAGGCGGCGGCTCCGGCTTCTTCTCGCTCGTTCATCAATCAATCGTGTTGGAGCCCGCGTGGGGCATGGCGGTTCTGGCCAAGGCCAAGGGGCTCGACGTGATTGTGGGCGTGGGCGAGCTTCCGCCGGTACGGGACTCATCGCTTGACTATGCATTAATGGTGGTGACTCTCTGCTTTCTAAAGGATCCACTGCAAGTGATGCGGAGGGCTGGCATAATGTTGAAGCCAAATGGCCTGCTCGTGGCCTGCATAGTGCCTCGGAATGGGCCTTATGGTGCGAGGTACATTGATGAGGGGCGGAAGGGTCATAGGTTCTATTCATTGGCGGCCTTCTATACCGTGGCGGAAACCATGAATATGATGAGGGCGGCCGGCTTTATTGCATCGCCGAAAGTCATTGCATCGCTGGGTCCAGTTGATGGCCCCGCGGCAGTGAATCCAAGCAATGCTGAGGAGTTCGGGTTTGCATGCGTGAGCGCGTTTAAGCAGGCAATTGATTAGAAGGCTCGCCTATCTTCCTCCCCCGGCTCCGTATATATTGATCGCTATTTTAACTATCCTCTCCACCTCCTCTCGCGGGAATAGCTTGGAAATGGAGTTCAAGCCAGCCACCTTGCTCACTACGTCCGATGTGGGCGAACCGCTGCGAAGTAGTTCCCCGGCAATGGTTATCATTTTCTCCCTGGTGGCCTCCACCTCGGTCCAGTGGTACTGCGACTCGCCTACCTTCACGTAGCCGGGTCTGGGGATTGAGGCCAGCCATTGATTGCCGCATCTCTTGCACAGGAACATTATCGGTTCTCCCGCCATTATCGATATATCGCGAGAGCCGCATTTTGGGCAGGACATGCTGCGCCTGGAATGGGCTCGCCAAAATAAATATAACCCTCAAGGAATAAGAGATATCGATGCCTGGTCCCTCATCGATTTAACTTAATGGGGGTTAAGGG
>DAHE01000049.1:0-5954 GCA_002508315.1 Thermocladium sp. UBA166
CGTGGATACCGCAAAAAGAAATATCATGTGACGAGGCATCGCATCGTAGTCTATGGAAATACGTTTAATTTACGTAGAAACGATTCTAGTTAAGGCTACATTGCGCGGTACAAGATTCGCCGAGTACCTTTCTGGGCCCTGGATTCCCAACTACCAAGGCAAGCAAAGCCTAAGTCCTCATGCCCAGCTAATTAGCGAGTGAAACGTGAGGAACGCCCAGTTGCTGAAGCCCTCCAAAAACCGTCAGCGATGACGAGATAAAAGCAAGCCTCGCCCCTTAAGGGCGGGGAGGGGCTAGTATCGATGTTTTGGGAAGATTTTTATTTCTCGGATTCAAGGCGGTACATCGTGGATAGCATCGCGGAAGCAATGGATAGATTATTGATGAAGGCATCGTCGCCCAGCTTTTCCAGGGCGGTCGGTAAGTCCACAGTGGAGGACGTAATGGCCGTAGTAAATGCGCTGCGGGAGAGCAGGTGTAAGGCGTCCATTGATTTAGACGAGGCGGAGCGATTGCTGGGTAACTACTACATAGCGGAGCACAGGGTTAGGGATATAATACGTAGGATAGTGGATGTGATCCTCGATAGGTACGGCGGCGAGCTCAAGAGGATATACCCGCTGCTCCCAGCGGAGTTCAGGGACGCCCTGGGATCGGCGGCTAATTCGGATGATTACCTGGATAAGCTGGTGGATTCGCTGGTTAGGGAGCTGCAGGGGCCGGAGAATGACTTGGCGGAGCTGGTGAGGATAGCCAGGCAGGCGAGGAGTGAATGCGGCAAGTAGTTGCATCCGCTCCCGGCGTGGTGAAGCTGTTCGGGGAGCACGCCGTTGTTTATGGGAAGCCGGCCATAGCTATGGCCATAAATAAAAGGCTCCGCGTGGCGGCACTGCCTAGGTCTGATGATCATGTAAAGATAATCGCGCGGGACCTCAGGGCAATGGGATTGATAATAAACGTAGCGGGAAGCGGGGAAATAGCCATAGAGACGGAGTACGGGATGGCCATGAATGCCATCTCGTACGTGAGGACGGCGATAGAGGTTGCCAAGAAGTACCTCAGGGAATCCAGGGGAGTTGAGCTGGACATATCGTCCGACATGCCGGTGGGAGCGGGGTTAGGCACATCAGCTGCCGTGGCGGTCGCGTCGATAAAGGCGTACGCGTCAGCGTTCGGCTATCACTTGACCAACGATGAAGCGGCCTCCCTGGCGCATGAAGTGGAGGAGACCGTTCAAGGCGCCGCGAGTCCCATGGATTCCACAGTATCCGCTCTAGGCGGCATCCACGTAATAACCCTACAAGGCAGGAGCAGGTTAAGCATGGGGCCGCTTCCATTGGTGGTGGGATACGTGGATAGGGAGTCCACTACGAAGGACTTGGTGAGTAACGTGAGGGAATTGAAGGCGAGATATCCAGCCCTGATCGGCTCTATAATGGATGCAATAGGGGAGGCAGTTCTACTGGCGCGCAATGCGCTGGAGTCCAATGATTTGACAACGGTAGCTGAGTTAATGAACATAAATCAAGGCTTGCTGGAGTCGCTGGGCGTATCCACTGGGAGGATAAATTCGTTGATCTACGCCGCGCGAAGGGCGGGGGCCCTCGGCGCAAAGCTAAGCGGCGCCGGCGGCGGTGGCATTGTGATAGCGCTGGCCCCCGAGGCCGTGAAGGAGGTGGCGATAGCCATGGAGATAGCGGGCGGCCATCCATTCCCAGTTGAAAAGGATGATGAGGGGGCACGCGTAGATGAACCTTGATGGTGGATGTTGACTGATCGGCCTAGGTATGGGGCGGAGCCATATATTAGGTAAACCAACGAATAGCCGCGCGGGCAATTATTGATTGAGGGAGGAGGTGGGAAGCCCGCTTCTTAGGATGAGGGTGGAACCTGATCCCCTATATCCTCCGGTACCTTGTAGCCGGGCAGCCTCAGTAATTCCCTCTGGAAGCCCGGGGACTTGAGTGTCTCAATGAATGCCTTCACGCTATCCTTGGCTAACCTGGACCGCGGCACGGCGAAATCGTATCTCTCCAGGGAGAGGGGTATGAAGTCTAGGCCATACATGTGAGCAGCGGCCCTTATCCCCACCCCGGCGTCTGCCTTGCCTTGGTGCACGGCGGCCGCCACCGCAGTGTGGGTGCGCACCTCGTAGTAGTAACCGTTAATCCTTCCAACTAAATCATTAAATGATACGCCGTCCTCCACCGCCATCCTCTTCAACAAGGAGTCCAACAGGAACCTCGTGCCTGCCCCCTTATTTCTATTCACGATAGATACATCGCTCCTCAATAAATCCCTGACCCCTCTAATCCCCTTCGGGTTGCCCCTGGGTATTATTATTCCCTGCTCCCTAGAGTACCCTCTTATCAATACGACCCTGCCCTTCCCGTACTTCTCCACGAAGGGCAGATTGTACTCCCCGCTTTCCTCATCTATTAAGTGCAGGCCAGCAACGTCGGCCTCCTCGCTTGATGCGGCAATTAATCCATTCAGCGAGCCAACGTTTATTACCTTGACCGTGACCCACTTGGGGAGGAGCCGCGCGATTATATCTATTCCCAGGTCATGGCTGCCCACGAAGTATAGGTTAGCCGGCCTGTACTCATTGGTGAATAACGTGACCGTCACCTCGTCTCCCCTATCCATGAACTCCACGCTTTCCGGGACCTCCATGAATCCATCAGCGAACGCGAGCGTTGATATCGCGCCCGACTCCGCGGGAAGCGGGTAGGCCAGTACTTGATTGCCCACGTCGACTAGGCTCACGGGGGTTAACGAGCGGCGGCCGCGGGCGCCCTCGGCCTTGCTGGCGAGCCTGGCCTTGATCTTCGCAGTGCTCAGCGGGTAGCACTGCATGGCTGATAAGAGCGGCTTCACCAATAAATTGAATATCATTAAGGAACTGTTCGGATAGCCGGGGAGGCCTATCACCAACTTGCCGCTGGAGGTGACCGCGGCCACTGTGGGCTTGCCGGGCTTCACCTTAAGTCCATGCATCACGATGCCGGGTGGACCCATTGAATCGAGCACCCTGTAAGTTATGTCGGCTATGCCCGCCGACGTGCCGCCGGACACTAGGACGAGGTCGGCGTCGAGCCCCTTCATTATCATTCCCCGTATCTGGTCCTCGTCGTCCCCCGCTATTCCAAGCAACATGGGGACCCCGCCTGATTCCCTAACGGCGTGGGATATGCTATAGGCATTGACGTCGTATATCTTGCCTGGACCCAATGAGCCCCCCACGTCTATCAACTCATCGCCTGTGGACACTATCGCCACCCGGGGTCTCCGTATCACGGGCACCCTCCTCATTCCTATCGACGCCAAGACCCCGGCCTCTCTCTCCCTCACCTGGGTGCAAGCCCTTAGGACGAGCTCACCCATCATTATATCGGATCCGGCAGACATCACGTTCTCGGTGGGAGTGGTGGATCTATAGATAACAACCTCGCCGCCCTCCACCTTCGTGTACTCCACCGGAATCACGGCGTTGGCTCCCCTAGGCATGGAGGCCCCGGTGGCTATCTCCGCAGCAGTTCCCCCTGTTACCTCCATGTTGGGGGCATTGCCCGCGTTTATCCCGCCGATCAACTTGAGCCTGGCTGGGTGCAGCTCATCAACATTGAAGGTATCCTCCGCCCTCACGGCATACCCATCCATGGTGGCTCTATCGAAGGGAGGGACATCCATGTTTGAGTAAACGTCGGCGGCTAGCACCCTCATGTAGGTCTCCTCTATATCGACAGTCTCTGCATCCAGGACCCGCACATAGCCGAGCAGCTTATTCAGCGCTTCCTCCGGCGTCAGCAGGTTATGGAAGATGACCCTCTTCACGCTAAGCTGGATGCAAGCCTCGTTTAAAATCCTTAGCGAGCGCCTAACGCGATTCCCCGAACAGCTCTAATCTGGGGTTTGAGGAGGCAGGAGACACTGCAAGGGCGGGGTAGTCCACAGCCGGCATGTTATTCCTCTCTTTAACTAATACAAGGGAAGAATTTAAAAAGACACTTCACACAATAAGGAACAATGCAGATAGTAGAGCTGGGCCCGGAGAGGATAGGCGACATAAGGAAGCTGTACGAGGGCCTGTCTCGGGAATCCATTGAGAGTAGATTCATGTGCCCAGTGAAGGACATTGATTCCTACGTGGATAGGCTGCTCGAGAGGAACCCAGTAATTCTGGGCGCAGTGGATGGCGGGGAGTTAATCGGAATAACGGAGTCCTACCCCTTGGATGGCGGGGAGTCAGTGGAGATAGCGGTCACCGTGAGGGATGACCATCAAGGACGGGGAATAGGCTCGGCCTTATTGAGGCACACCTTGGATTACTTGGCCAGGAGGGGATTTAGAAAGGCAGTGGCATACACGGCCGTCGATAATCTAAGGCTGATAAGGATGGGCAGGAAATTCAACGGCAAGTTCAGATACATGGGCGATATGTACGAGATATCGTTTGACTTGGAGAAACAAAAAGCACTAACGGCAACGGCTTGACTACCTCGAAATGAATGAGTAAAGCCACTTGCGGAGCTCCTCCAATCTCTCCTCGCTGGAGGCCTCTATCGTTATCCTCAAGACATCCTCCGTGCCGCTGGGCCTGACCAGGAACCACGAATCCCCGTAATCCGCCCTGACCCCATCTATGGTGACGGCGTCGCCCACCTCCCTCCTTATCGCGTCCACCACGGCTAATGCCTTATCCCTGGGAACCTCCAACCTATCCCTGTGAATATACATTCGCGGCAGCTCAGAGTAGTACTGCGATAAGCTCTTCCCGCCCCTGCTCAAAACATGCATCATCAGAATGGTAGTGGATATGCCGTCGCGGACAGGGTGGTGCCTCGGCCAAATGAAGCCGCCATTGTCCTCGAAGCCGCATAGCCCGCCTATTTCCATCAAGGTGTGGCTGACATCGACGGAGCCCACCCTAGTCCAGACCAGCTTCCCACCACGTCGCTCCACCTCGGCCTTGACCATCGATGAAGATGACACGGGGGTGACGACGTACCCTCCCCCACTCTCCTCCAGCAACGCGTTGGCGAGTATCACGCCGCTCCTATCCCCTGGAATCACCTCTCCCTCGCTGGTCATGAACATCGATCTATCCCCATCACCATCAAACGCCACGGCAAAGTCAACCCCCAGCTCCTTCACCGCCCTCGCGGTCTCCGCCAAGGTGTCTTGCCTTGGCTCGGGGGTTCGTCCCGGAAATAAACCACTTAAGTGGCCATTTATTGACTTCAACCTAATCCCCAGCCCCTCCAGCACCCGTGGAAGAACTAGGCTAGCCACGCTGTTGGCGAAGTCCGCGGCCAGGGTGAATCTACCCTTTATTGCATCCATGGGCAATAGATCGTAGAGGTGCTCCTCGTACTGCTTGAGGAGGTAATCGAGCTCGACGTTGATGATTGGCTTAACGTAATTGAAAGACTTGGCCGGCCGAGCCTCTCCATAAAGGGACTCTATCCTCCGCTCCTCGTCTCGGGACACCTCGACGCCGTCGCTGCCCATCACCTTTATCCCATTATACTGCGGCGGGTTGTGGCTTGCCGTTATCATGACCCCGCCGGCGTACCCCCCGGCCTTGACCAAGTACTGGAGGACTGGCGTCGGCACCAGGCCCATATCATGCACCTCAACGCCGTGCATTGACAATACGCCTCCGATTATTCTGGACAACGCTTGACTCGTGCTTCTCGCATCCCTCCCCATCAATACCTCGCCCCCGCCGAAGAACGATGCAATGGCTCCCCCGATCCTGGTGAGGNNCTTGCCCTCCAGGAATTCAATCCTTATTCCATTTGTGCCAAATAACTTCTCCATTTCCCGACCCAAGCAATGCTTTTTAAAAGCATTAACTCTAGCCAATGCGTGAGTGCTGCCTCGGATTGAGGCTTGAATTAATAATATATTAACAAGTGCAACGATGATAGGAAAAGGACAAACCTCG
>DAHE01000049.1:5971-24141 GCA_002508315.1 Thermocladium sp. UBA166
GATCGGCTGGAAAAGCTTATTTAATGGGTTTTCCTGGGTTCATCGATGTCGGTTAAGGTTTACAGGGTTAGGGGGAAGTTCAGAGACGCGGATGGGTGGAAAAAGTTCGAGAAGGAGGTCACAGCCATAAGTGAGAAGGACGCCGTGGAGAAGGCGTATACTCAAATAGGGGGGCTTCACAGAGTCAAGAGGCGCTTGATAAGGATAGAGGACGTTAGGGAGGAGGACCCGGCCTCCCTGTCCAGCAAGGAATTAATTCAATTGCTTTCACTGGATAAACTGGTGGTTCTGGGCGACGAGAGGCTCAGGTGACGCGGCGATGTCGGAGCAACGGCTGGTGATAACTAGGGAGCAATTGGAGGAGTTGAGCAGGGAGTATGAGGAATTAAACGCCATAATGAACACGCTGAGCCAGAACATAGCTGTCATAGATGCGACGCTTAAGGATTACGGCAACGCCAAGTCCGTGTTGGAGATGATGGGCAAGGAATCCATCAGCGATGCCTTGGCATCAATAGGGGCCGGCGCATTCGTGAGGACCGTTCCCCAGAGCAATGCTCCTATATTGATGTCCATAGGGGCCGGCTATGTGGCGGAAATGGATGCGCAGAGAGCCATTGCCATACTCGACGATAGGTTGAAGGAGACGCAAGCCATTAAGGCCAAGCTGGAGGAGCAATTGGCGGAAACCATAAGGCGAAGCAATGAGGTTAGAAACGTGCTTACTGCCATATACCAGCAGCTGCAGGCCCAAGGGAGGCAGCCTCAAGCCAAGTCATGACCATGTTCGATAAGATACGCAGTGCATTCAAGAAGACGGCGGACGCGATAGTTAGCTCGATAGGAGAGAAGGAGCTTGGGGAGAAGGAGGTCGAGGAGGTATTAAATGATTTGATGAATGAGCTGCTGGAGTACGATGTCGCGTTTGAATCGGCCGAGCAGGTAATCAATGCGATAAGGGGCGAGTTAATCAAGGTAAGGGCGCCTCGTTTTGGGGATAAGATGGCCATCGTCAATTCTGCGATATACGAGGCCATGCTCGACCTCCTCCGGGATATCCCGGACTTGGATTTAATACAGGACATACAGGCCAAGGGGAAGAGGCCCTACGTCATGATGTACTTGGGACCCAATGGGTATGGCAAGACCACGACAATAGCTAAGGTGACCAAGTACTTGATGGATAGGAGGTTCAGCGTGGTATGGGCCGCGGCCGACACGTTCAGGGCGGGAGCTATAGAGCAGCTTGAGGGTCACTCGGAGAAGGTGGGAGTTAAGGTGGTTAAGCATCAGTACGGCGCGGATCCAGCCGCCGTCGTTTACGATGCCGTGCAGCACGCCCAGAGCAAGAGGATAGACGTCGTGATGATAGACACCGCCGGGAGAATGCACACTGATAAGAACCTAATGGAGGAGATAAGGAAGATACATAAAGTGGCGGCCCCAGATATGAGCGTATTCGTGGCGGATGCGATGATGGGCAACGAAGCGCTCGAGATAGCCAGGACGTATGTTAAGTACGTGCCAATAAACGCGCTAATAATGACCAAGGTAGATGCCTACCCTAAGGGTGGGTCCGTGCTCACGCTATTGATGGAGTTGAGGAGACCCATACTCTTCATGGGAACAGGGCAGGGATATGATGACTGGCAGAAATTCGATAAATCCTCGTTCATAAAGCAGTTGCTGGGAATGGAGGGGAAGCAATAAGGCACGCTGGGTCCTCAATTATACAAGGCCTGCCTAATTATGCCGCCTACGCCGGTTGCTAGGAAGTAAATTCCGAATCCAATTATGGCGGCTGCTGAGATTATCTTTGCGATAGTAAAGACAGCCGAGCCCCCGTACTTACCGCCTAGATTCACAGTTACCGGGAACACCGTTATCCAGATAATTATAGCCGTGAACAGCCCCGCCACGCTCTCCACGCCGAATACGCTGATGAAGCTGAGGCCTGCGGTTACCCACCACCCCACTTGGAACGGGTTTGTGATGCCCATCATGACCCCCTTGGCGTAGCTGACCGATGGCTTGCCGCCGATCCGGGCGGGGGCACTGCGCGCGATGCCGTAAGCTAGATACATCATTATTGCTCCCCCAGCCAGGTATACATAATCTATGAATGGCTTTATCAATTGGTACAACAGCAATGATATTACCATAAGAATGGCATCCGCAGTCATGGCCCCGGCTCCCACAAGCGCCCCGTGCTTGGGCGATCTAAGCGACTCAACTGCTATCAACGCATTCATGGGACCGGGTGGGACGGCGAGCGAGAACCCAAGCGCCATTCCCAAGAAGAACCGCAACACGTGGCTCCCCTCCCCACCCTTAAGGGGATGGTGTTTTACCGGGGTTCAGAGAACCGCCTCCCACGGGAGCCGCCCTGCATCTGCTCCCCGGCATCGAGAGGGGAATAAGCCCCCGCTCCTCGCCCTCAATTGATCGACTAGAAAGCATTAAGGCGGATTGAGGGAGAGAATAAAAAGCTTTTGCGGGATGAATCATTCGCCCCAGCCTTAAAGGGATTTCCGCCTCCTTAATCCCTCCCCCATATTTCCCCCTTAACGCTTGCCTTTATGAACCGCGCCGCCACGCAGTGTCCCTAGGTCGATGAATCTATACCCCGCATGGCCCTCCATCAATAGCGCCCCCTCCCCCACTCCTCACCCTCCCATCCAGCTCGCAGTAGTTCGCGCCAATTGTAGAGGCAAAATGCTTTTAATAGCCGGGCATTGACCTCCTCAAACATGAAGGGATGGAGCGGCAACATAATGAGGATTGACCTAAATCGCCGCAAATCAGTGGTTCAGGGAATAGACCCAAACGTGCTTGCATCGTACGTGGGCGGGCGAGGGCTCGCGGTGAAAATACTGTGGGATGAATTGGAGCCGGGCATTGACCCCCTCTCGCCGGCCAATAAATTAGTGCTGGCCGTGGGGCCAGTCACAGCCTACCCGGGCCCGAATACGGGCAAGTTGGTGATAGCCGCCAAGAGCCCCCTCACCGGAGGCTATGGAGATGGCAATATAGGTTCCTGGGCTTCCATCCAGATGAGGAGGGCCAACCTGGATGTGATAGTCATTGAGGGCAAGGCAGAGAAACCCACGTATCTATACATTGAGAACGATAAGGTCGAATTCATGGATGCAAGCGATATATGGGGCCTGGACACTTTCGAGGCAGAGGATAAGCTTAGGCGAGTACACGGCAACAACGCGGGTTACTTGTTGATAGGGCCCGCAGGCGAGAAGTTAGTCAGATTCGCCACAGTGATAGCTCAGAAAGGCAGAAGCGGAGGCAGGCCCGGCATGGGCGCCGTGATGGGGAGCAAAATGGTAAAGGCCGTGGTGGTTAAGGGAACCAAACCCTTACCGCAGCCGGCGGACCCCGCTTTATCCAAGATAGGCGTGGATGCCATAGTGGCCACAAAATCCAAGCAGGGATACCCGTTCTGGTTGAGGCAGGGAACCACGGCCACGATTGAGTGGGCCCAGGAGGCCAGCGTCCTGCCCACGTATAATTACTCGGAGGGGCAGTTCGATTACTTCGACAAGATAGGGGGCTTCATGGTGGAGAAGAATAACGTGATGACCAGGTCATGCCCCAACTGCATCATGCCGTGCGGCCACGTGGTTAAGGACTTAGAGGCTCAATTATCGGAGCTGGACTACGAGAACATAGCAATGCTGGGCAGCAACCTAGGCATGGACTCCCTCGACAAGGCAGCATACCTCAACAGGTTGGCGGACATGATGGGCATGGACACCATAAGCCTAGGCGGCACCCTGAGCTGGGCAATGGAGGCCAGCGAGAAGGGACTTTTGAGAGGCGATAGGCTGGAGTGGGGCGACGTCAAGGCAGCCGCGCGAGTCGTGGTGGAGATAGCGCAGAGGTCAAGCGAGGTAGGCGATTTATTAGCGGATGGCTCTAGAATGGCGGCCCAGAGGATCGGCCATGACTCGTGGAAGTTCTCCATGTCGGTTAAGGGGCTTGAGGTGAGCGCGTATGATTGCCACGCAGCCCCCGGCATGGCGCTGGCCTTCGGCACATCACCAATAGGAGCAAGCCATAAGGACTCATGGGTGATCTCATGGGAGGTCCAGACGGGGCGGGATAGCTATGCCCCCGAGAAGGCGGCCAAGGTTATAGAGTTCCAACGGATAAGGGGGGGATGGTTTGAATCAATGGTGGGTTGCAGGTTCCCCTGGGTTGAGGTGGGGCTGGAGTTCGACTGGTACTCCCGTCTATTCAGGGCGGCCACGGGCATGGATCTGAATCTGACCGACATGGCGGATAGGATATACGCGTTGATTAGGGCGTTCTGGATACGCGAGTACGGGGGGTGGAGCAGGGAGTATGACTACCCGCCCAGGAAGTGGTTCGAGCAGCCCCTGACCAAGGGACCGCTTAAGGGCGCTAGGCTGAGGCTGGATGCGTATGACTCACTGCTGACCGAGTACTACAGGCAGCGGGGTTGGGACGAGAACGGCGTGCCCACCAGGGAGACCTTGAAGAACCTTGGCTTGGAGTTCACAATACCAACCCTAACCAAATATGTAAAATTGAATTAAGAACCACAATAAAAAGCCTAAGATGCACAACCACCAGAGGCAACTGGTTACGCCCCTTTAATTGACGCTACTCCGTCATGACTAACAATGTACAATGAGGGCTTTCTAACGATCATGTAAAGCACAGCCTTCGTCCTAGGAGTCAAGCCAGCCTATAATTACAACCACCCCAACATCTCTTCGCCTATGAATAGCGATAAATTCACGTAAGTGGAGGCGGATGAACACATGATGACTTGAACGGTTAAGGGAGGGGATTGTTTTTGCCCTAGTTATTGCTCCTGCGCCCTGCTCACTGCCTCCTTTGTGGCGTTGAGCACTCTTATGCCCTTCTCGGCTGCCTTTCGTATTATCTCTATTCTCTTGCGCAGGCCTATTGTCCTGGCTATCCTAATCGCCTGCTTGCGTGGATCTACTGAATCCAACTCATTTGCGTTGTGAACTATGACCTCCTCATACCCCGTTGGATGAAGGCCCCTCACTAGCCTGGGTTTTCCGTAGCCTGACTTAACTAGTGGTGGGTATCCCTTGCGCTGCTTCTTTATCTTGTTGTCAAGCGACTTCGGCCGTCTCCAAGCGCCTTGAAGCTTCCTGTTAAGCCATGAGTTCATCCTCATCCAATTGGGTTCTCGCCGTTCCATTAATAGCCTCAACCTGATCAGCCGAGCCTCCGTGGGGCTCAGCTCCGGCCTCTTCTTGCTTAACTCCAGCAGCTTATCCTGGATGGACCGCTGAGCATCATCAGCCATAGCAACTCGGTCTTTTTTCCGTTTAAAAATATGTCGCCTCGAGACCGAGATTGAAGACCGGAGCCCGAAAGATTTGACTAGCCTCGTTTATTGTGCTGAATCACTACATTTATTAATCGGGAAATGAGCGTAACTAATGGATGAGCCGGTGAGGGCCATCATAGATGAATTGGGGAGGCACGTGTACAGTAAGGCGTATTTAACACTTCTAACGGCCAGGGGGGAGGCAAGCAAGTGGAGACTGAGGCGCGTCAACGGCAGGGTACAGTTCATCGATAAGTATGAGACCGAGTTATTCGCCGAGATCGTGATGGACGCGCTTCACTATGGTTTTCTGGTAATTGTGCTGCGCAGCTTCACTGGGGAGAGGAGGAGGGGGAGGGTGATAAAGGAGCTCAGGGCGTATAGAGTGATGAGGAGGGGGGGTATAGTTATCAGCAAGGTACCGATGGATGAATTGATAACGTCCATGAACGTGAACAGCATGACAGGGGAATTAATGCAGCCGGAGCCGTTCGTTAAATACTGCGTGGACGATGAGTGCATATACAGCGATGAAATAGATGAGAGGGATTTAGAAGTGTACATCAGGAACATAAAGAAGTGGGTAAACTAGGGATGGCTCAGCCTTAATGCTCACACATGGCTCGCCTCATTAATGTATGTTAGCATCGTTACGCCAAGGATAACCCATAGGTTCTCTCAATGTTTTCCTTGCAGATGGCATCCAAGAATCCCTCATCTATCAATCCCTTGCTCACGTACTCCTTGAGTTTCTTGGCCATGGTCCAAGGAGGTATCACGCTGCCCGTCCGCTTCACGTCATCCGCGAAATCACTCTCAACGACGAAGACGGGGCCCAACGACACCGATGCCTCGAACTCGCCCTTCCTCCCGACTGGCACCGACGGCGTTAACCCACTAGATGCGGCCGGCCCAACCATGTCCGGCGCGGCGTGATGCAGTATCACCTTGTGTCTCTTTATGTTGGCCCTCCTAGCCAATTCGGCTATTGACTCAACCGTCTCCGCCCCCCTCCGTTCCAAGTGAAGCTGAACCACTGCATCCAAGTCACGCGCGGCCTCGAAGGCGTGAAGCATAACGTCATTGCATAGATCCACTACCTCAGCCCCCACGTTCCAGTGCGGGCGCCCTATCTCCCCTATGCCCACGGCCTCGCCTCGCCTTATCAAGCGGGCCGCCAGGTCTATTGCCTTGAACATGTGATCCCTAACCTTATCCCTCTCCCACCCCCTCTCCAGTAGAGCATTGCACTCAGCTGGGTGGACGCCTATCACGGCCACCGACTTAACGCCGGCCTCGCTTACAATTCGAGATGACTCTATCGTTAACCTGAACAGTTTTTCCACGTCGCTTAGATCCCCCACGTTTAGCCCGAAGTCAACTGTCAGTAGGCTGACCACCACCATGAATGAACCGCCCCTCGACGCGAATCTCCTCGCCACCTCCCTGGGCCCCAAGCCGCCGGCTGGATTCACGTGCCCATGATTGTCACTGATGAACACGCGGAGAATGGCTGGACAGCTTTAAAAACCTCCCCCAGCAGCAAGCCAGTGAGCGATGAGGAGGCAGAGGAGGAATTATTGAGACTGGTGGAGGAGACTCAGCTTATTGATGCTGGAAGCGGCCTTGCTATATACGTGGATGCGGAGGTCCCTGACTCTGATGACTTCACCGTGGTGCCCATATATCACGTGTTCGACGACGCTGCAATTCTGGAAATATGGATAGAATGCCATGGACCCCCCATGAGGTTCGCCTTGATAGACGAGGTGAAGGAGCACGTTGATGCGGTTAATGAGTGGATAACCAATGGCCGCATGCTCCTCGCGTTCAGGAACGAATTGATAAGCCTGCCGCTGCCTCCAAACGTGAAGCCCATGGCATTATTTGCCCGCGTCGCCGGGCCAGGCAAGAACCTTGGCGCTTAGGTAATCCTCCAAGCCGCTTCTCAAGTACTTAATCTCACCCATGTTTATCACCGGCTTATTGATTCTATCCAAGTCATCGAACCCCAACCTTGGGCACGCGGTGTTTATAACCGCGTCTACGCTTAATTCATTTATTAGATCCGGGCCCACCTCATCTCCATACACCAGGAATGAATCAATCCCATTATTCCCCAAGTAAGCAAGCACGTCATTCACGCGCCTCTCCATGGATTGCCCAGGCTTGCCCGTCACTATAACGGCTACCCGCTTGGCTTCGCGGGCTTTAATCAACGCGCCAACCTTAATCGCCAGAAACCTCCTGTACTCCCTATCTATGTCCTCCACGGCTATCCTATGGGGGTCTATGGCCAGCACCCTGGCGCTCGGATTCACTAGCTTCACCGTCATGGAGTAAAACAAGCCCCCAGCAACAACGCCAGCATCATCTACCTTCAATGGAAAGAAGCACCCAGTGAACGGGCCGAAGAGCCGCGCGCCCAGGGCAGTCGCCAAGCGATCCGCGTACAGCTTATACGGCAATGCATACGCGATCAGCTTCGGAGCGCCGGCTTGCCTTAACCTGCCGATCAATGCCTTCTCCACCTCAGGATCGGGCTCGTAATACGCGGGAACCAGATATACCGTGGAGTCCTTGTACTTAATAATGATCGATCCCCCTCCCCTATCTACCGATGCACCGTTCATTCTCAAGATGCCCTCTATGTTGGGGGGAAGGGCATGGCCTATGTGAATGATGGATGCACCGGGCGTGGGCGATATATCGCATGACCCCCAAGCATTCCTACCGCTCACCATGGCTCTCCCGCTCCCCAGCATCTTGGACACCTCAACCGCGATGCCGCGCAGTCCAGTGGGTGCCTCTATTATGATCCTTTCACTGCCTCTCTCCAACAAGTCCAAAACATCCTCGAGCCCCTCCAATAGAACCCCGTTAATCAGCATATGGTCCCTCCTCACCCGTCACGGCATATCCGTTGCTCATCATCACGCTGGAAAGCAGGCGAGGCTTAATAATTCTTCGGGCATGCTTATGGGTTTTCCTCCCTAGAATAATGATTAGACGAGCGACAAGTCTCGTCTTAGTGGGATGGGGAAGGAGGCCATCCGAAATAATGTGAACCACTTGCCAGTAAGGGCGGGGGACTCCCCAGCCCCAAATAATTTAAAAGGGAACGCGATCGCGATTAGATGGGCCGGGTCCGAGGGGGATCGCCTACCCCTCCCCCCTCCGGGGCCGTAGGTTAAGCGGGGACCGAAACCCTTCCCTGGTGATGGTGATGGCGCGGCGTCGAGGGGTTGCCGGCGATGAAGGCTAGCCCCCTGGAACGTCCATCCCCGGACTCATTCGCCGTAGGGCGGGTTGGGATCCGGGCACGCGGCGAAGCGGGTCAGGCCCGGGAGGGAGCAGCCCTAAGTCGCGGTGGGCGTGTTCAGGGGTCAACTGGCTTGATGCTGGGCGCCTCGCCGGCGCCGCGACTAGCCGTCGCTTGGGAGGGGGTTGGGCCCATTCGACTTTCAACGAAGAAAAATAATTAATCGACTACCCTGAGGGAGGCACTCATGGAGTTAGGCAATTATCCCGTCTATCCACCGACTGATCCGGAGTTCGAGAAACCGCCCAAGAAGGATAGGTACGATGTGGTGATAATTGGCGCTGGAGGGGGAGGGTATCATGGCTCATTCGAGCTAAGCAAGGGCGGGTTGAGGGCATTAATGATAGACGATAAGGGCAATTTAGGCGGTTCCTGTCTATATGAGGGATGTATTCCCTCCAAGGCCGTGAGGATGGGCATACACCTCCTCAATAACTTGAAGAACATGTTAACCGCGGTGGGCAATAATGATATAAACGGGGTTAGATTGACGTGGGAGAACCTGCTGGATAACAAGGACTGGGTGCAGGAACTTCGATACCACCAACACATAAGGGAGGTCAAGGAGCATGCCCCGCTCGAGCTGGTTAAGGGAATCGCAACCATACTGGATAATAACACGGTGAAAATAAGCGGGGCCGGCTGGAGCAAGGAGGTGGAGGCTGCTCGATTATTGGTGGCCACGGGTTCGATCCCGATCAAGCTACCGATACCGGGCAGCGATTTATCCATTGGGAGCATGGAGCTCTTCGGATTCAAGACCGGCCACAGGAAGCTGCCGGGCAGCGTCGTGGTGATAGGGGGAGGCTATATAGGGGTGGAGGTGGCATTCATGTTGAGCCGCCTCGGGGTTAAGGTAACCATCGTGGAGATGCTGCCCAGAATACTGAATGGGTGGAGCAATGACATTGTGGCCGAGATAGAGCGGAGCCTCGAGAGGAGCGGGGTGACCGTGTTGACTAATTCTAAGGTAGCGTCCATACGGGAGGACGGCGATGAGAAGCTGGTCGAATACGACTCCCCAAGCGGGAGGAAAACCGTCAAGGGAGGAGAGGTAATTATGGCTGTGGGCAGGAAGCCTTACGTGGAGGGATTGGATCGAGTGGGAATAGTTGAGAAGGGGCGAGTGGGGGTTGAGTCGACAATGATGACCAAGTTGCCCAATGTGTACGCTGCGGGCGACGTCACTGGTCAATACATGCTGTTCCACGCCGCCGTTAAGGAATCAACCATAGCTGCATGGAACATGCTGCACGGCACACCCATATACGAGGTCAACTTCAACTCTATCCCGGTCACTATATTCAGCGAGCCGGAGGCGGCGGTCGTTGGATTAACCGAGGATGCGGCCAAGGCCAGGGGAGTGCCCCACGTCACTGTGAAGTACCCGCTGGAGGACGACGCGTACGCCCAAATATTGAGGGCTAGGGAGGGGTGGCTTAAATTAATAATAGAGAGGGACACGCAAAGAGTCATAGGCGGCGAAATAGTGGGCGAGGACGCATCGCTGTTAATAAACGAGGTGGCCTTGGCTGTCGCCACCAATGCACGCGTGAAGGACTTATCGCTGCTAGCCCATGCCCACCCAACAATATTCGAATCCGTGGATAGGGCGGCTATACGTTTCAAGCTGTGAGGGATGAACGTGGATGAGCGGCTCAAGGCAGTTCTACTGGATAGGCGGCTAATGACTGTCATGATGCATCTCAAGAGGGCTAACGTCGACTATGGGAAATCCATAATGAAGGACACCAAGATCCCGCTCCCAGATGTCATATCAATACTTGATGAATTGGAGAGAATAGGATTGATCGAGAGAATAGGCAAGCCAGTGCTTAAGAACACCTATGCTAAATTCAAGAGAAAACACGAGGTGAGGAAGCACCACGTTTACTACTCGCTGAGCCGCGACGGCGAGCTGATCCTAAGGCGCGTGGAGCGGGAGCTCCCCAACCTATACGCGGAACTAATAGTAAATGATGAGGGGCTGAGGAATTCCTGGGTCAAGTTCATAAATGGAGCCGCAGATCCAAGCGATGTTTCCAGACTGGAGAGGGCTGGATTAGTAATCAACGGGTCCCTGAGTGGGGTGGGGGTTAAGGTCAAGGACCTACTCAACAACAAGGTAAAATGATGCGCCGAAGCAAAGCCATGAACTACTCCGTCCTCTTGGGCGCGGCGCTCCTCGCCGCTGTCTTTCCTCCACGAGCATGACCCCATGGTCGCGGTAAGACACAGCCCTCTATTTAATTCAGGGAATCGCCGCCCAACGAAGCCCAGTGGAGGGGGGACCAATCACCCACGGAGGGGGACTCTCCCAGCCCAAAAGATTAAAAATCGATTTCAATCGAAAGAAGCCGGTGATGACCTAAAAAAGTCGATGATTGGTGACGAGTTTGCCGAGTGCTGATTTAAATTGAAGCGGTCACTCCCTCCCCCTCACTCCTAGGGAGCGGGGGCTCGTTGTGCGTTTCGTCATGAATAGCCGTCTAGGGTGGTCTCAGCGATGTCGAATGCATACGCGGCTATTCTTCCAAGTGATTCTATCACTAGCAACGCGAATCCACGGGAGTCGGCGGGCACGTCGTGCATGGATGTCATGGCCTCCATCCTCTCATTGAGCAGCACGTTTCTTTGGTTTAGTATATTCATAGCTATCCCCGTGTCCTTATCTATGAAGGCATTGAGGGCGGCATTGCTTAGCTCCAGCACCTTAAATCCCAACTCCCTCATGGCGATCATGGCTGGTTCAGCCAAGACTAGGTTGGGCGCCCACTGCGCTATTCTCCACGCGTGATCCCCGCTCCTCTCAACTGACTTGGCGACAAGCAGGTAGGGGGTAAGCTCCATTCTATTTTCAAGGGACACGGACTTAAGCGAGATCGTTCCCGCTATTGCCATGTTTATCAATCTATGGATCAATAAATAAGTCCTGTCCACCTCATCATCGCGCGCCGTCACGTCCTCTACCAATTCGCCATCGCTGTTCCCTATCAACTCAAGCGAGTCGCGAAGCATTCCCCTCACCGTCAACCACATCCTGCTCATCAACTTACCCAGCGGCAGCTGCGTTTGGAGGGATAATACCTTAACGTGCGCCTCTACTGGTGATTCCTCTATTAACTCCACCCCCGCCAGCTTAGCCTTAATGGAGCGGAACAAGTGCTCCTTCAGCGATGGATTTACATCGAATTTAAGAATCATTGATTCATCTCCCCTCAAATACGAGCTTATCACCATCCTCAACACCTCATCCACTGTGGACGACGGCATCACGTGTATGCTGCTGCTCCTCGCCGCTTCCCTGCCCATCGATCTTATCAGTATCCCATCATCCCTCAACTCCAAGTAGACGGGAGACCCCGGCTCTACCCCCACAGAGCTGGCCCACGCCTTAGGGATCGTGATTCCCAGGGATGACTTGCCCAACGACTGGGCCTTCCTAACCTCCACCCGCCGCGAATCCTTACCCGGCATCAAGACTCGGCGACTTCCCTGCTTCGTCTATTTAAACAAATCCCTTTTAAGTAGGAAAACAAGGAAAGATCGCCTAGCCGCAAAAAGAGGGGATTCACTGTTTCTCCTGCTTGCCCTCCTTGCCCCCCGCCTCCTCCCTGATCGGCTTTATTGATTGAGCCCTGCGTATCACGTCGTCTATATTGATGGAGCCATGATCGCTCTTGGATGGATCGACCGCGTCATCTCCGTACTTGAATTGAATTATTAGGTCCGAGGACGTCCTGACGGTTCCATCATACGACACGTACATGTCCTGCATCGCATTTATCAATCTGCGCTGGGCGTAGCCGCTCTGCGATGTCCTGACGGCGGTGTCCACCAAACCATCCCTGCCGCTCGCCGCGTGGAAGAAGTACTCTATCGGGGTTAATCCGAGTCTCAGGTTGGATCTGACGTAGCCCCTCGCCTCCGGTCCTAAGTCGCCCTGCTCGAAGTGGGGAAGCGTTCTATTGAGGAAGCCCCTCTTGAACCTCTCCCCCCTCACCGTCTGCTGCCCCAGCAGCGCCATCATTTGAGTCAAGTTCACCAGGCTTCCCCTGGCCCCCGTCTTCGCCATTATGTAGGCGTCGGAGTCCTTATCCACGTACTTATCTATTATTGCTGCTGCCTCCTCCCTTATCTTCGATAATAGTATCGTTATTCTATTCTCCAGCGTCTCCTCAACGGTGTAGCCTGGATCTGCCTCCAAGGTCTTGGCGTAGAACTTGGACAGCAGTTCCTTAACGTCATCCTCGTACTTATTCTCTATCTCCCTTATCTCCCGAAACGCGTCCTCTCCCAGCTCTAGGGAGTCCATGCCTATGGTGAATCCCCTCAAGTCGACGAATCTCATTATCATCCTAAGCGTGGAGTCCAGCCATTGCCTGGCCACATCGCCTCCATACCTCTTCACTATCGTGTGCCAGAGCGAATTGACCTGCTCCGCTCCAATGGATTTCTTATCCAGAACGCCGGTCGCCATGTAGCCGTTAACCACTACGATGAATTCATCGGTGAGGCAGTCATTTGCGTCCTTGCAGGTAGACCTCATGGCGGTGGGCTGCGTCCAATTCAAGTCCTTGGGCAACAGCATTGATATTACTTGCTTCCCGGTCCAAAGCTCCTCGGGATAAAGTACGGCGGGCTCCATCACCTCCCCATCATAGTTCGCAGCGGCAAGCAGGTACATCAACTGCTCCTTGTTTATCAACGTATCCTTCCTGCTAAGCAAGTAACCGCTGGTTATGTAGTCCTGCCTCGCCCCTATTATCGGTCCGCCGTACCTGGGCGTTATTATGTGGTTCTGCACCAACATCAATAACCTAGCCTCCGCCCTAGCCTCCTCAGTCTGGGGAACGTGGAGGTTCATCTCATCCCCATCGAAGTCAGCGTTGTAGGGCGGGCAAACCGCCAAGTGAAGCCTGAACGTCCTGCCGGGCAGCACCTTGGCTATGTGGCCCATTATCGACATCCTATGAAGGCTCGGCTGCCTATTGAAGAGAACTATGTCTCCATCTATTAAATGCCTGTAAACTATGGAGCCGGGGGTTATGGACTTGGCGACCTCCGTCCTATCCCGCACGTACTTCAAGTTCCGCTTCCTGCCGTCAGACCCAACTATCTCTATCGCGCCAGGCCATATCTCGGGTCCATTCACAACCAACTGCCTCACCCTATCTATGTTCCACTCAGTGACGTACTCCGGCACGGTTAACTCCTTGGCTATATCTATCGGCACCCCCACCTCGTTTATGCTTATGTTGGGATCAGGGCTTATCACAGTCCTAGCGGAGAAGTCGACCCTCTTGCCGGACAAGCTCCCCCTGAAGCGCCCCTCCTTTCCCTTCAATCTCTGCGCGAGGGTCTTCAAAGGCCTCCCACCCCTATGCTTGGCTTGGGGAAGACCGGGCAATTCATTGTTGAAGTACGTGGAGACGTGGTACTGGAGCAGGTTCCAAACGTCGTCGACCATCATGGAGGGAGAGCCGGACTCTATTGCGTTTCTCAGCTTCTCATTGGTCCTCACTATCTCCACAAGTTTATGCGTCAAGTCATCGACGCTCATTTGGCCGTTTGGTAATTGAATTGACGGGCGAACCTGGGGAGGAGGCACTGGTATTACGGTGAGTATAGCCCACTCCGGCCTGGCTGATGATGAATCCACGCCAAGCACCTCTAAGTCGGAGTCCGGTATCTTCTCCAACCTCTCCCTTATCTTGACTGGATCCATCTTCACCTCTACGTGGTTCTCCGTCTCCTCGTAGAAATCCGTGGGCCTCTCCAGCCTTATCCTCAACTGCTTGGCGCCGCAGTGGGGGCAAGTCTCCCTGCTAATGGCTTTCTTCACTATCTTCGCTATAACCCTATCCCTAGTTAAGCGCCAATGCTTCTTAAGCCGAGCCAGCCTAGCCCTGTACCTGCTTATCTCCTCGTCCGTCAGCAGTGCGCGGCCGCATTCCCTGCACGTTGCCCTCAATAGATCGTGAATCGGCTTGGCGAATTCGGGATGTATGACGGGCCTGGCCAACTCTATCCTGCCGAAGTGCCCCGGACATCTGCTGTAATCATTGCCGCAAGTATCGCAGACGGCCTCCGGCTCCGCGACGCCCAGCCTCTTATCCATTATTCCACCCTTAACTGGATTGCCTGCCTCGTCATATGTCTCGGACGTTGTTATCTCCATAACCGACATGCGCCTAACAGTGTCGGGCGACAGTATCCCAAACCTTATCCTGCTCAACGACTTGGAAGGAATATCCCTCTCCGTTGATTTGGGTTGATTCAATGACATCTACGGCAACCATATGCTTAACCCAGTTTATAAACTTTAATCACAGGAACCCGAAACTATCAGTTGGGAGAATAAAAGGATTGCCACGATGATGCCGGCAACAACTCATGACGGCCACTCACCGCTGCCGCCCGACGCGATCCATGAACGCCACGATTAGGGCCAGCAAGGATGGAATTGAAATGGCCAGGCCCATCAATACGCTGCCCACGCCACCCATGCCCCCAGCCCCGCCGGAGGCGGTCAAGGAGGGCGGCGTGACCTCCGCATCTATCCATCCATCGCCATCAACGAATGCCTCCAGCCAAGCGTGGTAATCCAACTCGCTTGCCTGCCCGTTTTGAATGGTGTAGCCCACGGCCACCTCCGCATTAAATCCCTCCCCCTCCAATACATGGGCTGCATACATAGCATAATCGCTGCACCAACCCGTGCGGTAGGCTGGGACGCCGGTGATTGGATCGCCATACGGCACCGAGGTGGAGTACGAATACTTGCCGCTGAACCTAATGCCTTGGATCAAGTCATTAATGGGACCGAGCGATGCGTTGACCGGCGAACAGACCTGGACGGAGTATGTTGCTGATCTTATGGGGGCAAGCGGCACCACCACGTAATCCGGCCCAAGAACCTCTATGGGCACGCTTGGGGTGGTCCTCACCAGCGTGATGCGGCCGGTTACCTTGGTGATAAATGGGCCGGCGTTAACATAGACGGGCAGGGGAATCACTTGGGGAGGGGAGGGGAAGGAGGCGTATATGTAAGTGGTGAAGCAATTGACGCCGCTTCCAAGATTAATCGAGTAGGGCGGGTAACCCAGGTAAGTCACGTTGCGGCTCGGGCCAGTTAATTCGCCGTTGCTCACTCTATTCACGGTGAATAGCCTTAAGTAGAAATCAGACGAGGCGTTCGTGAATGCGTAGACGACGCTCGACTCATTGACTGGAGGGGATAGGGGCGCCGTCAAGTCCTGCTGAGCGGAGGGGGAGGGGATGAAGTATATGATTCTAAGCGAGCCGTTTGTCAGCAAGCCTATGATTGCTCCGCTCGAATTCACGCTCATCAACACGTAGGAACCGTTTCCCAGCGGCTCCCCAACCCAAGCCCTGCCTCCCACCACGAAGATGGTGGATCCGTTTGCTTGGTTAATCATCAGGGAGCTTAAGGCCAAGAGCAGGGCAAGCAGCACTTATGGACTGCCCCGGCCTGAATAAAAACCTAAGCCCGGCAAATCATATTCGGTTGAGAACCGGTCACATTATGATTAGCAATTTAAGCACTAGATCGCCCACCAATAAGTAAATCAGGTAGCCGAGGAACATGTAGGCTATGTATGGCATGTTATAGCTAACCAAAACGTACTCCCTGCCCTCCAATGCCTGGGCCGCCTCATCGCTTATCCGTAGGCTGAGCCTGCCCGGGGAGTAGGCCCATGGTTTTCTCCTCACCACGGACGAGCGTTCACAGGTTAGGAACAATAAATAGGCCAGCCTCCTGGAAGCGGAGACACCGCTCATCTCAAGGCACTTCCCAGCCCTCGCTATATTCATCGCGATATTCCATATTATGAATGGAATCGTGAGGAGCATGCTGTTGACCAGCGAGGCTATCACTGGAGAGTTTAGAGCAGCATACAGCGGCGTTGGGGGGAGAGCTGGCACCGTGGATGTGGATATAAGGGCTATCCCTATTGCATCGGCCTCCCCCATGCTCTTTGTGACCCATATGATGGCCGCCAATGCCACCCCCACAGCGGCGTTTAGAACGTATAGATAGATAACTATGAGCGGCGATTTCGCGGCGGTCCATATCGCCAAGGCAACGCCGGGGGCGGCCACGAACCACGTCAAGTCATTTATCACCCTGCCTCGCACGTCTTGCAACGCGGCTGCTCCCAGCGACAGCGCCATGAAGGCCACAGCTACCTCAGCCATCAACACAGCCTGCCCAACCTCGTCTTGAGGAGGTCTATGGGGTCGGTCCTGACAGGGTCCACTCCCAGCTTCTCAGCCATGTGAAGAGTAGCCATTCCAAGAAGCGTTATCCCGTAAAGCTCCTTGGCAAGCAACCCATCTCCCTTAAGCTCCAACTTTATGGGGTCGGCTGAGAAGTCGGCGAAGACGGACTCCACTGCCTCCATGATGGGGTTGGGACCGGCCTTTATCAGTACATGCTTGACCGAGTGCCTCATCATGAGCGTGACTATGTCGTTGTGATCAGCCTCCGGTATTGGGGCCACTATGGCGGGTGTTTTCGCGTTCTCGTTTAAGTCATTCTTGAACCTGACGGCCACGCCTTGCGCTCGGGAATCGACGAATATGTACGGCACGGAGCCGAGCAGCTGCTCTCCTATGTGTTCAGCCAAGCCCGCGTCCCTCAACGCCTCCTCCTGGGCGGCTATGCTCTCCTCCACTTCCTTTCTATTAACTCCAATCGCGTTATCTATTATGGATAGCGCAGCGTACAGCAGCTGCGGAAAGCCGAACCTGGGAGCAGTCGCGGTGGGCACTTGAACCACTTGAATGCCCAGCCCCCGGAACTCGTTAGCCATAACTCCCCCAGTCGTCACTCCAATCACTAACGACCCCCTCTCCCTCGCGCGCAGCGAGCTGCATATCGTCTCCGACGTGTTCCCGGAGTAACTGATCGCAATGGTTAAGGTGCTGGCATCCACCCAATCCGGCACTGCTAGATCCTTCACCACGTGAATGGGAATCCTGCCCCCCAAGTAATCCCTCAACACATCGCCGACTATGCCGGATCCCCCCATTCCAGTTATCAATATCGAGGAGGGGCGGGGAATGGGGCCCAACTTGATGGAGCCATAGATGGACCTAGACGTTATGGGCCATTGCTTATAATCCAGCGGATTCATATAAACGCCGACCACCCGCTATATTTAATTGTTCTGACCCCCTTACCGGCCCTAAAGGGCAATGGCTCCCTTAGAGCATAATCGATTCGCGGTTTACTGCCTTCACCCTCACCACTTCATTGCCAGTGAGGCTCGGGGGATCTAATTTAAAACCGTGCGGCCAGGAGGGGGGAGTGCGACCAATCGTTTAGGGAAAGGAAGCGGTGGAGGGGCGGGAACCATGGCCTCGGCCCCGGCGATTCGGTGATCGCGCCTTAGGTTAGCGGCTATGGCCCGCGAATACCTTTTTAAAATGGGAGGTCGCGATTGCAGTGATGAGCATCAGGCAATGCATAGT
>DAHE01000042.1:0-4891 GCA_002508315.1 Thermocladium sp. UBA166
CTTTCCTCAACCACTTGTACACGGTAAAGACGGGGACATCGTACTTCTTGACCACGTCCTTTATACTCATCCCGTTCCTCACGTCTTTTACAGCGTTAATCCCCCTCTCCTCTCCTCTTGCTTCTTGTTGAGACTTATACCGTGCGTTCTAGATTTCGGCATAACAATTTAGTATTACTCATGAAAATATAAATGTTGTCCTTTAAAGTCTGACAAAGTATAAAAAAGCCGACTGGGCTTCTATGATTATGGCGTTCGAGGATCTGAGAAATAAGGTGGTACTGGTCACAGGCGCATCCAGGGGGTTGGGGCGAGCCATAGCCCTTGAATTCAGCAAGTATGGAGCTAAGGTAGCGGCCAATTATTACTCCTCGCTCGGTAAGGCTAGAGAATTGAAAAATGCAGGAAACATAGAGATATTCAAGGCCGATGTATCGAGGCGGGATGAGGTTAGAAAAATGGTCGCTGAGGTAGAGGAAACGCTAGGCAAGATAGATATACTGGTAAATAATGCGGGCATATGGTACCTGAGGAGGTTTGAGGAATTCGACGAGGAGGAATTCAACAGAATGTGGGGAATAAATTTCATGGGAATGATGTACACAACATTGGAGGTGCTTCCCCACATGAAAGAAAAGAGAAGGGGATCAATAATAAACATAGCATCCAATGCAGGCATAGGAACAGCTGCTCAAGGGACCACATTCTACGCCATAACTAAGGCAGCCGCCATAATCTTGACAAAGAGACTGGCGCTTGAACTTGGCCCCCTAGGCATAAGGGTTAATGCGATAGCCCCCGGCTGGATAGAAACAGATCTAACCATAGGAGGCAAGACCCCTGATGAAGTGAGCAGGCTAGAGGATGCTCTAAAATCCAAGACCGTGCTGGGACTTGTGGGTAGACCGGACGATGTGGCTAAGCTTGCCGTCTACCTAGGCTCCGACGATTCCAGATACATGACGGGACAAGTAATAGTAATAGATGGGGGCCGCGTAGACAATCTAACCCACGGCATCTAAAAAGCCGCCCAGCATTTAAGACCATGCGTAGTTCTTAGCAGTTTCCCCTTATCTTTTAAGTGCTGCTCCCCAGGGGGTGGGCGGGTAATAGGGAGCATAGGCGTACTACAGCAATGATGGGCAGCCCGCCGCTATTGCCATCAGCGTTACGCCATGCGCAATACGCTTCATTGCACTAAATTTTTAAACGGTTCCGGTATTGCATTACTCATGACTTATGCTCCGATCGCGTCCGCAACAGTTAAGGTACCGGAGGGAGTCACTGTTCAAGTTAGCGGGAACAAGGTATCCATTAAGGGCCCCCTCGGCTCCCTTGAACGCGACTTCTCGTCACTCCCCATAATTATGGAGAAAGCGGATGATGAGGTCAATGTATACTCCTACTTCGCAGATAGGAAGGGCAAGGCAATGGTTGGAACCGTGGCCGGCCACATAAATAATATGATCCTTGGAGCAACGCGTGGATGGAGGTATAAGTTGAAGGTAGTGTTTTCCCACTTCCCCATGAATATAAAAGTGCAGGGAAAGCAATTGGTGATTGAGAACTTCCTCGGTCGGAAATCCAAGATAGTGGTACCGGTGCCGGATGGAGTTAAGGTGCAAGTCACGAAGGATGACATAATAGTGGAGGGAATAGATAAGGAGTTGGTCAGCCACTTTGCAGCTAATGTGGAGATGGCCACCACGCTACGGGGCAAGGACAGGATAAGCCCACACGGCAGGGAGGGCACTCCCGGCGTTCTTGATGGGATATACGTATATGCCTCCGAGTTCTCCAAGTGAACTACCCAGCCCTTGAGGAACCCCGCTTCACGACTGCGAGGAGGTTGTGCCCAGCATTGCCGGCTGGGGCTTGAATCCGTTAATATTGCGATGCACCCTGCTTGGGTGTTTTGGGGGGTGCACATAAAGCCCCATCCTTAAGCCCCCGTTAGAGTTAAATTTCAGTCCCATGTGGACCAACCATGAGGAGGAATGTAATGCTGGAGTTGGCTGGCCTCGCGTTGATGCCTATTGGATTCATAGTGGCTGCGCTGGGATTGGAGGGGATTGGAGCCATTCTGTTCGCCATAGGGTACGGCGTGAACTTGCTGGAAATTATGATAGCGAAGGATCGGGAGGAAGCCCCGCGCGTGGAGCGAAGGCCGTCCCCCAGCGAGTTGAAGGGTAGACCCAATAAGAAGCCCGGTGAGTGATTGATGAGGACCATCCTGGTGACCAGCGGCACTAAAGGGGGGACTGGGAAATCCACCATAGCCCTCAACTTATCCGTGATAATGGCATACAGGCTGAGGAGTAAGGCGCAGTATCCAGTTATATTAATAGATGCAAGCATAGATAGCGGTTCATCCACCATGTTATTGTTCGGTCAACCCAATCCCAACGTACAGTACACACTAATAGATCTTTTGGATGGAAGAACGGCGGATCCCCTCTCCGTGCTGTACTTAAGGCAGTGGCAAGTCGATGGAGATCAATTCAACATAGTGTTCGCCGCATCCGGCTTCTCCAACTCAAGCAAGTATAGATCCCTGTACCCATTGGCCATGCTTCTCAACGCGATTAGGTCCTTGTCGCCCATACTGGCCATAATAGATAGCCCGGCCACGGGGATGACGGGGGAAATGATTGAGGTGACGGCGCCTTACTTGACAGATATTATTCCAGTGATGACCCCCGACCACAGCTCGATAAAGGCAGCTAAGCTGGCGGTGAGCTCCATAAAGGCAATGAACGCCAACATAAACGTTCTAAACCCCATACTCAACATGTTCGACGAGAGGTACCCAGTAGATGCGTCCACCGGCATTCCATGGACTGAGGTGGCCAAGGAAGGGCTCGGCATAGAGCCGTTCGTGGTGCCGCTGGACGAATACATGCAGATAGCCCGCCAGGCGTTGGAGATAGAGGTGCTGAAGATAGGGCCGCTGGAATCCAAGGCTATAGCATCAATAATAAATTACTCCAGCGAAATCCTGGGGAAGCTGGTGCAGTGAACTCAGGGAAGCCCGCCGGAGCTGCTTATAGTTAAGCCCCCGAAGAGTAGGTGGCCTATCAATGGGGATGCCATGTACACGACCAAGGTCAGGGCCGTGAGGGCTACTGCGTGCTTGAACCCCATAGCTAACTCCCCCTCGCCTAACTTGCCCGCCACGAAACCCATCAGGAATGAGTTAAATATAACAGATATAGAGAATGACGTGGACAGCAAGTCTATGGTGCTGGGGGGGAAGTGATTCAACACGGCCGCCAGGCTCACTATAGAGGATAGCATTATCGCCAGGGTGAGTATCAATATGCCGGCCCCTATGTATGGAACAAAGCGGAGGGGCTTCATCCTGGCCCTTGCATCCTCTTGAATGGTAACTATGTCGGATGAGAACGAGGCTAAGCTCTCCAACACCTCCGGCCTCGCACCGCCGAACTCTATGGATTCCAGCAGCAGCCAATTAAATACCTTAGCTAAATAGGAGTGCATTCTATTCATAACTGAGTTAATCACGTTGCGCAGCGGCTCCCCGTAGCGTACCTGCTTGGTTATCTCCGATAAGTAACTATCCAGTTCGCCGTAGTGGCGGGTCTCGCTGAGCGTCTCGAATATCTTCTCCGGAACGAAGCCTGACTTGCTTAGCTCCGTGAAATCCCTCAAGAATAACGACAGCTCCTTCTCCAGCTCCCAGCGGCGGGAGACCACCCTGGACCCATAAACAGCCACTGGAGTGAACGACAGTATCAGAATAATGCTTGTAACCTCAGTGAAGTCTAGGGAGTACCCGAACGCCGATATCCTATTGGCTAGATTGCCGTGGAACCACGACACGAAAACTAAGGCAGTGGCGGCTGCAGCAATGGCCGCCGCTATCCCTCCTACCTTGTATGGCCTATAATCAGTGAATGGGGTCTTGAAGCCGGACACCTCGCCTAGGTACATGAATGCGATGGTTATCATCGGGGTTATGAGGAGGCCAAACATGAAATTGGAGCTTATCGCTTGGTTAACGGCGGCCAATGCATTACCATTCGGGGTGACCGTCTGGGCCAGGTACATCACGTCAAGGCCTATCAATAGTATGACGGCGGATCCTATATATGACTCCATTAACGTGCTCAACATTTCCGCGCCCCTCCTCGCGCGCTCCACTGTGGCGCCCACTATATCGTGGAGCTTCGTGTTCACGAAGTGAAGCACGTCGCCGCCGGTCCTCACGTTGGTCACGTAACCTATCATGAATTCCATGAAGCCCTTGCTGGGGGAGTAAAGCGCGACGTCATTCAGCGCAGTTATGGGGTCCTCGCCGAATGCCTTGAATCTCATGTACGCTATCCTGGAGAAGCGGGCCGTGGTCTCCAGTATTGATAGGGAGGCCACCCTCTCCACTGCCCTGAAGACGGAGAGCCCGGAGCTGACCATCATGGACAGGTAGGCGGAGAAGAACGGGAGCTCCGTGTCCACCTTGAATGCTAGATCGGACGATGATATCTTGGGCATGTTATAGAGGGAAACGAATATTATGGGGGGCACTGCTAGAATGGCGAATCCCATCAGAACCTTTATTGTGAAGGGGAGAAAGGCCTTATTAAACGCCATGCCGTATCTAAGGGAAGTGGAGAAGAAGCCGTAGTTTGGAATTACCAGGAAGAGCGATAACGCCACAGTGATCAGGGTGACTACGACTGTTACGAATAGCGTACGCGCAACGAATCTCTCCGGCGACGTGAATGACAAGGATGACGAGAGCAGACGCTCCAGGTCCGACCTCCTCTTCTCGTTCCTCAGCATTAATCTAACTAACGGCATCATGCTGGACAACGCAATGTCGTCGAGATCCATGCATATCTATTACTCAATCGATTTTAAATGCTTTTCC
>DAHE01000042.1:4917-21387 GCA_002508315.1 Thermocladium sp. UBA166
GTGCCCAATGCCCACGCCGAGATGTATCTCCGCTGTTCCTCCGTTAGTTCGTCTATTCCTATTCCCATTGCTTTCAGCTTCAACCTGGCTATCTCAACGTCGAGGTCCTCGGGGAGCTTGGTGACCGATGGGGTGAGCTTGTTTCTATTCTTAACTATGTACTCGGCCGCCAATGCTTGATTGGCGAACGATAAATCCATGACCTCCGACGGATGGCCCTCAGCCGCCACTAGATTAATTAAACGACCCTCGCCCAATATATAGATCACCCTCCCGTTCGTGAGCTTGTACTCCACCATGAAGGGCCTGACCTCCCGCCTCCCAACGGCGTTCTTCTCCACAGCATCCACGTCTATCTCAACATTGAAGTGACCCGCGTTGGCCAGTATTGCGCCATCCTTCATGTGAAGCATGGTATTGTAGTCTATCACGCGCATATCGCCCGTGGCGGTGATGAATATATCTCCCTCCTCGACCGCCTTGGAGATGGGCATTACCTCGAAGCCATCGAATACAGCCTCCAGTGCCCTCACTGGATCCACCTCAGTCACTATCACCTTTCGAGCGCCCATGCCCTTTGCCTTGGCCGCTATTCCACGACCCACCCAGCCATAGCCCGAGACCACCACTACCTTGCCTGCAATCAATACATTAGTGGCGCGGAGGACCCCATCCCACGTGCTCTGGCCGGTGCCGTACCTATTATCAAATAAGTGCTTCGTGTATGAATCATTCACTGCTATTATTGGGTAGAGAAGGGACCCCTCGCGCTCCATTGACCTGAACCTAATCACGCCCGTCGTGGTCTCCTCTGTTCCACCGTATATTTCCTTGACTAATGCCTTGAAGTCCAAGCCGCCCGCGGTCTCCCTCGCGTATTTTATGGATTCATCGCTTACGCCCATCGCCAGCTTGTGAAGGGTTATCGTGAGATCGCCCCCATCGTCTAGCGTGACTTGGGGGGAGTGCGCAATAGCCGCTCCGATTGCATTGTAGTACTCCCGCTCATTCATCCCCTTCCAAGCATACACCTTTATGCCGTCCGCGGCCAGCGCAGCCGCCACGTCGTCCTGAGTCGATAATGGATTGGACGGGGCAAGGAATACATCGGCTCCACCGGCCGCCAAAGTCCTGGCCAGCACGGCGGTCTCCTTCGTGACGTGGAGGCTGGCTGATAATCGGAGGCCGGCCAGCGGCTTTTCCCTTTGGAATCTCTCCCTTATTAGCATGAGGACGGGCATGTTGCGCTCCGCCCATTCTATTTGCATCCGCCCCCGATCGGCCAAGCTGGGGTCCTTAACCTTGGATTGCATGAAATCCCGGGAAATCATCAGTTAAAAACACTCCGTTTCCTCTATTATTATTAAGGGGAGGCGCGGCGGCAATTGCGTGGTTGGGTCTTTCGAGGTCATAATCGGACCCATGTTCTCGGGGAAGACGGAGGAATTGATAAGAAGACTGCGGAGATATGAAATAGGGAAGCGGAGGGCCCATTTATTCGCGCCCAGCAATTCGAGGGGCAGGTATGGCGGCGAGGATGAGTGGAGAAGCCTCGGAGGGCTTAGGTATGGGAATGTAAGTTTCATACCTACAAACGAGGAGGGGATTAAGGAGATGATGGAGGAGACCGCTGGGAATGGGTATGAGGTGGTGGGGATAGATGAAGTTCAATTCTTCACGCTGGAGGAGGGGATGCCCATAATGGAAGCCATAAGGGCGTTGAACGGAGCGGGCGTGGACGTGATAGCGGCCGGCTTGAATATGGACTTCAGGGGAGAGCCGTTCGGTGGAATGGGTCAATTAATCGCGATTGCGGATAAGGTGACTCAATTAACGGCAGTGTGCGATGTATGCGGTAGGGAGGCATATTACACACAGCGGTTGATAGATGGGGAACCGGCTCCCTACGACTCCCCGCTGGTATTGATAGGCTCTAGGGAGACCTACCAGGCTAGGTGCAAGGAGCATCACCTAGTGCCGAATATCAAGGCCAATAGATATGAGGGGCTGCTCAAGAATCGGCAAGCGAAGTAGAAATTATCATTTAAGGGGGCCTCAATTGTGTTTTTAGGCCTTAAGGCATTAATCCGTGTGGGGAGCGAGTTCCTCTTGCCTCGGCGATCGGCTTTCCGCTATAGTTCTTAATCTAATGGTTTCTCCAACCACGTCCCGTATAGATATGACGCCCTTCAGGGAGCCGTCCTTCCCAACCACTACTAAATGCCTTATGTTGTTGCCATGCATTAGCTCCGCTGCCTTGTATATATCATCGTCCTCGTTTATGGTGATGACTTGCCTCGACGCTATTGAGATCACCGGTGCGCTCAAATCGGAGCCCGACGCCACCGCCCTCATCACGTCCCTCTCGCTCACGACGCCTGCTATTCTGCCTCCTTCCAGTATCACGAGCAGCCCCACGTTTTCCCTGGACATAATGGAAGCCGCGCCCCGTATGCTCTCGCCGGAGGGCACTCCTATTGGTCGTTTCTTTATTAATTGATTTGCCGTAATTGACATAGGCAGTAAACGAAAAGCTGGGTAAATAAAGTTTTTCCACAATCTTAGATAATAAATATATGTTGCTCCATATTATATATAAAATATTTATGGATTATACGGCACCGCGCCCATCCCGGGAAGACCGGACACGTATATGCCGATGGCGAAGATCAACAGCAAAATAACTATGGTCAGCACATCCATCCTGGTGAGACGAAGCTCATGATAATAAGTCCTCTGCCTATTCGCCCTGAAGCCCCTCAAATCCGCGGCTATGGCTATCTCCCTCGCATTCTTCAAGGTCAATATTATTATGGCCGTGAGGGAAAGCACAACTACCTTAAACGATGAACCTAATCGCCTCAATAGGACAATGGGATTCCTGGAACCGCGGGGAACCACATCGACTCCCCTCGCCTTGAGCGCATTTATCACTATCATGGAGCTCTCCAGCACCTTAGGAATAGAGGAGGCGGCCAACAATAGCGTGAAGCCAAGCTCTATTGGTAGCTTCGACTTCTCAAGGGAGCGAAGTATATCGGAGGGGGATGCCGAGAATATCAGGAGGAGGCCGGAGGCTATGGATGCCGTGGCGCGGAACGATATCTGCAATCCATAGATGAAACCCTCCCAAGTCAACCCGACCGGGGAAGCAGCCTTGCCCACCAGCAAGACCGATGCTGATGAGTTGCCTTGCGTGACGCCCAAGGAGCTAAGCACTGAGGGAAGCAAGTAAATGAACGTGACGTGGTGGCCGAATATGGAATATAGATAGCTAAACGGGGCGAACAAGCTCTCGCTCCAAGCCGTTCCAATGAAGGCAGACAATATGAGGGGCCCAGCCACCCTCATCTTAGCGGCAGGATCCCTCAAGAATAAGTACAGGAATAACACGCCGGCCAGAAATATGGCTGATACCCACCAAATCGTCATTGCAGCCACTATGGTTAATATTATGGCCAACAATATCTTGGTCCTCGGATCCAGCCTGTAAATGATTGAATCGCCGCCCACGTACTTGAATAGGGACATGTAGCCCGTGAACCCCAACACCTTATATATGAGCACTATTATCAAGACAGGGCCGTAGAACAGCAAAACCAACGCTATCAGCCAATTGATGACGGGATTATAGAGGAGCCCTATCATGGATGTCCACCCCCCATCACTGGCCTCATAGACGCAATAGGCTTCGACCCAAGCATCTTGCTGACCATGAATATTTGAGGCGGCGATACCGCCCACTCCCTGCGACCCAGCGATGCCGAGAAGACGTTCTCGGCAGAATCCACCATATCTACTACGCCCCTATTCATGACTACCACCCTATCGCTGTACTCCCCCACTTGCTTCATATTGTGAGTTACCATCAACACGGTCAAGCCCAACTTGGACTGCAGTTCCTTTACGTAGCTCATCACGGTCTCCCCCATCTCGTAATCCAGCCCCCGAGTCGGCTCGTCAAGCATTAGGACTAAGGGCCTAACCACCAGCACTGCGGCCAGGCTCACCAACCTTCGTTGACCCACGGATAATCTATGCGGCGACTCCTTCAATAAACCCCCCAATCCAAATAGATCAACCACGTCCCTGAACAGCGATTCATCCTTGATATTCGCTGCACTCATTGTGAACCGTATCTCGTTCTCAACGGTTGAGTTGAACAACATGTAATCCGGGTCTTGGAAGACGTATCCCACAAGCGATGCGATCCTGCTCCTAGGAACCCTGGACACGTCGACGCCGGCCACCAACACTTGACCTCGTTGCGGCTTGTATATGCCGCTCACCAAGTTCATCAAAGTGCTCTTCCCACTTCCATTGGATCCCACTATGCTGACGAACTCGCCCGCCATAATGCTTAGATTTATGCCTTTCAAGATCCAATCCCCATTCCTCTCGTACTTGAAGAACAAATCCTTTATTATTACCCTGGGTTCCCCATCCGTTCGCCTCGGCGGCGCGTCGAGATCCAGGTTACCCACTAGCTTGCCGTCCACCTCCACGAACTCCTCCACGGTTATTGGAATGAACTCCGAGCTGGGATTAATCATCTTGTGGAGGAGGGTTACTTGTGGCTCCTCCAAGCCGTACTTGGCTATCCCTGCCTTTAGGACCCTATGGGGCTCATCATCCATTACCACGGAACCTCCATCCATTACCACTATCCTGTCGACCAGGTTGATGACCCGCTCCAGCTTGTGCTCCGACATTATCACGGTTAACCTATGCTCCTCGTTGAGGGATTTTATTAAGCTGAAAACCTCCTCCGTTCCCATGGAGTCCAGCTGCGATGTCGGTTCATCCAACACCAACAGCTTAGGCCTTAAGGCCAAGGCATTAGCAAAGGCAAGCCTCTGCTTCTCCCCGCCGCTCAATAGAAACGTGGGGTGAGACTTCTTGCCCCATAGGTTCACTAACCTAAGGGAACTCTCCACCCGCTGCATCATCTCCGCCCGCGGCACGGCCATGTTCTCCAGCCCGAACGCCACATCGTCATCCACTATCAGGGAGAATATCTGGTTCTCTGGGGTTTGATATACAGTGCCCACCATCGTGGAGAGCTTATGTATGGGAGTGGATGACGTGGATTGCCCGAATACCCTTACAGTTCCCTCCATATCTGCGCTGATTATGTGGGGAATCACGCCGTTGATTGCGTTAAGCAGTGTGGATTTGCCTGACCCAGTCTTGCCCGTGAGCAAGACGAACTCGCCCTCATCTATTGAGAGGGACACGCCTCGTAATGCTAGCTCGTGTTTCCCGAAGTAGGCAATAGATAGATTATCTATCTCGACGGCCTTCATGAAACACCCTCTTATTTTTCCATTGGGGCGGAGGCAGGCCGACTATATGGCTCCCTTTACCACTCGCTTTATGTAGGCCACGAAGGGTAGCGAGATCAATCCCATCACAATGCCACCGCCTATGCTGGCCAGCGTCGTCGCATAAACCAGGCTAGCCTTATACACGAAGCCGCTCACGAACGTCGCGAAGAACCCCCTATAGAACAAGCTATACGCCACCGCCATGGGAATGGCGCCTATTAATGCGTCCAGCGCCATCAATGCATAGCCCACGGCCGTGGCGTTGCTGGCCTGTGCCTTGACTCTCTCCTCCAATGTGGCTCCAGCCGACATGGAACCAAGCCTTGACTTAGTGTAAGGCGACATGAATAGCTCGCCGCGATATGCCAACCACATGTCAAGTATTGCGCCGTAAGCCAGTATTTCATATATGAAGAAGAAGGGCTCTCCTCCAAAGCCGTAATGGAATATATCTGACAGCAAGGTATATATAAACATCGTTATCGCCATTGTTCCCGGCTTGCCCACCAGTGCAGCCACAGTCAACAGCAAGAATATCTCTCCTATCATTGGGTAGTAGAACCAAGTGGTGATGGCTCCCACCTTGGGTATTATGGGGGATATGAAGAAATTATACACTATTATGAGGGCCGAGATCAAGGCTATATATACGAAGTCTATCGTTTTAAACGCGGAGAACTTGCCGCTTCTCCATATCCAGAATAGAACGCCGACGTAAATTAGTCCGTATATGACTATCACGTACCACGGTATGACGGAGTTGAGGTTGAAGTGAACCCCGTTCCATACGGCACTGGATGCGTACATTATCCATTGCATATATGTAAATGCCATGCATCGTTAATAAAGCTTGCTTATTGGAAATAATGACAATATTTGTGTATATATATTAATATAGTTAAACAGTTAATTTTTGCTCATCAAATAGGCACGAAGCATTGGTGGGCCCGCCGGGATTTGAACCTCCCCCAAGCAATGCTTGACCGGGGCCTTTACCGCCCATCGGTATCGGTTATCAGCCGATCGCTCCACCATGCTGAGCTACGGGCCCTTCCACCATGACGCACATAAATGGTTTTTAAGGATTTCCGTGCCCTGGCCCTTCTCATAATAGCACGCACTCACAAAGACCTACCTTGCCAAGACCCCCATTATGCGGGATGGGGGCGTCCTTGACGGCATGTAAAAGCTTAAATAATGGCCATTAAATGAGACAGGTTCATGAGCGTCACCACGGATGCTCGTTTATCACGTAGGGTGTACGGGGGATCCCTGGTGGGATGGGTAATGGATGCCTTTGATCTAAGCATGATGTTTCTATTGGTGCCCATTATGGCTGATGTGTTTTTCCCAGCTAAGTATGGGTTGGCAATAGTAGGTACGTGGAGCATATACACTACCACTTTCATCTTCAGACCCATTGGAGGCGCGTTGTTCGGAAGGTTGGGCGATGTAATAGGAAGGAAGAATACCATGATGATAACCTTGACGGGGCTCGGGCTAATAGTTTTCGCCACGGGCTTCCTGCCCACCTATGCTCAAGTAGGCGTCTTGGCCCCAATTCTATTATTTATTTTCAGGGCGATAACAGGCACCTTCGCTGGCGGGGAGTACGGTAACGGCGCGGCGATTCTAGTGGAGTCCGTGGATCCCGGGAAGAGGGGGTTATGGGGCGCATTGCTGCAGAGCGGTTACCCAATAGGCTACACGCTAGCGGCCCTAGTCTACCTATCGCTTCATTACGTAATACCAGCCAGCGAGTTCGCGGAGGTTGGCTGGAGGTGGATGTTCTGGATAGGGCTGATACCAGCAATCGCCGGGCTAGTGGTTAGGCTGGCCATGCCCGAATCAATCATGTGGGAGGACCTCAAGAAGCGGGGGCAGGTCAATAAAGCGCCATTAACCACAATACTGCGGAATAAGGCGTATCTGTTGAACGTGATGGCCGGCGCATTGGCAATGACCGGGATAGCATGGGTATACGGCTTGACCCTGGGCTTCTTCCCAACGCTCCTATCATACCACGGCTTCCTCAAGTTCCCGTTTTTCCTCTACGTGGTGATAGTGGCCATATTGATTTCCTTAATCGGCTATTTGACGTCTGGAGCGTTGAGCGACGGCGTTGGGAGGAGGAGCACCATGATCATATTCTCCACAATCGCAGTAGTGCTATCCATACCTATATCATACCTTATATTAACGCATGCTTATGGCTACTATGGAACCATGGCATTGGCCAGCTTGATGGCATTCATAACCACCGGAATTTATGGAGTAATACCTGCATACCTATCCGAGAAGTTCCCGACCAGCATTAGAAGCACTGGAGTCGGCTTCTCGTTCAACGGCGGCTTCATACTGGGCAATTGGAGCACGGTATTCCTCTTGCTAATATCACCCCTTGCGTCACCATCGTTCTACGCCTACTGGGGCATTTTCATCATAGTTGGCGAGCTCTTCATAATGGCGTCCGCCCTTATGTCCAGGGAAACCAAGGGAGCGAGGCTAGAGTAGGGAAAGCCCCGGGCGCACGGAACGTTTTTAACTAAGTATTACATCAATATTAACATGTCAATGCATTACATAAAGGGATTCGAGGCGTACATACACGGCTTCTACGATAAGTCCATTAAGGAGTACATGGATGCAATAAGGGAGGAGCCAAGGAACCCGCTGTACCATAACTGCCTGGGGCTAGCCTTCATGGCGGTTAATAAGTACGAGGAGGCAATGAGGGAATTCGACGAGGCGATAAGGGAGGAGCCCGGCAATGCCAGTTACCACGCCAATAAGTGCCTTGCCTTAATCAAGGTCGGGAGGTGCAGCGACGCCGTGAGGGAGGCAGAGCTGGCCGAGGCCGATACGTCCTTCTCTGGGCTTAGCGGTTACGCGCGGGAGAACTGCCACCCGCGCAACCTGTAGTACCTGTTGAGGAGGCTTTTCATCTCCTCATCGCTTATCCCGGGGTTTTCCTCGCCTATCCCGCGCCTCACAAGCGTGGGCAACCAATCCATGCTGGGCGTCCAACCCAGCCGCTCGTTTATTTCCCTCTTCAGGTCCATTATGGCAGCGCCGTCCCTCATCATTTCCTCCAAGTCCATTTGAAAGCCCGTGGCCAGGTTAACCGCCTTAAGCACGTCCTCCGCCGGCGGGTAGCCGTACGTGCATATTATGACTGAGTTCTGCACTTGCCTGTAGTCCTGGGCCTTTATTAGGCTCATCACCCTCTCATCAGTATCAACGCTCCACCTATCGCCCTGCTTTATTCCAATGCTTTCCTGCGTCGCCCCTATGTCCACCGCGTACATCTCGCCTTGCAAGTGGCATGCTCCCCTCGTCGACGTTGCATAAGTCAATGCCTGTAGCTTAAACGCCCGCGGGTCGTGGGCTGGAATCTCCAATCCCTTAACCGTAGCCACCACGTCTCTATCTATGCCGTGACGAGCTGCGAATCTCTCTAGGCCATCCGCTAATTCATTGCCCATCCCCTTCCTGTACGCTATGTCCTGTATTGCTTGGGACACGGAGCTAATCTCATATCCCTTTCCAAGCAGTCCATTATCGACGAAGTACCTCACGGCGGATATCACGACGCCGGTCGATATGGAGTCCAAGCCTAGGGAGTTAACCAAGTGATTCCATTCTAGAATGCTCGTCAAATCAGGATTGCCCAGGAGGGGCCCAAAGACCGCCACAGTCTCATACTCAGGCCCATCTATCTTCGCACCGTTAAGTCTCTCCTCCCTACCGCACCCAATCACGCAGCTAGCGCATGGCCTGCTGGCTGGATTGAACATCTCCTTTAGCTTGGTGGAGCTAAGCGCATCATAATTGAACGCCAGCGAGGTGAAGTAATGGGCCGGGACATCGCCTAAGGCTGAGCCAGCATCCATCCACACCGAGCTGCCGAACTCCCTTAAACTGGCGCTGAAGGCAGCCTCGTACAAGTACTTGGCGACGCGAGAGCTATGGTTGAGAAAGCCAGCCCTATCGTGCAGAGGCACTTGCTTCCTCCCCCTCACTGCTATCGCCTTCAACATCTTGGAGCCGAAGACTGCCCCCATCCCCGTCCTTCCGGCTGCCCTGCCGTTATCATTAATCACCGCAGCGAAAAGAACACCATGCTCTCCGGCTGGGCCTATGGCGGCCACGCTATACCCGCCCGGCGATAGGGCATTTATCGCATCATACGTGGTGGATCCCCACAATCGCGAGGCGTCAATGAGCTTAACCGATCCATCATCTATCACTATGGCTACTGGGCCCTGAGCTCTACCCATTATCACCAGCCCATCTACGCCGCTTCTCTTCAATTCGAAGCCAAATCTACCGCCCGAGTTAGACTCTCCCAGAAGAGTTGTCTGGGGGCTTCTGCTCACTATTTCGTGGCGGCCCGACTCCGGAAATGATGTGCCCACGAGGGGGCCCGCGGTTATTATCACTGGGTTATCGGGAGAGAACGCGTCAGCCGATCTAGAGTACTTCCCGAACAGGTACGCGCCAAGCCCGACCCCGCCTACGTATCTTCTCCACACGTCTTCCTCCACATCCATGGACCAAACATCTCCGGATCCTAGGTCAATATGGACTATGTTGTTCCAATTGCCCTCCATCAATAGGCCCCCTCGAAAATTAACCTCAAATCATCTTCTCCCGGTATGACTGGGTTAAACGATAGCTCGCTGTCTTCCATGGCCTTCCGCACCATTTCGCCCAGCCTAGAATAATAATCATCCCGCTTAATCCCCAACTCGCTTACCTTGATTGGTTGGCCCACTTTACTGTAGAAATCAAGCAGCCCCTTGATTAAGTAGTCCACGCCCTCCCCGAAGCCCAATGAGCGGCTCACCTCCTCGTACTTAGACCTCGCCGCAGCATCTGCGCTGTTGAACCTTATCGCGTGGGGAAGGAAGAGTGCGACGGAGGTGCCGTGAGTCACGTGGAAGGTGGCGCCGAAGGCATGCCCCAACGCGTGGGCCATTGCGGTGCCGCTGTTGGAAAATGCCATGCCAGCCATCGTCGCCGCCAAGTGCATGGAGTCCTTCGCCGCCTCGTCATTGGCCATGGCCGACTCCAGATTCCCGATTATAAGCTTGATTGCCTTCTCAGCCAAGGCATCAGTAAACGGCGTGGCCGTGTTAGCCGTAAGCGACTCGAAGGCATGAACCAATGCGTCCAGGCCAGTGGCTCGTATTATTGAGCCCTGGGTTGGGGTGAACGAGGGGTCGAGCACGATTATCATGGGAACCAAGTCGTAATTACCCATCGCTAACTTCCGCCCATCATCCGTTAAAACCACTCCAAAGGACGCATCGCTGCCCGTCCCGGACGTGGTGGGCATGGCTATCAACGTCATTCTTGGATTGATGGGTTCAAATGGATTTAATGACCGCAGGTCCCCGCCTGGAACGGAGAGGAGGTAGGCCAGCGACTTCGCGAAGTCTATGGTGCTGCCGCCGCCTATGGCTATTATTGATGAGTAATCGCCCCTCACCTTATCATATGCGTTAAGCACATCATTCACTGACGGCTCCGGAGACACTTCGCTCCACACGGTGTGTTCCACGTTCCTCAGCATTTCCTTGATCTTATCTCCATGTATCGACAATACGTTGGGGTCTACCACCACCAGCACCTTGCCGCTCAAGTATTTGCCCAGAATTCCTCCCAGGTCTTTGTAGATGTCCCTTTGATAAATTACCTTGCGTGGAAGGGTGAATATGGGCACTTCACCCATCACCTCAGAAATTGAGTTGGCACTCGCTGTGCTGCCTTAACCATCGCTATGGCTGCGGTCGAGTACCGCAGCAGGAGGGCCATGTTTCCCTTAACCTTTAATTGACCCATCAACATGGCCTGCGTTGGATTTATCTTCCCCTCTATCACCTTCTTCCAGTTATCATATGTGGCTTGTATAATGAATGGAGCGGATGCCTTGGCGGCGTCCACTGGGAACTCGGCGGAGAGGCATTTCCCATCCATCAAGTTCAATACGAAGGCGGATAACTCCAGGCTCAGTCCAGCCTCCTCTTCCACCCTGAATAGGATGGGATCCTTCCACCCCTTCCCCGCCTTATTGTATTCCTCGGAGGCGGATAACTCGCTGCAATATCTACTCACCCACTCCCTGGAGGGAAACGTGATTTTTTGATCAATCATGTTTGTTTTATTAATTATTAATTAAAAACTTTACTTATTAGGAATGCTTTTAAGTTTGAATTAGTTGAAAATCCATGAAGGCACTGGCTATACTTCCCGGGTTCATACCGATGGATCAAATCAAGAAGGCCGCCGCGCAGATACTCCCCGAGCTGGAGCTGACCGCAGACGCCAGCTTCGAGAAAAGCGATGCCGATGTGCTGATAGTCACCACGTTCACTAAGGTGGATGCGGGACTGCTCAGCAGAATGCCTAACCTGAAGTTCATACAAGTAGCTAGCACTGGTTATGACAACGTGGATCTGGGCGAGGTGAGACGGAGGGGAATAATGCTGAGCAACATACCGGTGGCCAACAAGGAGGCCGTGGCGGAGCACGTTATCATGTTCGCGCTAGTTCTGCTGAGAAACTTCGTGCAATTAAACTCCCAAATAAGGGCGGGCCAATGGCCTGTACTCACGGGGGCGCGGGAGCTCAAGGGCAAGGTCTTCGGGATAATAGGGATGGGAGCCATCGGAACGAAGCTAGTGGAGAGACTGATACCTTTCGAGGTTGGAATACTCTATAACGATGTGAGACGGCTCCCGCAGGATAGGGAGGAGTTCTACGGCGTTAAGTATGTTGAATTGGACGACTTGATGAGACTATCAGATATAGTATCCATACATGTTCCCCTGACTGATAAAACTAGGCACATGATAACGGAGAGACAGTTGAACCTCATGAAGGATGGAGCGATCTTGATAAACACATCCAGGGCGGAGGTTATTGATGAGAAGGCCCTCATTAAGGCAGTGAAGGAGAAGGGAATAAGGGTTGGGATAGATGTGTATGAGAAGGAGCCCCCCGACTTCAAATCAGAGCTGTTCTCGCTGGATAACGTGGTGTTCTCCCCCCACATAGCTGGCGCGACCGTTGAGAGCCAGGAAAGGTTCCTCATGGAAACCATAGCCAATGTATTGAGGTACAAGCAGGGGCTGGAGCCGCAATACAGGGTGGTCTAGATGAAGGGATACGAGGCATTGCGGGAGTCCATTAGGGAGCTGGGCCTACTGCCCGCATTCGGTAACCCCGGCACCACGGAGCTACCCATGCTGCGCGGAATAGATGAGTACTACTTGACCCTACACGACTCAATAGCCGTGGGCATGGCAGACGGTTACTCCCAATACGCCTTAAAACCATCGCTGGTCAATCTACACTCGGTCCCGGGCCTGGGAAATTCGATAGCGTTCATACACACGGCATCCAAGAATAGATCACCCATAGTGATAACGGCGGGGCAGCAGGACAGTAGGCACGCCGTTTATGAGCCGCTGCTGTACGGCGATTTAACGGAGCTAGTGAATGGATTGGTTAAGATGAAGTACGAGGTGAGGCACGGCGATGATATACCAATAGTGCTCAGGAGGGCTAGGGCTGTGGCCATGACCCCACCCATGGGTCCCGTCTTCATTTCGTTTCCCATGGATACATTGGACGAGGAGGCCGCATACGAGGCAAAGCGGACTGGACATTCACCACCTAACCTGATTGACGAGGAGGCTGTGGATTACATAGTTGATAGGCTAAACCATGCAACCAATCCAGCATTGGTAATGGGGTACGAGGTGGATGTGTTCGATGCCTTCAAGGAGGCGGAGGCCATGGCGGACGCGCTTGGATGCCCAGTATACGGGGAGCCGCTCAGCCATAGGTCTCCATTCAACTCGAATAATCCAAGGTTTGCCGGCGACTTGCTTCCAGCCTCCACCTTGATAAACATGAAGTTGCTGCCCCACGACTTAATACTTATCATTGGGGGCGGAATTACGCTGTATCCGTATCTACCATCTCCACTGCTTCCCGGCAAACACATAATATCCGTTGGCTTCGATGTTGATCCAAGGCTGGGGGAGGCGTTCGTAATGAACCCTAAGACTTTCCTCGCCGCGGCCGCCAAGAAGGTCAAGCATAAGTGTGACTTTAAGAGGGAAGAGGATTTGCTGTACATGAATAAGGTGGCGCGGGCCAGGTCCACCATGGGGATTGACTACGTCCTTTACAAGATGAAGAAGGCATTCGAGGGCTTCACTGTTGTAGATGAATCGATATCCTACTCCCCCACGCTTAGGAGCGCGATGGGTTACGGCCATAATAAGTACTTCACGGCAAAGAGCGGCCAGCTGGGCTGGGGATTGGCAGCATCAATGGGCATGTCAATAATAAACAGGAAAACAGTGGCCGTGATCGGGGATGGATCCTTCATGTACTCCGTGCAAGGGCTCTGGACCGCCAAAAAATATGGATTGCCCACCAAGATCATTGTCCTGAACAATGGAGGATATAATATATTGAAGAGCTACGCCAAGAGCTATTACCCGGAGCTGGAGAACGCGGATTACTTGAACATAGAGGCAAGCATAACCGATATAGCCAAGGGGTTCGGAGTTGAGGCGGAGATCGCCGGCAATGAGCTGCGCGAGCTGGAGTGGTTGCGGGAGGGAAGCGAGCCCAAGCTATTATTAATAAACGTGGATAGAACCGTTCAAAAAATGTTCTTGTGAAGTCAACCTACCACGTTAAGCGAAACACTACTCTCCTCCCCCATCTAATAACCAAGACACAGATTGCGAAGCGACTTGACTCAAGTTAATTCATCCGGTCGCACATCCTCATTGATCCATGTCCTCGTCCTTGCCCTCTGAAGCCTCATCTATCGGCTCGCCCTCTATGCTTGAATCATTTGTCTCGTCCTCTATCGGGAAGTCCTCGTACTCAACGCCTTCCAGTTTATCGCTCTCATCGTTTTTCTGGTTATTTGCGGTGGCTTGAGGGGCGACGGGAATTATGCCCTCCTTCTTGGGCTTTATCTCCCCCGCGTAATACTTATCCGCGAACTTATTGAAGTAATCCACGGGTAAATACCCCTCGACCACATTAAATGACGCCTCCAAACCACAGTTGCTGCAGATCACGCGAACCTGCTTCTCCTTCTTATCCAACACCACGTTAACGCTTGTCATGCCGCAGTGAGGGCATTGAAATATCCTGGGCAACTTCTTCGCCGGCTTCGCGGCCAACTTCCTACGCACTTTTCTTCTTCCCATCGAACTTGAATTCTCGTTGGACCTATTTATTTCTTTTTCGCCCTCACCAAGCCAATTTCCATCCCCCACCTCACATAAAAGAAACCGCGCGCCAACCTGCGTGAACCACCCCTTCCTAGGGGCTTCCTCTCCAATAAACACGGATCCCCCAGGGCATTCATTCCCAGGAAGACCCTTGAAAACGCGCGATTACCAGACCACGACTCCCAAGGCCCCCCATCCCAAGCATCCTAAGGCAAACCCGGCGGCCACCTATTAAATAATTGAGAATGCAGCTTCCACACTATAAGCAGCCCTTAGTTTGCGACTAATAACGACTAAGCATTACTTCATCCATTAACTGCCCTCCTCACATGACCCAACCATTAGCCATCAAAGGACGATTCGAGGCGATTGAATAGGATGCAGCCTATGGGCACGCAAAGACTTAATTATAATTCTTCAAGGAAAAGAAAGATATTGACGCGTGGGGCAAACCACGCTTATCAATCGACAGGAATCCTTATTAACCTGACCATTTGATTGGGAATCATGTTTCAATTAATATACTTAGTAGGGGAGGCCCTGCTCCTCTACCTGCTCACCGGCTGGGTGGTGTGGATGAGCGGGAGGAGGGGGGATGATTACCTGCTCCTCACCACGGGCGCAGCCTACCTCTTCTTGCTAACCATGAGCCAAGTAGCGGCGGTTCGATTGCTCTATATTTCCCCACTAATTGTGCCTGGAGGAGTGATCAGCTACAGCGCCAGCGTGGCAATGCTGGACATAGCCAGCGTTAAGTTCGGAGCACGGGTCGGTAGGTGGCTAGTCCTCTCCGCCGCCGCCATGCAAGCAGCCTACTTCGTGCTCCTCAACTTGATAGCCATAACCCCCGGCACGGGCGGGAATGGGTTCCTAACCTCTAGTGGGAGGATAGCAGCGGCGAGCGTCCTAGCCTTCCTGGCCAGCGAGAACGTGGACGTGCTGCTGGTTACGAGGCTCAAGCTTGGGGTGGTTAGGAGGGTGGGCGTTAGCGACCCCATAGCCATGGCCATCGACAGCTTGGTGTTCATTCCCGCCGCCTTCCTAGGAGTCCTCCCGACCCCCGTCCTGCTCGGCCTAATAGCTGGTCAGTTAATAGTTAAGTTCACCTTCGTCCCACTCACAATGTTCACCGTATGGATGAATAGGACTATACTGAAGTACGGTCCAAAGATGCAAGCAATAAGTTAATGGGGCAACTCATTCCAAATCGACCAATTATCCCGCCGACCACTCCCCAATCCTCCCGGCCAAGCCCCGGGAGGGAGGGAATGAGTTGGTTACTCAATATTACCAAATTAAAATAGTTCGGGTTCTTGTCTCCTTCCATGAATTACAGAGCCTATTGCTTTTTCGTCGGCAAAGCCGTAAATGGCTTGGGCACCTCGTCATAGAAATGTTTTAATAATCGCGTGGTCAATAGTCGGGAAGTTGATGCGAAGGAGCACGAATGAGGTGGAGCTGGTCAACGTAATAAAGGAAATAGAGGATAAATATTCCTATTTATTGGAGTTCATGAGCGGGACAAATTACCCACTCCCGGACGTCAGGGATGCATTGATATATATCTCGGATAAGTTGAGCGAGATGAACATAAACGTGCTTGCACTGGTTGACAGCATAAGGAGCGGCGCCGCTAGGAGGAGGATTGAGACTAAGGACTTCGGGGAAATGGTTAGATACATAGATGGATTGATAACCAAGGTCCAAAGCGTCCTAAACGTGTCCAGTTCGCTCTGCATGCTGTCAGATAACAGCGATGCAGTGAGGCTCTGCATAACCGCGTTATTTCAGGGAGCGGGGTTTTCGGGGACCAGCATAGTAAAAGACATAGTTCTTCTGGTCAGGAACATAATTCTCCCAATAGTAACATC
>DAHE01000042.1:21486-32553 GCA_002508315.1 Thermocladium sp. UBA166
GAGGAAAATAGAGGGGAATAAACCTAATAATGGGAGAAGCAGCTTGTGCAGCATTAATTGGAATTAGCGGACCTCTCTAGTAACTGAATTAGGTCCATTAACTCATCTCCATCGAGGACCGCCAGCCAATCAATTGTATTGCCTATTAAACGGCCGCTCAACGCGTCAATTACCATGCTTACGCACTCATCAATGGTCTTATCTGTAGTATTTATCTCAATCGTCTTACCGCCAAAAGCACTCCAGGCGGAGTGGGATAATACGTTCACTATCTCCGCCAGCACATTCTCGGCCGCCTTGCGCGGAGGCCAACCCCTCCCCAGCAATTCAGACCATAACTTGCGGGGATCGCGGCGCAGCACCACTACCCTATCCACTAAGCCGGGATCCAGTAGGTCTATCGCCAGCGTTTCGCACACGCATTCACCGCTTGAGGACAGGGCTTTGTTTAATGCCTTGCTTGACTTATCCGGGTCAGTTATAGAAAACGTATTGCGCGATTCATCCCACACGGCATCTCCTTCACTTAAAGCGATATCATTTAAATTGATATACTTCAATCCAAGCCTACTAGATAACTCCTTCGAAATAGTGGTCTTCCCAGTGCCCGGCGTCCCAGTAATCACTATCCTCATGCTATGGCCTTATGCGGCGCATATCTCTGGGAAACGGTAATGCATCCCTGACGTGATCGAGGCCGCATATCCACATAACTAACCTATCCATCCCCAGGCCGAACCCAGCATGCTGAACAGAACCGAAGCGGCGCAAATCCAAGTACCAACCATAATTGCCGGGCTCCAATCCGAACCTGCGTATCTTGTTCACCAACTCGTCATAGTTCTCTATGCGCTCGCCTCCCCCTATTACCTCGCCGTAGCCCTCCGGGGCCAATACGTCGACGCTTAACGTCGTCTCCGGTCTCTGGGGATCGTTCTTGTGGTAAAACGCCTTAACTGCCTCCGGGAAGTGGTGTAAATGTATTGGCTTCTCGAACTGAAGCGTGAGTACCCTCTCCTCATCGGCCCCTATATCATCCCCCCACTTGAGCTGCACGCCCTTATTTCTAAGTATATCTATAGCCTCGTCGTAGGAAACCATGGGAAAGGGAGGTCTTATCCTCTCCAAGTACTCTGTCTTGCGGCCTAGTATGCTGAGCTCCTCCAGGTTATCCTGAAGTACCCTCTCCACCGCCCTGCTTATAACGCCCTCCCCAACCTTCATCACATCGCGCAGCCCTGCCCAAGCCATCTCCATTTCAGCGTGCCAGAACTCCGTCAAGTGCCTCCTCGTCCTGGATCTCTCCGCTCTGAAGCTGGGGGCTATTGTGTACACCTTCTCAAGCGAGTATATCAAGGCCTCAAGATAGAACTGAGCGCTCTGCGTCAAGTACGCTGGGGTCCCGAAGTAATCCAGGCTGAACAATGTGGATCCGCCCTCCACGGCGGCGGATATGAACGTGGGGGCCTGCACCTCATAAAAGCCATTGCTTCTAAAATACTCATGAACCGCCGAGAATATGGTACTCCTTATCTTAAGCACTGCCTGCATCTTCCTGCTTCTCACCCAGAGGTGCCTTAGGTCCAGCAGCAACTCTGAGTCAGCCTCGGCGGCGTCCTCATTAATGGGGAAATGCTCCCCCACAAACTCCCATAATATGCCATCGGCTTGGATCTCGACTCCCCCGGGCGCTCGTTCCTCTCTCTTCACGGTGCCGCCGACGTAAATGGCCGACTCTATGTTGAGCCGCGATGCCTCCTCAACTAATCCGCCTGAGAACACGACTTGAACTATCCCGCTGGAATCCCTTATAACTAGGAAGACCTTGTTCTTCAGGACTCTTTTCCTGTACACCCACCCCCTCACCACCACGCGGCTGCCCTCCTCTATTGATCGAAGGCTGCCGATGGGGGTGACGTCTATGTTGGGCAGTGCCATATAGATCACTGGCTGGATGTTTCCTTGGCTATGGACGATACCACCAGCTGGGAATTATCGTGTGGACACCTCTCTTGATCTACTTTCCCCACGTAATCGCCTAGCTCGAATTGCCTCTTCTTCTCGAAGCCGCACTGGGGACACTTGAGAATCACGAATTCCGTTAATTGGGCCCGTTGGGCTGGGGCGCTTATCCGGGCCATTAATGATTTATTAAACAATAAATAATATAGCAATAATACCAGCGCGGCGAATATGGCTACTGAAACAGCCACCGAGTAGCCCGTCACAAAGGCATCAAACGACATGGTTCATAGCCAATTATTTGAAGTTTAAAACTTTGCTGCTGGGTCCCGCTACTGGGCCACGCCTATGGTGTTGCCTACCCCTATTACCAATACCTCGTCTCCTTGGGACGTGTATATCTCTATTATCTTCTTTAGCCTATCCACCGCAGAGTTAACCGAATCATCTATCTGCTTCGTCATGGTGTTCAGCGCCTCCATCTCGCTCATCTTAATCAATATCGCGTATAGCGGGATATTGTGCTTTGATACCGTGGTCTCTATGTTGAACTTCTCCGCCCCTATTCCCCCCATTGCGACGCCCAACCCATCCGTTATGGTACCTGTCTTCTCGCCCTCCAGCTTTAGGGCGGCATCTATGGTTATCACCAGCCTGGGCTTCACGTTGAGGGTCTCCAGTAGGTAGTTCACGGCATCATCCAAGTGACCAACCGTGCCCCCCGGTCCCTGAGCCTTCATTAGGTATATTTTCCTCTCGTTATAGAGACACTGTCCAATATACGTGTCCGGAATTACGTTATCAATGGAGGATTTTCCTTGGCATGAATTCATGAATCTATAAATAGTCAACGGACCCGCTGCATCGCCTATCGGCTGTCCCTTCACGAATGATGTTATGGAGTTGCTCAATGCATTCACGGCCTCCTTTAGGAAAGGCAGCATGAATGTCAATTGATATAGTAAGTAGTAGCTCTTGTACTTGGAGCTCAGTTTATAGTAGTGATCCACCACTTTATAGATGTAATTCAAATTCCTCAATACCTCCACTGCATTGGCCATGTTCTGAACCATGGGTTTATCGAGCCCTGGCATTATCATTCTAACATCGCCCTCCAGCCTATCGCTGTACATGTTTATCAAGTACTTCAACTTGCGCACCAAGCCCTCCGTCTCTATGTTTGTGGGATCTATAACCACCAAATCCATCAAATTCCTCAGCTCGTTCTTGACCTTCTCGCCATCAATCGACGATCCATTCTTGGATCCCATCTGATTCACTGCTCCCATGAATTGAGAGATTCCATTGGTTATGGTAGCGTTGAGCTGCTGTAGGAAACCATTGACCTGCATTTGAAATCTCATTAATTGAAGATACTCATATAGAAATGGAAAAACACCGAAATACACTATGAAAAGCAATAAATTGAATAATAAATAATCCGTGGAATTGGAACCGCTTCCTCCAAACAATTGAAGTGCTGCCAGCACGAACATTCCTATCAACATACGAGTTTAAAACCGCTTAAAAACGTTGCGATATCGACAACTCACCCACATTGACCATTGAAGAATGGAAACTAATGCCCAGACCTTCACGATAACAATTGAAAGCCAGTTCCCTAGCCCATCGTAACTCCTAAGGGATTGGCTTTTCAACATAATAAATGATATTGAATTATTCAGCTAGTCGAACCAATAAATTTGGCAATCATAACCCGAAAAAAGCTAAGCTGATCTTGAACTCCAATAATCCCCTCATGATGAGTTGAGCTTCCTCAACAGGTTAAATTCCCAAAAAGTGGTGGGCATCCCTAAGTTTATTAATTGGAAATAGTTGCAGGTCAGCGTGAAGCCGGCATTCGTGTCTCGCAGGGGGGCTGTTGCCAGCGAGCATCCATTCCCTTCCTTAATCGGATTATCTGTACTGGAACGGGGAGGCAATGCCGTTGATGCCGCTATCGCGATATCATTCGCGCTCGCCGTCAGCCAGCCCGCGTTGAACGGACTTGGAGGGGATTTCATGGCAATGATATATAATCACGATAATGGAGGGGTCGAGTTCATAAATGGCACCGGCTGGGCGCCCAGTGGTTTGACTAAGGAATTAATAATAAACAAGCACGGCGGAACCATGCCGAGGTACGGGCCTCTTTCCATAGTGGTGCCAGGCATGGTGGGCGGGGTCCACGCGCTTTGGCAAAGGCATGGCTCGATGGAGTGGGGAGACCTATTAAGGCCGGCCGCGAGGTTAGCCGAGACCGGGCTGCCAGTAATGCCGAGGCTGGAGAGCGCCTTGAACTCATTAAGGGAGACCTACCACGACGACGAGACTGCGAGGACCTACTTGGCAAATAGGTGGGAAAGGATCGATACGAGGAGACTGGGAAAGGCAATAAGCGGGATAGCCGAGACCGGTCCCTCGTTTTTCTACGAGGAAGTGGGAGAGGCAATAACGGAGTACGTCAACTCCATGGGAGGCGTCTTCTCGATATCTGATTTCAAGGATTACGCGCCCGAGTGGAGGGAGCCCCTTAAGGCGGAGTATAGGGGATACACAGTCTTCGAGTCCCCGCCCAATAGTCAGGGATTGACTACCTTGGTAATACTAAGGGACGTGGAGTCCAGAGGCCTTCCGGACAGCATTAAGGAACGGATAGATGTGCTCCTCGACATTTATAGAAAAGCGTATTCATTACGGGATGAGCATGTAGGAGACCCGCGATTCGTCGACGTGCCAATAGATAGACTGCTGAAATCTAATGCCGCTGGCCCCAATGCCAATAATAAGATACTGGAGGGAGATACTACCAATTTCGTCGTTATAGATGAGGCGGGAAACATGGTATCCGCGATACAAAGCTTATATCATCCCTTTGGGTCCAGGATAACGGAGCCAACATACCAAATAACCCTTAACAATAGGGCGAGCGATTTCAAGCTGAGCGGACCTAACGAAGTCGCTCCACGCAAGAGACCCCTCCACACGCTATCGTCAATGATCATTGAAAAGAGCGGGGAGCCAATGGCGGCCATAGGAATAAGCGGGGGTCACTTCAGGCCGCAACAACATGCCCTCCTTTTAATGAATTTAATCGATTACGGAATGGATATAGTTAACGCGATAGACGCGCCTAGATTTTTATGGGATGGAAGTGGGGTATTCGCTGAGGAGGGAGTTGATGCCCCCATCCGCAAAATAAAGTACCCAGGCGCCACCGGCGTTGCCCATGCCATCCAAATCCTGGGACGTGAACGCATAGCATACGCCGATCCAAGGGGAGATGGATTAGCAGTGGGCCAAAATTAGTCATCCCCTCTTCCCTCCCCACTCCACACGTGCGAGAGTTGACCGCCAACTAGGAAAGGGAGTAAACACCTATTAAAACACACACCCCCACCATGAAGGGCGAGACTTGTCATCCCTATATAATGGATATCAAGCCAGCGATTCCCCCTATTATTATCAAGGCCGTCATTGCCCAGTACACAGCTGATTCCCACGGCTTATATGTGAGGCCCTTCATTATGTTTGGATCAGTCACCAGGCGGCCGAGGACGTAGAGTGATGGTATTATGATTATGGTGTATAGGACCATTAGGTCCAGCATTAATTCCACGTAATTGTTATATAGAATCACCAAAACTAGGGCTGGAAGACTCTCCATCAAGTAAACTGAGAGGAATGCCATCCTCGACGTTCGCCCCACTGCCTCCAATACGCCCCACGCGGATGCCATAGATATCACCACCAGCGCCAAGAAACCAGCCGCTAGGAAGCCCATGGCCAATAGGAATGGAGCAGATGAGCCGAATGGAGCCAATGCACGCGATAATTCGTCGATGTTCAGGAAATCGTTAACACTCCTCAAATGAAGCCCATCTATCACTATCATAGCCATTAATACCTCCGATGCGATTGCCCCTATTAGCGTCTCCAGCCTCTCCGCCCTTAGATCGCCGATTTTCAATTTCTTTCTGGAATCAGCGCCCGAGTGGAAGTACAACATCCACGGCATTATGACGGCGCCTATGTTGGCGGCCAGTAAGTAATCAAATGACGGATTCCCGTAAGGCTGGAACGGGGAGAGACCGGATAACACGAGCGACGGATCCGGCTTGAACAGTACCGCCGATGCAGCTATGCTGGCTACCAACACGAAGCTTATCGGCAGCATTATAATCTCGGCCTTCCTGTAGCTCCTGGATAGAACCACCACGGCGTGGAGTACATATATCAATAGTAAGAACGGAATTAAAGGAAGTCCCAAGAGCATTATCCCAATGGATATCCCAGCGTACTCCGCGACATACTCCAAGAAGTCTGAGACGGCCATTGGGATGGATAATATGGCAGCCGTCCTGCCGCTATACCTAACCCTTATCGCCTCGCCCAAACCCTTGCCTCCAATGGTACCCAAGCGGCCAGCAGCGTCTTGGATTATGAAGAGGGGAATCGTCAAAATTATCATTATGAATATCATTCTGTACCCCCAAGTAGCTCCAGACTGCAGTCCAGTGACTATGCTGGCAACATCTATATCCGCCATCATTACCAACCAAGCCGGCCCAAACACGTATAATTGCCGCCTGATTGTTTCAGTATCTACGCGTAAATTCACGGGAAAACCATAGGGATCGCCGAATAATAAATGTTTCTAATGATACTTAAAATGGGCGACATAAACCCACGGGTAACTCGAAGCACGCTCCATGGCTAGACCGCCACATTAGATTAATGATCATGGACAAGGCGGAATTTTTATAAATAAGGTAAAATGATTGGATGCTATGGTGGAGGTACTAAAATATGACGTGTTGATTCTTGGTTCCGGCCTCGCTGGGCTGCGGGCCGCGTTTGAGGCTGCGCGCACATCCAATGGGAAAATAAGGATAGCGGTCGTGAGCAAGGTCCACGCCATGAGAAGCCACTCCGTATCAGCTGAAGGTGGCGCCAGCGCGGTTCTATACCCTAAGGAAAATGGCGATAGCTTGGACTTGCATGGATATGATACAGCGAAGGGCAGTGATTTCCTGGCCGATCAAGACGCCATAGAGCTACTCGTCCAGACGGCACCGCAAGAGATAAAGTTCCTCGATCATCTAGGAGTACCTTGGTCCCGCGATTCCCAAGGAAAGATACTGCAGAGACCATTCGGTGGAATGACGATACCGAGGACGACGTTTGCCCAGGATAAGACCGGCTTCTTCTTGTTAAGCACAATATACGACAACACGCTCAGATTTGGGAACATAGACATGCTGCACGAGCACTTCGCCACCTCCCTAATACTGGAGAACGGGGAGTTCAGGGGAATAACCGCAATAGACCTCAAGACTGGGAAATTCAAGGTGATACTGGCCAAGGCAGGGATAATAGCGACGGGTGGAAATGGAAGGGTGTATGGCTTCACAACTATGGCCCATTCATCAACTGGGGATGGGTACAGCCTAGCGTATAGGGCGGGAATACCTCTGAAGGACTTAGAGTTCCCCCAGTTCCACCCGACGGCGTTGGTTCCCAACGGCATATTGATCACTGAGGGAGCCAGGGGAGAGGGGGGTTACTTGGTTAATAAGGATGGAGAACGGTTCATGAAGAGATACGCGCCGAGCCGTATGGAACTGGCTCCCCGCGATATAGTCAGCAGATCCATAATAACCGAGATAAACCAAGGAAGGGGATTCATAGATGAGGAGAGCGGGCTTGGCTATGTTTTGCTAGATCTAAGGCATTTAGGTGAGGAGAGGCTGAATAAGAGGCTCCCAATGATAAGGGAGATATCGATAAAGACGATAGGAGTGGATCCCGTGGATGAGCCTATACCAGTGAGGCCCGCAATGCATTATATGATGGGTGGCATACACGTTGATCTGAGGGGGCAGGTGTACATGGATGCTGAGCGGAAGATACCGAATCTATGGGCTGCCGGAGAGGCCGCTAACGTCAGTGTTCACGGCGCCAATAGGCTTGGAAGCAACTCCCTAAGCGAGTGCTTAGTGTGGGGGCACTTCACCGGGGAGGCGGCCGCTAAGTACGCCATGTCCAAGGCCGGGGATGTGGAGTTGGATGGGTACGTGAAGGATGCGGTCGATAGGGAGGAGAAGAGGATATTCGATGAACTGCTCCACAAGGAAACTAATGCGGAGAGTCCATACGATATAAAGCGAGAAATGAATAAGATAATGGATACGTACGTCTATGTATTCAGGGAGAAGAGCGGGTTGGAGGAGGCGTACGCATCGCTGAAGAAATTGAGGGAGCGCTTCGGCAATGCCAGGATAGAGGATAGGGGGCGAGTCTATAACCAGAACTTAAAAGATATAATGGAGATAGATTTCCTATTGGAGCAGGCGGAGATCATAACCTTAGGAGCCCTCAACAGAACGGAATCCAGAGGAGCGCATGCCAGGATAGATTACCCAAAACGCGACGACGTGAATTGGTTAAAGCATACATTGGCATTCCGAACCAAGGAGGGGCCCAGCTTCTCTTATATACCGGTCAAAATAACCAAGTGGAAGCCCGAGGAGCGCAAGTATTGAAGGACTCCTACGAATCGCTCTGGTTTGCCTCCAGCGTGGTTATGGGGTATTGAAGAATCGCCGCGTATCCCCCGAATGTTTGATCGAGCATTTTCGATTCCTCCACTGCCTTAGGTATCACTTCCACCTTTATCCCCTTCCTGTCCCCCTCCATCACGAGATTCAGTATCTCCTCCTCTCCAACGTTCTCGCTCACCAATATAACCCTGGCCGCCCCATACCTTAATGCCTTCATTGCGGCATCCCTGCCGAACACCACGTAATTGCTCTTCCTGACGGCGTACTCCATCAATGTATCCAACAATTCCTTTGCGTGGACGTATTCGTTATCCTTTATATGGCTGCTGGCCTTCCTTATCGTCTCTATGACGCCATACTCATCCGGGCAACAAGCATCCACTACTGCAATTACCTTATCTTTAAGTCTGTAATCCAATGCGTCCTCCTTTAGGAAGTCCTCCTTGGTGGGGCCTGGGCCGGAAACTATTATTCCCTTCAAGTCCTCTATTTTCAGGAAGATCTCGTTAGCTGAGTCGGCGAGCATTTTATAGAAGACCTCCGCCAAATGCTCAGTCTGTCGCTTATATCTGAGGGCCGATTGACCTCCCGCGCTGTGCTTGTTGGGAACGAAGAACTGGACCTTCTTAACTATCTCCCAGTAATTTCCCTTGAGCAACGCTATGACGGCCTCGCCTCGCTCCACTATTATTATGCCGTACGTGGAGGTGGTATTGGCGCCCTCCTCAAGCAATTCCGTGTGGAACGTCATATCGCATATATACTTAAACGTGCTTATCTTGAATGGCGGAATCACGACGTAGGAGACCCACGTATAATTGCCCGGGGAAATCATATGGAAACCAGCGAATACTACTAACCCGTTGGGGGGCGCCTTGGGTGTTCCCTTCAACATGCCTATTATCCTGTCTATCGCATCCTGAACGTGGTTCCTGGTGGTCTTATCCTTTATATTGCCGGAGACCGCCCACTCCTCCCTTAGCATGTTTACGATATCCGGTATGGGCCTATCCCCATTTATGTAGAGCGTCACCAACGTAGTTGCGTAGCCTCTATACTTCTTGAGCATCGATATCAATATTTTCAATTCATTTATGGATTTTATTCCAATGCATCCATCCCAATCACATGCGATATTCAGCAACCATTTATAAACCTTTCCAACAAATAAAGGCTCAGTCAGGGGTGAAGATATCACCAATCAAACCGGAAACCTAATCATCACTGGCCAAACGCATTCTGCTTGGGAATTTAAAGCTTAGCGAGAGACACTCAACTCAATCATCAACGGCCGAACCTCCTTTCCCTGCTGGCGTAGAAGTTGAGCGCATCGACTAAGTCATCCCGGCCAAAGTCGGGCCAATACTTATTGGTGAAGTACATCTCCGCGTACGCGGTCTCCAACGGAAAGAAGTTACTCAACCTATACTCCCCGCCAGTCCTTATCACTAGGTCGATCATGGGATGGGGTAGAAAAGATGTGGGAAGGTACTTGAACAGCTCCGCATCGCTTATCTCGCCCTTGGCTCCTAGCATATTATTGACCATGTCCACAACTGATTGAAGACCGCCGTATGCTATGGCCAAATTAAGGAAGTGGTCGCCGTAATTGCTCGTCGAATTCATGGCGTTCAAAATCTCGTCAACCACGCGTTGAGGAAGGCCCCTCCACCTGCCGATCGCCGTTATCCTCACCCTATTGTTATGTATCCTTGGATCGCTCCTGGTCTTTACCAACTTGTTTATCAATAATTCATATACTATCTTCTTCTCAGTCTCGCTTCTATTCATTAAGTTCTCCAGGGACAGCACGTAAACCGTCACGGCCTTTATTCCCATGTCTATGGCCCAATCCAAGAAATCCTCCACCTTATCAGCGCCTATCCTATATGCGGAGAAGAAGTCAGAGTTATTCTTGCGCGCCCATCTTCTATTACCGTCAGGTATCACACCTATATGCAATGGAAGCCTCGAAAGCCCTTGATTCATTATAGATCGAGGAACAATTCGTCAATTTAAATGTTTTGCGCATATTTGACATAACATTATGAAGCTATGCCTTACACGGTTGATAATGAATTGAGGTCTACCTTCCATGATTGGAATACATGGACACTCATTGTCAAGAGAAGCTTGCTAAATGCTGTTGCTCCAATAACAAGTGATTCCATGGATTGGGAATGCAAGGGGACTTAATTGATTCCTTTATCGAAAATGAACGAAACATAGGGCTACTGACCTCCTCCCCGCCCTAAAGGGCGAGGTTTGTCCTTTTCCTATCAAGCGATTCACTGAAACTAGCGAATCCATGAAACCATTCCTACGAGACGAATTCCGGCACTATTTTCCCTGGCCGGCCACGCATGAATCGAAGCATTCCTGTATACATCTCTCCGCCAAGTACGGCTCATCATCGCTGCACTTAGAGCCGCATGACGATAGACAGCAATCTATTGATGCCATTTTACATGAGGAATAGCCGCTCCTATTAAATCTTACTGCCAACTACACGAAAGACCGTGATAAGAATCAGCAAGCTTTG
>DAHE01000042.1:32723-44273 GCA_002508315.1 Thermocladium sp. UBA166
CCCTCAAAACAGGGAGGAGGTCAGTGGAATGCATCGAACCGTAAAGCGATGCATGCCCGTTACGGTGAACCGCCAATATCTATAAGTTAATAGCTTATTATGTCTCCTTCATTGGTAGGAATCAGGTGCGCATTGATACCATACTTGCGCCTAAGCGATTGGGCCAGTGAGACCGCATGGCCGTACACAGTATATATTGCCTTTGCCTTGGATTCCAACGCGAACTTGACCAGCGATGAGTAATCGCTGTGGTTGCTTAATTGAATAGATTCATCGCTGCGGGCCCAGCCGGTTACCCCTATTATCTTTATGGGGCGGCTCAACTTAAATGAGTTCCTGTACCTAAGATCTAAATCGCCTTGTACACCGGCTATTGCCACTATGGGTCCCGCCTCGTCCGCGCCAGGAACCATCACGGAGCCCATGGGCTCGTCCAGCAACAATTTGTTCAATTTATATACTCCATAATCCAGGAATGGGTCGTATCTCCGCAACAACGCCGCCAGTTCCTGGCCCTTGCCCAAGGGATGACCGCTGAACACCACATCATTGCCCTGCGACAACTCGTATTCAACCCTATCCAGTATCAACTCGTAGAGCTGATTCCTAGGCTTGAATCTATAGGCCTCATTACCATATGTTCCCTCCATTACTAGTACATCCACATCACGCATGGCGTCCGCGCCTCTCTGAACCAAGCTATCCTCCAAATTAAAATCCCCTGTGATTCCAATCGAGATATCGTTGAACTCCAGCACGTACATTGCGCTCCCAATAACATGACCAGCATTCAGCACCCTTATGCTGAGCTCATCCAGCACCAATAAATCCCCCACATCCACTACGCTGGGACCCTTGAGGTCCAACCCATATATCGAGGTCAGTATATTGAACGTTTGCCTGGTCAACACGAGACTGCGGGCCTTGGACACGGTCGACGTGAAGTGATCCGTATGGCCATGGGTAATCAATATATAATCGTACTTAGAGGCATCGAACCTCCTATATGGATCCACCAAGATAGATAATCCATTGTGTTCTATGTATATGCCGCCATTGAACCTTATCTTTAAATCCATCAACGTATACCTCCCATACATCAATATATAAATGTAGTCTCCAATGCCAGATTCCTACAGCTTGGCGCCGGGGCCGGGATTTGAACCCGGGCCCCCATGCGGGGACGGGATGACTCGCCCAAAGGGGCCTCAAGTCCCGCGCCTTGGGCCGCTCGGCCACCCCGGCTCCATTGTGGGGGCAACACATTCCCTTTTTAACTTTATGGGGATTAAGGGAGTAAAAGTCCCATTCCGCGAGGGAGGGGGTGTAGCATATTCTCCCATGTGATGCAGGAAGCCCCCACCGCGAGGGAGGGACTCCCCCGCCCGCAAGGATGGGGTAGTTTACGGTTTTCCAAATACCGTGTACTGACCTCCTCCCGCCTTGAGTGGACGAGGGCTTCCCGGGGACCTCAGGGGGCATTCCTTAATGAGGGCTGCTGGACCGCCCCTCGCTGTTGGCGTATAGAGGAAGCGAATCAACCCCACCCAAAAGGGCGAGGCCTATCTCTCATTTTGTCAGCCATTTGGAGGCTCAGTTAAGGATAAATACAGCGGAATGGCGTTAAGGCCATGGGAGTAACAGAGCTGGGCAAATTGATAAGTGAATCCAGGCAAGAGATTGATCTGGCTAAACTAAATGGAAGGATCGTATCAATCGATGCATATAATGCCTTATATCAATTCCTTGCATCCATAAGGCAACCCGATGGTACCCCATTAATGGACTTGAGGGGCCGAGTGACGAGTCACTTGAATGGGCTTCTATACAGGACGATAAATCTATTGGAGAACGGCATAAAGCCAGTGTACGTGTTCGACGGCAAGCCGCCTCAATTAAAGCAGACTGAGATAGAGAGGCGGAGAAGAAGGAAGGAGGCGGAGGCCTACGCAGCTGAGGCGGCCGCTAAGGTCGGCAATGCCGAGGAGGCCAGGAAGCATTCTCAGAGGGCCATGTTCATCACGGATGAGATGGTGAATGACTCCAAGGAATTGCTGACCGCGATGGGCCTTCCATGGGTGCAAGCGCCTGGAGAGGGGGAGGCTGAGGCGGCGTTCATGGCTGAGAGCGGAACGGCGTGGGCGGCGGGTAGTCAAGATTACGATTCCCTCCTGTTCGGGGCGCCCAGGCTGGTCAGGAACCTAACAGTGACGGGCAAGAGAAAGCTGCCCAATAAGAGGGAGTATGTGGACGTGAAGCCGGAACTCATAGAGTTGGATAGGGTATTGAGGGAGTTGGGGTTAAGGGATAGAGTTCAATTGATAGATTTAGCAGTGCTTATTGGAACAGACTATAACCCAGACGGGGTGCCGGGGGTAGGGCCTCAAAGGGCTTTAAAACTAATCAAGGAATATGGCTCCATTGATAGGGTTGCGAAGGCCGTGGGGCTTGAGAAGTTCCCGCTGGATCCAGTGGTGATACGCGAGTACTTCATGAAGCCCGACGTGATTGAGGTGGGTGAGCTAAGATTCAATAAACCGGATGAGGGAAAGATAATGGATCTGCTCGTTAGGAGGCATGACTTCAGCGAGGATAGGGTTAAGGGCGCCATAGAGCGGCTGCGCAAGTCCATGAATAGGACAGGCGGGTCCTCCACGCTGGATGCATTCATGTAGTGATGCCCCATGAGGTTATTCCCAGCATGGATGATCGTGAAGAGCTTGTTCAGCGATGAATTGCGGGGCACTGCCATAGATGTGCTGTTTGGATCGGCATTTGATAAAGCCATGGTTAAGATGAATTACTACTACAGGAGGGGCGTGGATAATTACTTGGAGGCCGCCGTGAATTACATGTCGCTAGCTATGAAGGAGGAGGCCGCGCGCATGGGGATCAAACTGAGCAGCGAGGACGAGGGGAGAATGATTGAGAGGGGCGGCAGGATGCTGGAGGCTTTTCAACGAACACCTGCATTCGGCTTATTGAGGCCCAAGACTGGGTTAGTGGTGATCGATGAGTCTATTGGAATGTATGTTCAGCCCGACTTCTATGACGGTGACTCGATATACGAGGTTAAATCGTTTAATCCCGCTAAGACTAGGTATGCCTATTACCAAGTAAGGCTATTTCAATTGGGATATCCGGACAGCGAGGCCGTTTTGGTGGGATTCGATGGCGAGGCGCTTGACCCGATCATAATACGGATCAACAAGATGGACGAGGAGGACAGGAATGGCATTGTAAGGGATGTGGCTGAGTTTGGATCAAGCAACGGCATTGAGGGAGAACCGAACCGCGATATACTGGCCAAGTACTCCACCGGAAGAGGCTAGCGACACCGTATTCCCCTCTGGCTCAACCAATTAATTATCGTGGGGCCCAGCACCAAGGGTGCATTGACTAAATCGCTTGCTTGCCTGGACCCCGTCAAGAACATGGCTATCTTGAACTCCTTAATTATCCTTTCCATTAATTGAAGCAATTGATCCTTGCCCTGCAATGCGCTCACCAGGAAGGGACGGGACATGGAGAATGCTAATGCACCCAGCGATAATGCTTTGGCACCGTCCAAGCCGGATCTTATGCCCCCCGACGCCAGTATTATTCCCCGGAACGCTGATTTCACCTCGCAGATCGATATGGCCGTCGGTACTCCCCAGCCATGGAACACCTTGGATAGCTCGCCCACATCATCCCTATGCCACCTCTCCGCTTCTATTTTTATGAATGAGGTACCACCCACTCCGCCCACGTCTATCGCGGCTATTCCTGACCCCGCCAACGCCATCGCCACCTCCCTGGATATCCCATTCCCAACCTCCTTAACAATCACGGGCTTGTTTATGGACTTGGATATGTATCTCACCTTCTCCACCACCCCCCTGAACCACGGCTCCCCCTCCGGCTGGAACACCTCCTGTGCTGGATTCAAGTGTATGGCTACGGCGGATGCATCTATCATTTCAACCGCATCATTTATCCACTCCAGTACCTTACCCTCGTCCAGCCTGGATATCTGCGGGGCGCCTATATTGGCTATCTTCAACGCCGTCGGCGCCTTCTCCTTTATCACGCTGAACGTCCACCTCGTCTCCGGCTTCTCTATCGCTATTCGTTGGGAACCCACGTACATCCCCAGGCCAAACCTCTCTACTGCCTCCGCAAACATGGCATTTATCCTGCCGGAGAGCTCAGTTCCTCCAGTTATTGCGCCCACGAGCAGAGGCGTTGAGAGGTGTTTTCCGAACAACTGTATCTTTGGATCCACCTCATCATAATCGAAGCCCGGCATTGCGTTGTGGATCAACTGAACCTCGTCGAAGAGCGTCGACCCCTCCTCTGCCTCCCCACGCGCAGCTATCTTTATGTGCTCTACCTTTCTATCCTCAATGCTGATAAGCATCACCTCCATGGAATGCTATGCTGGCGTAGCCCACGGTCTCCATCTTATTGGGGCCCGTGTTCCCCGAGGTGGCATGCATCAATAGATCCACGTGCTTGACTCCCCTAAGCTTGGAGTACTCCATGGCTGTCAATATCGCGCCGAAGCCGCAAATGGATATGTTAAGCCTATCCATAACATCCATTAATCCCTCCGAGTCCAACTTGACTATGCGATCTATGGCTTTCATGTCCTTCTCGGAGGTCACGTCGTGCGGTTCATAATGGTTTAGATCGCTGGATGCAATGAATACCACGTCATTTCTATTCCCTATTACACGAACCAATGCCTGCGCCATGCGGCGCGCCACGTCCAGCGTCTGCTCCCAAACCACTATCGGCACAATCCTGGACCCCGGAAAAAGGTATTGAATAAATGGAACCTGCACCTCCACTGAGTGCTCCCTCTCAAACGCGAAGGAATCCACCTCAAGTCCTTCGAATGATCTAATCAATTCATTGGCAATGGAACTATCGATTTCTATATCCCCCAAAGGAGTCTCCCAGACACCCTCATTCATCACAGCCACAGGCGCGCCCACCCCATAATGATTGGGACCCATAATTATGAACGTGGACGGGGACAAATGCTTTTTTATCGCCACATATGAGTGGGCGGCTATTGGACCCGAGTATATCAAGCCAGCGTGGGGAACCACCACAGCCACGGGGTTCCCTATCGAGCGGGGATTGCGCGCTGGACCTAATTCGTGATTTATGGACCATTCAATCCTACCCCTAAGCAATTCACCATCATCCTCATAAAACGCACCTGCCACAGCCGGCCGTCGCTTTACAACCATTGAAAAGCCAAGCATTACACCCAAATATATTCTTAACCTACCTCCAAATCAAGCCGTTAGCTAAAGGATTTATTTTAACCAAGAAGATACGCAGAGTTACATGGCAGCGGCCGTCTCCTCTGCCTTGGAGTTAATCCTAGCCCGTTCACGGCCATTGGATGGCCTATATATGGGTTTGATCCCATCTATTATTATGGCCGTCAAGGCAATAACTGATAACGCCACTATCCACAGCGGCAAATCCACGGCCAGCGCCAACGCTATTATGGCCCAAGTGGATATAATTGAGGCCGCGAATATTTTTCCACCCATGATTCGTTGCCGTATAACGTATATAAAAATGAATCGTTTAAAAACATTCAATTAACACATTTTACCCCGAAACTTTCGAAATTACCTTCACATCACTTCTCCATGAATTTATAGATCGTATTCAGTATTATCTCGTTAGCGCCCTCATATATCTCCGTTACCTTGGCGTCCCTATACAGCATCTCCAATACATTATCCGTCGAAAGCCCCATTCCCCCCATCATTTGAATAGCGACTCGGGTTGACTCGACGCCAAGCCTGGATCCCAGCAGCTTAGCAGAGTGGGCGTACAGCAAGAAGTCAGGCGATGATTTATCCCTCATGTAGGCCGCCGAATACACAAGCGACCTAACGGACTCCGTTTGAGCATATATATTGGCAACATAGTGTTGAAGCGCTTGGAAATCGGCAAGAGACCTACCGAACGCGCTTCTCTGCTTTATGTAGCTAATGGCCTCCTCCATGGCCCTCTCGGCTATTCCAAGCCCTATCGATCCAACGCATGTCCTCCCCAAGTTCAAGCTGTTTATTGCAACGTAGAAGCCCTTGTTTACCTCGCCCACAACGGCATCATCCCCCAACTCACAATCAACGAACTTCACCTCAGCAGTGCCGGTCCCCCTCAATCCAATCACATGTATCGGGCTGGTCTCCACGCACTTGCCCCTCTCCACCATGAATGCAGTGATGGATTTATGCCTCTCCTCCTTAGGGCCCGTCCTTGCAAACACCAAGTAGGCATCCGCATTCATGCCGGATGTTATCCACATCTTATGGCCATTCAACACCCACTCCCCCCTCTCCCTCCTAGCAATGCTCTCCAGCGCCGCGGCGTCGCTGCCGCAGCAGGGCTCGCTTAATGCATATGATATGATGGTTTCCCCACTGATGGCCCTGGATAAGTACTTCTCCTTTATCGCATTGCTACCGTAAGTCGCCAAGGTATCCACAATCAAAGAGCCTTGAATCTCAAGTATGGTAGCCACCCCCGGACTATGCTTAGCCACCTCCTCCACCGTCAATATCTCAGACCTGAAGTCGAGCCCCGGCCCACCGTAGTCGACTGGACCCATTGGAGCCAATAGGCCCAGTTTACCCATATCCCTCAACAAATCCCTTGGATACTCGTAGTTCTCCATGTTCTTCACAAATGGATCTATCTCGCGCTCAGCGAATTCCGCAGCACTTTTCCTAACTAATTCATGGGTCTCATCCAAAAGCGGATGCATACCGAGAGGAGAATCATATGGTTTTTAAGCTTACCCAATCAATAAAATCAATCTATATTAGTAAAAAGATAGCCGACAAACACCTATCTTATCGGAGACGATTAATGACTTCATCAAATAGACACGCCCTCCACGGGAAAGACCACGAACAGGAACTGAGGAGAAAGGGCCCTCCTTGCCATGCATTAAAACGAAGCCGCAAGACCGTGATTTTGCCTAGATCTCAACAAATCTTCCCAACTGTTGAGCATTGTTTCAAAGCAAGCACGTGAATTCTTACCCTCTCCCCGCCCTAAAGGGCGATTGACCTTTTTTCTATTAGAAAATGAAGCGATTAGGCGACCCATCATGGTTTTTATTTTTCCATGACATTAAATAATTTAGAAGAAACTCATGCAAAGAGGTTTGAGGTGAAGAATTAATTAAAACCGAAATGGATTATACTCTTCTGCCACGTCTGCCGCCCGGTGGCCTTATGGTGTCGTGCGGTATCGGCGTTGTATCCTCTATTCTCCCGATCATCAACCCAGCCCGCGCCAGCGCCCTAATAGCGGCTACGGCTCCGGGACCCGGAGTCTTGGGTCCGTAACCGCCAGGCGCCCTTACTTGTATATGGACAGCAGTAACGCCGCGCTGTATCGCGGTCTGTGCAGCCTTGTACGCCGCCTGCATTGCCGCGTATGGACTGGGCTTATCCCTGTCCGTCTTCACGACTTGACCCCCGCTCACCCTGACCACGGTCTCCGCCCCAGTCAAATCCGTTATTATTATTATGGTGTTGTTATAGCTGGCATATATGTGAGCCACTCCCCAATGCAGCTTCTTAGGAACCTGCACCTGGGGCAGCTCGGCTGGTTGTTCCCTAGGCGACTCCTGGACTTGCTCCTCCTGCTTTTCCTCGCTCATTTCTGCTCACCCTTCTTTTCCACGGCTTTTTTAAATTTATCATATGACTCGCGCCAGACAGCCCATGTCTTTGGATCTATGCTTCTCCAAATATCCTCCAATGTCGTGTAAGGCGAGCCTGGTATCATGTGGAAGTATGCCCCCTTCACCACGTACTTGGGCTTATTGTAGTAGGAAGCCGGAGTGCCCAGATATATCTTTACCCTGCCCAGGGCTGCCTTACCTTTCTGCTTATCATAAGGTAACATCCCCCTCACGGCCCGCCTCAAAACCCTGTCGGGGCGCCTTGGAGTCTTCGGTCCAGTTCTCTCCGGGTTGTAATGGGTCCTGACCACGGTTAACTTAACCTTGAATTGCTCCAGAATAGAATTGAAATCGCCTGTGACCACGGCCCTCTCGGCGTTAACTATAACCACTCGCTTCCCCTTCAATGCCAAGGTAGCCACTGTGCTGGCCAGCCTGCCCACTACATGATTTGTAGCATCGATCACTAATTCATCCACGTCCGGGATACTCCCCTTAGAAATAACTTGAATCGACAACTCCAACACCTCAAATTATTATTCTGGCACCGCTTCCCTTTGGATTCCTCTTCACGAGATCCGCTATATTTATCGCATCGCCGCCAACTCCTCTTATTTTCTCAACAGCATCACTTGAGAACCGGAATGCCGCTACCGTAACCTTCTTATGCAGCTCACCGCTCCCCAATACCTTGCCTGGAACCACCACCACATCGTTCTCCGAAGAATGCCTATCTATCTTGCTTAGATTGACGGATACCCTACTTCGCCTGGGTTTCTCCAGCAGCTCCGCCACGTACCTCCATATGCCTGCCCCAGTCTGAGCAGAGGCCTTCCTAAGGAATCTGATCAACAATCGCAGCTCCACATTGCTTGGACCTGTTGGTTTAGGCACGAAAAACAGCGGCGACGCGGGTTTTATAAAGTTAATTAGATAGGACTCTTGCCGTCTTATCCTCGATTAAGGCGACGCTGTGCTGGCTGACCCTCTTCCCACCGTGGCGGGGTTCGTCATCCTTTGCTCGTAATCAATCGGTTAAATCCATCCAACCCATCATTTGAAGAACCCCTTGCCTAGATTCTTACCCTCTCCCCGCCCTAAAGGGCGATTGACCTTTTTTCTATCATGTCTTGAAATGTGGGCCCATCAATCACCGTTAAGGGATCTAGCATAAAATCTATTGTTGAATCAGTTCATAATATTTAAACTTCGCATTAAATACTATATTTATGGCATGTGGTAAAAACGTACTCTACGAAACCAGCAAGGCCCCGGCATATAGGTCGATACAGTTTATCCTATTGGGATTGCTGGCAATAATTACAGCAATGGGAACAACATCATTTGGCTTGGAAATAAATGGGCAGCAATTGATGGGGATCTCCACCGGCAATGGATATATGGTGGCCGTTGGAGTTTACCACTCAAGCGGAGTAATAGATTTACTTTCAATTAATAACGGCGAGCCATCCCTGATCAAATCAATCACGTTGCCGGATGAACTATATGGGGTCGCGTATGGAAACGGGGAATTCATGATAGTGGGAACAAGCAGGAGCGGGGGGCCATTCGTGGGCGTGATGAATCCATCCACGTACTCCATAGTTAACTTGACAAATTCGCTGGGGATTAAGAACGGAGCCGTGTATGGGGTCGCGTATGGGAATGGAAAATTCATGATAGTGGGAACAAGCAATGGCAAGGCATTAGCGGCGGTTTTCCAGAATGGGAAATTCCAAACCATAGCGATGCCGCCAACATATGAAAGCCTAGCCGCCGTTACTTATGGAAACGGGGAATTCATGATAGGAGGAACATCTATGAGCGGGGCTGCCCTGGGGGTCTTCAACACCACCTTCACTGATTACTCTAACGAGCTGCCGAGGGACTTGGTTTCAGTGAATGCCATATCCTATGGAAACGGGGAATTCATGATAGGAGGAGTAATTGAATCGGGCAATTACACGTTCGGAGAGGTGGGGTTATGGGCTAACGGTAGCTTCACCCAAGTGAGCATTGGCAACGCGCAATTCTCCACAATCACGTCTATTCTATTCAGTGATTATGAGTTCTCCATAGGAGGGGGGTTAACCGATGGGAGCGGGGGGATAGCGTATTACTGGTCGGGAGGCAGTGGGGTGACGGCTTACGTGAGTGGCACGGAGCCTTTGCTTCCCATGATAATATACGGCCTAGCGACTCTTCCCATAGACAGAATAGCGTATGTGGGCAATGATGGAATTAACAGCGTGGTCGGGGTCGCATCGCCGCCGCCCATATATAACGTATCGATAACGGTGGTTAATGTATCTTCCATGCCCGTTATCGAGGTGATGGGAAAATCAATTAGATCCAACGAGACCATCCTTCACTTAATGGAGGGCTCCTATGAGTTAACCATAAGCGCGCCAGGCTATTATAACGTGTCCGAGTCCATATATGTTAATGGGAATGCCAACTACACAGTATCCCTGCAAAGAGTGAGGTACTGCCGCCTCTCTATTCGTTCCACTATAAACTCCTCCTCGATTCCGGCCAACATAACCCTAACCATGCAAAGCCAACCGCCCAATCGAGACATCTATGTTCTGCCCATCAATGGCAGCGCGACTATAAGCGTGATATGCAATCAATACAGCTACCGAGCCTCCGGCAATTACCTTGAATCAGCCACGGGAACTATAGATGCAACCACCAATAAGTCGCTGAATATATCCTTGATACCAATTGTTATCCTGAAAATACAATCCCCACAGACTCCAGGCATGTATTTCATAAACATGAGCGGGCCATTCAATGCCAAGCTGTCCCTCAGCAATGGATCCTCCATAACCAAGTCCCTGAGCGAGGTGGGAAGCGAGTCGTATAGTATGTATAGGTACATCAACGGGTTTACTCAATTCTTGGGAAACACGACCACCATGTTGCTCCCCGGCATTAATTACATAAACATAACGTGGCTGACCCCCATCATCACGTCATTCAATGCATCACCCCTAGCGCCCGGCAATACAAGCATTTCAATAAGCTACGCGTTATCAAGTCATGGTAATATAACCATTACCTTGAATGGCTCTCCCATATACGAGCTGAGCGGGGCCAGGGGCAGCGCATCGCTGATGTTCAACAAGAGCGGGGCGTATGACCTATGCGCATACTCATGGGTGTACAGCAACGGGAGGCAGGCGTTAACCTACGGCCCTCTCTGCCTCACGGAGCTGGTTACCGTGTATTATAGATTTGAGGTGAGCGATGAGGCAAGGTTGATCTCCAACCTGAGTGGGTATTACGCACCCAACTCCACGGTGCCAATAAAAATACCAAGTATGGTTTACTTGGGAAACTTAACTAGGCTGGTCTATAATGGATCCACCGTGGACGGCAAGTACATCAACGAGAGCAGCTTCTATTTGAACGTGAACTCCAGCGTGGTTCTCCTGAATGTCAAGTGGATCAAGGAATACTACGTAACGACGAGGATTTATGCAGGAACTGCACTAATGTCCAGCTTCTCCGGATGGAGGACGGCGGGATACAACATATTGTTTGCTCCATTAATTCAATATAGCAATGATACGAGGCTTGTGCTGGCCAATGAATCCACCACAACGGTGAAGGGGCCGCTGAACATAACCATCAACTACTACATCGAGTATCTGGTAAGCATGGTGAGGGAATCGCCCCTCGGCGTAATTAACTCGACAAGTTCATGGATTAAGAACGAGACGTCAATCCACATATCGCCGTCCATGATGGAATTCAATAATGGAACCCGCCTCCTATATAATGAGTCAAGGGAAGTCACAGTCAATGGGCCGTTGAACATAACCATCAAC
>DAHE01000043.1 GCA_002508315.1 Thermocladium sp. UBA166
AAAGCAAAGGCGCAAGAAGCTGTAGCCACAAGCTCTGCGGATCAATGCCCAAGGGCACGCGCATAGGGACGGCCAGAGTTCCGCCGCACCTAGATCCCCCCGCCGATACCAGCTCATGGGGCGGTACGACGACTCTGCCCCCCTCTCCGCTATCATTTATATATCATCAAGACTGCAACGCCTAGATTCACGCCGTTATGTCAGAGACCACAGCCACGTCTTTACAACTGAAAGCTTCGCCCTTCAGGTCGGGATGGAGAAAAGTCTACCAGTTCATGGGCTTAGAGAAGAACGCAGGAGAGCTCTGACTCCCCCAATTGCCCCCCAGATGAAAGATGTCGAATAGATCGGGGGAAGCTCCACGCCCAAGAACCCCTTAGGGCGGGGAGGAGGTCAGCCCCGTAAAGTTAGGTTGCTGAGGGCTAAGCTCCGCGTCCAGTCATGGTTGAACACGGCGATTGAAACTGAAACGCAGGGGGACAGGCTGTAACTAGCTGCGGACCGACAAGGTTAAAACCGACGGCTAATTATGAATTCATGGCTTTTTGGAGACACGTGGCTAGAAATAAGCCCTTCTTGGTTGGGATTTTCCTAGGCATAGTAACAGTATTGCTTGCGATATATGTGGAGTTCCATCCATATGATGTAACCGTGTTGGGAAGCGGTACCATATCTCCTCTTGGCATCAATTCATCGATCTCGTTCACAGTCCCTCCAAGCAGCATAGTTGTGGTGCAGTTGGGAAATGAATCCGGCAACGTCACAGTATCTTACTATAGAATAGTGCCTGATACTAGCTACGTGATTCCGGGCTCGGTAATAATTAACTCGACCGCACAATACCATTTCTTCACGATGGTGACCAACATGACCCTCAGCAATGCATCGGCTCCGTTGAATTATAAGGTGTACGAGCTAAATAGGTCATATATTTTTTGGGCATTATTATGGACCTCATTGATACTATTCATTATTACCGTAGTGCTAGTTATATTTGGTTTCTCTCAAATAACAAGCGAGATATATAGAGAAAAACTTAAAAATAAGAAACGATAGCCAACAACATGCGCAGGGAAATCGGAATTCTCGCGCTAGCCATCGCATTAGCGATGGCTCTAGCGTTGGTAGTCAATGCGCAGCAAATGCCGCAGACAGTGAACATATATGAGGTCTCATCTAGCCAAGTGGCTCAGTACTTCTCCTCCGGCAAGATAGATCTGTTCCTTAATCCATGGGCGCTCCCGCCCAGCACCTTATCCCAACTATCGACTAACCCCAACATAACGTTCGTATCTCCCGCTCCAATATCCATATACGACTACTTATTCAACCCATACCCCAGCAACACCACGTTCAATCCATTTGCGTATAGGTATGTTAGGTTCCTCATGAATTACCTAGTGGATAGAAGCGGCGTTATATCCCAAGTCTTTAGCGGCAATGCCCAACCCATGATAGCTTGGCCATCCGTGTTCGCCCCCAATAACTATCAATTAATCCTTCCGTCGATACTCAAGTACAACATTCATTACGATCCATCCTTTGTGAATGCGTCAATATACTTCTACTTCGTGAAATTGAATAAGACGGATCCAGTCTGGCACGGCAGGATACTCTACATTAACCACTTGTGGTACTACCTGCCTCCGGGCTCCACAACGCCTCAGCCCGTCACAATAAAGTTCTTCATAAGGAACGACGATGAGTTCAGGTATAAGATGGGCCAGATGTTCATGGCTGCGCTTCAAGGCCTAGGCTTCACCGTTAGCCCTGAGTACGGCAGCTTAAGGGATGCCCTGTCCATAGTGTACGGCTCTAATCCAGCCAACATGACTTGGAGCATCTACACCGAGGCTTGGTCTGTGACGCCAGAGCCTTGGGACACCGGGGCCGGCGATGCTTGGTTCGCTACTTGGTATGGCAACGTCCCTGGATGGGGTACTCCCGGCTGGTATAACTATGCCAACTCGACCATAAACAACTTGACCTATATGGTTGCGACGGGCAACTTCTCCTCGCTTGCCCAGTTCGAGAAGTACTCCGAGATATCCGACTTGATGGGCTTCCAGCAAGCCATTAGGGTGTGGGTAGTCTATAGGGCAGTCTCGTATCCAGTCCTCAACACGGTTAAGGATTACCTGCCCAGCTTGATGGGTCTTGAGAGCTTCAACCCAGTCGGCGTCAAGTTCGCCTACAACTCGGCTCACCCCAGCGTTCTCAACGTGGGCATGCTGCACGTGTCCCAGTTCCCCTGGGATCCAATAGGGTGGTACTACTCGATTGATTCGTATAGCGCGGATGTCTTCGGCGGCTTCCTATTCGATCCATTCCTGTTCTACAGCCCAACCAGCGGGGAGCCACTGCCGTTCAGGGGAGCGTGGAGGACCGTGATGAACGTCAACAGCGCATCCACCACCTACCCAGTTCCTCCCAACGCCGTGATTTGGAACGCCACTCTGGAGAAGTGGGTCCCCGTGGGTCCTGGGCACACTGCTAAGGACATAGTTTACCTATACTTCAACGGCACGTGGCTTGGCACTAACTGGCAGGATGGCCAACCCATAACCATGGCTGACATCATATTCAACTACTATCTATGGTTTGACTTGGCTCAGTTGGGTAAGGACTTGGGCCCATCCGCCAGCGCGTTGGCTGACTTGCAGGGAATAATCTCCCCCACCACTTCCGAGATAGTTGGCATGCAGTTCTTCAATAATGGAACCGTGGTGGTATACGGTAATTACTGGTTCCCGGACCCCAATATTGTGGCTGCCTACTACGCGCCGGGCCTCTACTCAATGGTAGTGCCATGGCAAGTGTACGCCGCAATGCTGCAGGACTTCGTTGAGGGCAAGGGAGCCTTCACCAGCAGCGAGGCATCGTCGCTCAACACTCATCAAATAGATATTAGCCAGGCAGGGGACTCGGCCGTGCTGGCCGGCATACTGAGTAACTGGACCGCGTCGGGCTACGTGTGGGATAACGGGAGCGTGTTCAACATAAACGGCGTCTCGTTCTTGACCGCAAGCCAAGCAATTCAGGACTACAAGGACGCGCTTAACTTCTACAACACCTACGGCAACATGTTCATAAGCAATGGCCCATATATACTGAAGCAGTTAATAACGGTGACTCCGCAGTCGGCCACGCTGGTGGCGTGGAGTGGTTACCCATTCAGCTACTCCTACTGGTTCAACAGGATATACGCGTCCAAGGGCATAACCCAGTTCCCGCCGCAGGGCAACTTCGCTCCATCTGTGATTAGCTTCGCCCCCACCAGCATAGTATCCAATGAGACAGCCTCCTTCACAATAAAGGTGCAGGGAATCGGCAATCCAGTGGCCACAGTGTACATAATAAATCCATCAACCAACGAGATATTGTATAATGCAACGGTGACGGGCGCAAACGGCGTGGTAAACGTGACCGTGCCAGCCTCAGTGACTGCGATGCTGCAGCCTGGAACCTACGAGGCGCTGGCCATTGTGCACACAACAACCGTTCCAATACCGGCTCAGTACGAGGCAACAGTGCTGGTATCGCCGCCTCCACCTCCGCCGCCTACTACTACTACGCCGCCTCCCACTACTACTACGCCTACTACTACTACGCCGCCTCCGCCTGCCACCAGCTCAAGCTCCTTGTTGATAGCGGTGGTAGTGATAATAGTGATAATAGTTGTTGCGGTCGGTGTTTGGCTGGCGCTGGGCAGGAGGAAGCAGTGAATAAAATATTAAATCAGGAGATAAAAATCCTCTTTTATTTTCAATTTTATGCGTTTTCTATGTATTTTATCTTCTATTATATTCGGGCAAAATTAATAAATAGGTCATTATGATTAATTTATATGGGATTGTTAAGGTCCCTGGGCTTCAGGGCGATAAACCTAGTGTTGATATTGATAGTGGTGCTGTTCATAATATCCTATGCATTATCGGGCCCCGCATCCTCTGTTCTGGAGAACCAGGTTAAGATTGAGGCCAGGGCAGTGGCCCAGGCAGTGCTGAAGCACAATCCAAATGCAGCATCCCAGGCACAGCAGGTATACAATACGATAGTGGCTCAGTTGGAGAAGGCTTATGGCCTGGACCAGCCCCCTATAATTCGTACCTTTTACATAATGTGGGACATGTTGAGCTTCAATTGGGGTTACTCCTTCTTCCCCCAGAATTACGGCGTGAGCAACGGTAAGGTAGTAAACATAATAGCGTCTGCACTGCCTGGAACCATAATACTGGACACGCTTGGCATACTGCTAAGCGCAATTATAGGCATATACGTTGGAACTCGCTCAGCGCTTCGATACGGTTCTCTAAGCGATAGAGGAGTCATGTACTACGCGGCTGTCTCTAATGGGTTGCCTCAATGGTGGATCGGCATAGTCTTCATTATAGTCTTCGCAGTGATGCTGAGGGAGGTTCATTCCCCAATATACTTCCCATTCGGCGGCATATTGGATCCCAAGTACTTCGGCACTTGGCTGGTCAATCCGGCTGCGGTATTTGCCAATGTCTCCGCTGTGTTGAACTTGCTTTGGCACTTGATTCTGCCTTTATTGACTGTGCTCATAGTAAATATAGGTGGTTGGGCTTACTTCGCTAGAACAGTCGTGTTAAACGTGGCCCAAGAGGACTTCGTGACAGTGGCCCGCGCAAAGGGTCTCTCCGAGAATCAAGTGGTTAATAAGTACATAATAAGGCCAGCAGCCCCGGCGATATTGACGTCGATCTTGATAACCATACCATTCGTCCTATTCGGCGGGTTCCTGGTTACTGAGGTGGTGTTTCAATGGTGGGGCCTCGGCTATGTTTATAATATTGCAATAACCGCGGCTGGCACGCCTGATACTCCAGTGGTCGTCGCGTTGACATACGCCTCAACATTGCTGTATATAGTGATAGTGTTCATACTGGAGATACTTTATATAATGCTGGATCCGAGGGTGAGGGAGCAATGACTCAGAAGGAGGAGAAGAGGGGCTCTGGTTTCAGGATCCTCGGCATGTCGCCGAGCGAGATAAGCAGGGAGTTCTTCAGCAGCGGCACAGGGAAAGTGGCCTCTGCCCTATTCATAGTGCTGGTGGTGGTCTCCATATACTCCTACTTCGCGCTGCCCTCCAATTTTGGGGCTATTTGGAATAATCCATCGTATTGGAAATTTAACCCAGACAATGCGCCGCCCGCGTGGATTAACTACTTCACGTCCCAAAAGCTGGCGCCCCAAGTCACAGTGCATCCGCTTGAGTCAGTCACAACCTATCGTGGAGTCACTTACATATCATCGACCTTTAGCGTGGAGAATCCCTACGCCGTTCCGTGGCAGGACATTTACTTGGTATTAAATGGGATTCCTAAGAATTCATCGGCAGCCGTTCAACTAACTATTTACAGACCGGATGGATCATCCATGCCGATAGGTCCATTACAATTCTCCGGCTCATACATAGACCTGGCGTCTAGCTCACAGGTCAAGAACCAAATACTGAGTTTCTTCTATGACAAGGGAGAGTCAATAACCCTCGCCCCAACTCAATCGCCAATTCCATTGCTGTTTCAAGCAGTTAAGAATGGAAAGCCATATACCCTTGACGGCAATTACACTGTGAAGATATTGGTGACGGTGTTCGGCTCCGTGGCCAGCTCATCCAAGGACCCCAACTTCATCACGGTAATAATGAGGGGGAACGTGTATGGATTGATGGGCACTGACTTCGAGGGCCACGACTTATGGGAGGGATTGCTGGCCGGCTTCCCAATAGACTTGGAGATAGGAATAGTGTCCGCCGTGATAACGATGGTGATAGCCATTGTGGTAGGAATAATGTCCGGTTACTTCAGGGGCTGGATAGATGAAGTGCTGACCAGGATAACGGATATAGTGATAACGATGCCAGCGTTCCCATTATTAATAGTATTCTCGGTTCTCTTTGCATGGAGTCTATGGGATGCCATTCTCTTCCTCTCCATACTATCGTGGGGCGGCGCGGCCAGGATAATAAGATCCATGATAATGCAGATACGCGAGGCCCAGTACATAGAGGGCGCGAAGATAGTGGGGGCGCGGGGATCCTGGATATTGAGGAACCACATACTTCCCCAGATAATGCCGTACTCCCTCTACCTACTCGTGACGAGCGCGCCTGGCGCCATATTGACGATATCCGCGCTGAACTTCCTCAACTTAGCTGGAAGCGCGTACCCAACGTGGGGCAACCTCCTCTACTGGGCCGATAGCACGGGCGCATTGTATGCCGGCATGTGGTGGTGGGTAATACCGCCCGGCCTCCTCATAGCGTTCGTGGCGGTAGTGTTTATATTAGTTGCAATAGCCAGCGAACCCGTGGTCAATCCTAGGTTGAGGTATGGGTGATGGGAATGGCCCTCTTGGAAGTAGATAACATACACCTGTATTACTCCACCAGCAAGGGAATAGTTAAGGCGGTCGACGGCGTCTCGTTTGAGTTAGAGGAGGGAGAAACGCTGGCCCTGGTGGGCGAGAGCGGCTGTGGCAAATCCACTATAGCCAAGGCATTGATTAGATTGTGGGAACGCAATGTATCTTCAGTTACTGGAGAGATAAGGTTTGAGGGTAGGGATGTGCTGCATATAAGCGATGAGGAGTTCAGGATGCAGTACAGGTGGAAGAAGATAGCCTGGGTGCCGCAAGCATCCATGAACTCCTTGAATCCCGTGCTTACTATAGGCGAGCAGATGATCGAGCCTCTGGTGATTCACCATGACGTCGATAAGGACAAGGCATTGATGCAGGCAATGGATATGCTTGAGGCCGTTGGATTGCCTAGGGATATTGTTCGCAGGTACCCGCATCAATTGAGCGGTGGAATGAAGCAGAGGGTGGCGATAGCAATGGCCTTGATATTGATGCCCAAGTTGGTTATATTGGATGAGCCGACCAGCGCATTAGACGTGATAACCCAGGCGAACATAATGAATCTATTGAAGAGGTTGAGAAGGGAGTTTAAGCTAACCTACATCTTTATAACCCATGATTTGGCATTGGCAAGCGAGTTAGCTGATTCCGTTGCCGTGATGTATGCCGGCAAGTTAGTGGAGTGGGGAAGCTCCGATGATATATACGTATCCCCCAAGCATCCATATACCGTTGGATTGATGGGGAGCGTGCCGACCCTTAGGGGTGAGAAGAAGTTGACTTTCATGCCGGGCGAGGTGCCCAGCCTAATTAACCCGCCCACCGGTTGCCGCTTCTATCCAAGGTGTCCCTACTTTGCCTCTAGGGGGGAGTTAAAGGGTCTCTGCGATAGGGATGAGCCGCCCTACATAGATGTGGAGCATAAGGGCGCTAGGAGGCACTTGGTTTCGTGCTGGCTATATAAGTGACAATATATGAATTTAAAATAGTTACCCCTATCATAAGAGGGGGAGGATATCTTTTTAAATATTGATAGTAAGGGTTCAGCGATGTACGCCTCGTCCATCGCTGACTCGCCGTGGTTGAGCCCCAACCACTTGGTGATAGGTCACAGGTTGAAGATGTGGTACTCAGTCCAAGCGGGCTTATTCTCTAAGACAAGGTACGTGAGGGCCGTGGACGATGTGAGCATCAGCATAGGGAAGGGGGAGACCGTGGCGATGATAGGCGAGTCCGGCAGCGGCAAGAGCAGCCTGGGCAGGACTCTTCTTCGTTTATATAAATTGAACGGGGGGTCCTTAATGTTTGACGGCAAGGATATAACCAAGGCAAAGGAGTCCGAGTTAGCGTGGTTCAGGAGGAGGGCTCAAATGATTTTCCAGGATCCCTTCTCCGCCATAAATCCATTCCACAACATAAAGTTCATACTGGAGGAGCCACTCATAATTCACGGCGTGGGCGGCGGCGCAGCGGAGAGGGAGGAGATGGTTATCCGCACCCTCAATGAGATAAAGATGAATCCGCCGGAGGACTATCTATATAAGTATCCACACATGCTCAGCGGGGGGCAGCGGCAGAGGGTGGCCATCGGTAGAGCCATAATATTGAGGCCCGACTTCATAGTTGCCGACGAGCCTGTTTCCATGCTTGACGCCTCGGTTAGGGTGGAGATACTTACCTTGCTGAAGGAGGTTCAGCAGAAAATGAACATTGCGTTCCTATACATAACGCATGATATATCCACCGCCAAGTACTTCAGCGATAGAATAGCGATACTATACGCGGGAAAGCTCGCCGAGGTGGGCCCCTATCGGGATGTGGTGAAGGACCCCGCGCACCCATACACTCAGGCATTGATAGAGGCCATACCTGACCCAGATCCCTCCAATAGATTCCACGATAAGAAGGTGGTGGGAGGAGAGCCTCCCAGCTTGATAAACCCGCCGCGGGGGTGCAGGTTCCACCCAAGGTGTCCGTTCGCAATGGATATATGCAGAAGGGAGGAGCCTCCCATGGTGGAGGTAAAGAACGGTATATACGCCGCTTGCTGGCTTCATATAAAGAAGTGATCGCTTGCTGGGATCTCCGGCGTGCAGGTATTTAACCCAGCCATTCCGTGTATCAATATGAGGCTGAGTAGGAGCGATATCGGCATGGAGGATCCCGACGACGTAGCTATTAACCCAGGCAAAGTGAAGGGGAGGGAGTTGCTCTCATACGCAGTGGATTACTTAGAGAGATCAAGGCAATTAACGGGGACTGGGGCGGCGGAGGCTCTCTGGGCGGCAGCGACCTTGGCCGTGGAGGCCATTGGCGCCTATAGGGAAGACCAGAAGATAGTCTCCATGAAGGAGCAATGGATGTACGTAATTTACCTGTCAATCTCTATGAATAAGCCGGAGTTACTTAAGTGGTGGAGGACCGCGCTAGCCATGTACTTGGGATACAGGGAGGGCGTGGTTCCCGACGAAGATATACCGCTTGCCAGGAAGGACGTGAGTGGGTTAATTGACTTTGCTGCCTCCATAATTAAATAGGCTTGGAATTGGGCATAGAGGATCGTCTCCATACATGTCGCCGCCCAGGTAATACGCGCGCGCCCTGTCCCCTCCCTTGCACTCTCTCTTGAATCTGCAATTGCCGCACTTGGGCCCCCTCAAGTACTTCTCGGTATTTATGAATAGGTCCAATCCATTGGCCAGAATATCCCTTAACTTGCCTTGCCTCACGTTGCCGAGTTTCACGAAGTCTATGAACTGGCAGGGATAGACGTCCCCGTTTGGGTATATCGATATTATTTTTCGCCCGCATCCGCCCGTTGATTCAACGAATCTTAAGTACTCGCTCGGGTTCTCGCTCTTCATAGCAATGTATATTCCATCGTATGGAGCTAACGTGGTCTCTATCTCCAGCTTGCCCGCGTACTTCCTCGCATACTTGATAATGGCATTTATGAATCCCTCGTATTGTGATGGCGTGTACCACCACTCTCCACCGAGCCTACCCGCCCTACCGCTGGCGGATAGGTGATAAAAAGTTACTCGCCTCACGCCCAGCGAAGCTGCGAAATCCACGTAATCAGCCACTTTGTCTATATTTAATGCAGTCACTGTAAACCTAAGCCCTACATCTAACCCCTCGCTCAATGAGTTCCGTATTCCCGCCAATGCAAGTGAGAATGCGCCATTGACTCCCCTGAACTCATCGTGATACTTCTCCTCTATGGAGTCAAGCGATATCCCCACATATGAGAAGCCGATCGACTTGAGTCTCTTCGCAGCTTCTTTGGTTATCAATGTGCCATTAGTTGATAAAACAAGCTTTATTCCAAGGGATGAAGCGTACCCGGCCAGATCCATGAAATCCCTCCTCATCAATGGCTCTCCCCCGCTCATCAATATCAATGGAACCCCCACATCGTGGAATTGATCTATTAATTCCATAGCCTCCTCAGTGCTTAATTCATTGGGGTCTTCACCGCCGGCATCTATATAGCAATGCAGGCACTTCAAGTTGCACCTCCTCGTCATGTTCCAGGACACTATGGGCCGCATGACCTCGGAGAAATTGCTGGGCTCATCGACTCCGTACTTGCCCTTTATCTTAAACGACACAGTGCCGCGGCCGGTTACCATTGTGCTTACGGGTATCATCCAAAACTCAGTGCCCAATTCTACTAATTAATATTTTCGTGGGAACACATTTTAATGAGTCGCCGTCCTAGGCTTGATGGGCTCCATAAAGGCATCATTGAATGATGCCGGCGACATAAACCTAGAGAAGGCCAGGGAGTTGGCGGTAACCGTGAAGCCGCTTGTATCGAGGCAAGATACCTACATGGATCAGCGTTTCTATCCCAGTGTGGATATCGACGTTGATCTTCAGATAATGTATTTCATGGCCATGGTATCCATAGATCACAGGCTCACGGTGCCTGGGTTCCAATACGAAGAAGAAATCAATGGGGTTCAATACAGGGGAGCAGACCTGCTGTGGCTACGGGGTCGCCTGTTGCTGGAGAGGGATCCCTCCGCTTTCTCCCCTTCGGGACTAGCCTCGGCCTCGCCTCAATGGGTTAGGGAGTGGCTTGGGGATGCGTGGGATTACGGGGTAAGGGCTTTCCTGCTCCGGGACGTGGGCGCCAAGATTCGGTTCCTTTACGATGGATCCCCGAGTAACTTATTGAAGAGGAGCGGGGGTTACCTAATAAACGGCGGCCACGGCTTCGTGGAGTTGTTAAAATCATTCACAGCATTCACGGACCCCGTTGGGAAGAAGGCCATGCTACTAGCCAAATTCCTTCACGGTCGCGGGCTAATCAAGTTCGTGGATGTCCACAACGAGGAAGTGGCTGTAGATAACCACCTGTCGCGATTAGCGGTAAGACTGGGCCTTGTAGAGCCATCTCGTGAGTACATGAAAATGATAGAGCACGCAGTGCCATTTACGCCTCAACAAGACGTATTCCTTAGGATGCTGGTGAGATATGGATGGAAGCTGGTTTCCATGTTGAGCGACGTGGAGCCCTTTGCATTGGATGATTTCTTATGGAGCTTCGGCAGAACCACATGCGTGGCAGACCATCCGAAGTGCGATGATTGCCCGTTAAGAAATTCATGCAGCTTGAAGGAACTTCATCCACGAGAACACGTATTCAATGCAACGTATTGGTACTAATTGATCGAGCCCGCCCCTCCGCTTTAAGAGGCAATTATCCCTCACCTCATCAAGCCCCGCCTTTTGCCAACTCCCAAAATATAAACGGTGAACTGCCCTTGCCCTTACGGGGTCTTCCGCTCCCCTTAATCCCCGATAAGGTTAAAACCGATTATTGCTTTTCCCCGTTAATGAAGATAAGGGCAGTCACTTTGTTTCACGATGATGTAAGCGACTTGGATGAGGTGCTGAGTAGGCTGGACCTGGCAATAAATGAGGTATCTAAGGAAACGGGACTTGAAGTGCTGACCCGTCGAGTCACGTTTCCATACATGGGGTCACGGCTTAACGTTGGGGAAATAGGCAGGATCGTTGAGAGGCGAGGCTACGTGTACTCCGCCTTGGCGGCTAGGGACTCCATTAATGCTGCATTGCTGGCTAAGCTGCTTATCACGACTAAGTCCTACGGTAGCGTGTTTGTGGATGATGTAGATAAGGCGGGGACCGTGGCTGAGGTGCTGCGGGTAATCTCGCAGGAGGGCCCTGATGCCGCTAAGAGATTTGCAGCCTTGATTGGGTACGAATTGGAGACCCCATACTACCCTGCCTCCGTTAATTTGAGGGGAGGAACAGGTATCGCGTTGGCCTTGCTTTACCCTAAGGATCTAGTGGGAGTAACTAGAATTGAGGATTTAAGGGCCAAGTTATCCTCGTTGCGGTTAGCGGAGGAGTTTGGGAGAAGGGTGGCTGACCTAGCAGGCATTGAGTATAGAGGCATCGATGCATCCCTATCCCCGTGGGGATGGGAGTCGGTGGTCGACGTGTTGGAGCAGCTTGGTCACAGGCTTAGCTCTCCTGGCTTCATGATGTCCATATGGCGCGTGAATAAGGAGTTGATGGAGCTTCCAATAAAGAGGCTGGGCTTCAATGAAGTTATGCTTCCCTTGGCCGAGGATGAGAGATTAAAGGAGCGGGCCAGGTCGGGGGAGTTATCATTCAAGGATTTAACAATGTATTCCTCAGTGTGCGTGGCGGGCGTTGACATGGTTCCAATACCCGCCTCCGACCTGTCCAAGGTACGCGGGGTAGTGGAGGATCTCTACTCCATATCTAGAGCCAAGGGACGGCCAATAGGTTTACGGTTAATTCCAGTAAAGGAATCGAGGGAGGTCGAGGTAGAGGGATTCGGTTCTACCCCAGTGCTACGCATCTATTAACGTGATGATCGGTTCCCCTCCCCCACGCCGTTAATCTAGCGGAGGGGATCAGGGAATTTGGCCCCATTACAGGGGGGTGGAAATCTCGGCGGCGTTTACTATCAATTCCCTGCGCGTAACTTACTTGCCCAATTCTATTATTTTCATGCTGATCCCGGTATTTTTTACTTCTTCTGATATCACGCTCATCAGCGTGGAATCCTGCGTGGCGATTATCACTTGATTCGTTATTCCCTCCCTCGATATATTCACCAACAGCGCGGCTAGGGCTTTCTTGACGTTCTCATCAACGTATGGAAGGGGTTCGTCCATCAAGATGAAGCCGAACTTATGATCTATTAACTTATACATAGCCAGCACGAAAGATATGGCTATTGTGAGTCTCTGTCCATCGCTTAGCCTGGACATGGGCACCTTTCTCCCCCTCCTAATGGCGTAAAGGGCATACGCGTAATCCCCCCTCTCGCGTTGCTCGAGCTCTATAGCCACCCCTCCTAAATCCCCGTATGGGTATATTTTCTTGAACATGGAATTGAACTCTCCCGCCAATCCCTCTATTATTCGTTGCCTTGCCTCTCTTTGGACCTTTAATAATCCATCCCTCACCCTCACGAACCTCGATAAAATCCCCTCCAACTCCTCTACCTCCTTCAGCGTTTTCTCTACGTCGATGCCCATGGACTCCACTTTAGACAACTTAGTCTCGAGCTGCATGTACTCCGATCCCAATACCTCCAGCCTATTCCTAATGGATTCAAGGCGATTATTGACCTCGCCCAGCTCGGACTCCAACCTAACGGCTTCCTCAACGTTAACATCGTGATCCCTCAACAATTGCTCCAACCCAGTTAACTCGCTTCTTATCTTCTCAATTCTCTTGGCGCGCTCCACCTCCTCATAAGCCTCCTCCAGTCTCTCCATTCTTTCCCTCACCACTGGGAGGAAATTGGATAGATCCACGTACTTGCGCTCCAGATCCCTAATGGCCTTTTCCAGTCTCTCCATTTTACTTATCTCCTCCTCCAGCCTCTCACGCGCTCCTCGGGCCCGTTTCTCCAGCTCAACGTATTGTAGGTAGATGGGATGGAGAAGCTCCGCCTCATTTACAAGTCTCTCCAGCTTGTCAATTCTATTACGTAGCTCCCCAACCTCTCTCTCATCTATGTCTATCCTAATGCGATCCAATGCCCCGGTCTCCAGCTTTGACCCACATATAGGGCACCTATCACCTCCGCTGGCCTTGATGTGGTTTATCACGACGGAGAGCGCGGATTTATAGCTGGCCTCCGCCTCCGCCTCCTCGTACCTGGACTTGAGTCGCTCAAGCTCAGCCTTGGCGGCAGGCAATCCCCCCGCCTCCCTCTCCGCTGCCATGTACCTCTCCACGCTCGGCTCCAATGCCTTGATTCTCTCATCCATGAGCGAAACGCTCATCCTTAGCTTCTCCAACTCTTCCCTGCTCTTCTCCGATTGATCCTTGTACTGGCGCAAGTCATCTCCTACCTCCCTGGTTCTCTCCTCCAGCCTCTTTATTGAGTCATACATGGCGGTAAGCAATTCATCCATTGAGGATGCCTTAGCCAATGCCTGGGCCTCCGCCTCCATTAAGTTCTCCTCCAGTCGAGACATCAACATGGCCCTCAACACCTCGGCCTCCCCGGCTACATCCAGCTCGCTTCTCTTGGATGCGGTCTCCCTCGATTGTAGCTCCTTGAGCTTCTCGCTCAGCATTATGTACTGCCTATATTGGGCCTCCACGTCCTTTATCTTGCCCATTATGGCGCTCCTCCGCTTTAGCATACCCCCGTAAGCCGCGCTGAGCTTCTCCAACTCCGCTTTGCTCCTCTCCACCTCCTCCCTAAGCTCTGCCGCGCGGCGTTTCGCCGCCTCCAGCGATCCATATCGCTGCCTTAACTCCCTGGCCTCCACGGCTCCCGCAATTGCTTTTTTCCTCTCATCTATTGCCTTGCTTACCGCGTCTATCGGGAGTAGCCTTAGAATTGAATCTAAGTAATCTATGTCGAATAGCCTATCTATTATCACAGTCCTGCGTTGCGTGGATCCATACGCTAATTGCTCCAGTGTTCTGTGGGTTATCAGGATGAATCTTTCAAAATCATCATCGCTCAAGCCAATCAACTTGGATAATTCGCTCTCATCCCCTTTATTGCCATTTATTATTATTTCCTGTCTTGCAGAGTCCTTCTGCCGTACGAGGGATCGCTCTATATTCAATTCATTATTTCCATTCAAGAAGGATATGCCTACCTTAGCGTAATCGCTGTCCTCATTTATTAAGTCCGAGAGTCGAGCTATTTTCTCCTTGACCTCCAGCTGTTCCCCATACAATGCATACTCTATAGACTGTATCAAGCTGGACTTACCGACCCCTATCGGTCCATGGATCAACGTGAGCCCAGGCCCGAGCTCGAATGCCTTCTCTCCCTTGAATACCTTGAAATTAATAAGCTCTATCTTGCCTATGGTATACTTCATGCTCACACCTCTATTCCATATTTTGATAGCAAATCTTTGAGCTCATCCTTAACCCCCCGAGAACCCCTTGCCTTATATGCATCATACAAGGCAATCACTAGATCCGCATCATTCCCCAACTCCCTCCTTAACAAATCAATGATGATTTCATCCAGCTTTGTACTCATTGCTTGCATGCAATCCCATGCTTGGGTTTTTAACTCTTTGGGAAGCAAACACCTTCTTTAGCTCGTCTCCAACATCTTTAAGTGTTGAATTAATCTCATCAAGTTCCTCAAGTAAACCCCTCATAATTGCCCTATGCATGTTCGGTTGCCTCCTTAATTCATCTACCTGCTCTTCAACGTTATCAATCACTGGAACGAAGGCTACTATCGCCATGATTGCTCCCCAGAATATGGCTACGGCGCCCAGTATGGTGGCGGCCACTAAGAATGGCCAAGTGCCTATCTTGAAGGCCATGTAGAATAGGGCCACGGGCACGCCTGCACCTATGACCAGGCCCGAAACGGCCATGGCTGCTATTGACCCGTACGGGAGCGTGGCCGTTGAGACAGCTCCAGCAGTAGGTTTCCTGTCTATAAGCAACCTGAAGTCCCTCACCGTGTAGATCTTCCTTAGATGGGGCCTTGGCTTCTCCTCCACTACGTAGGACCCCTCTATTAGGCCGGCCTCTTCCAGGATTTTCAAGTGCATGTGGGCCAGGGCATAGGGTATATGGAGTCTCTGAGCTATGTCCTGTATAAACGTCGACTCCAGGGTGAGCATTAGCAGCATCCTCACTCTCAGGGGATTCGCCAGAGCTCTTCCAATCTTTACCAAGTCCTCTTGGGACTCCATTTAAAAATCAACCACTCGACTCATCTCTAGCCACCGCGTGCCTGGTTATTAAGACTGATGCAGAGGAGTAGTCCAGTACCCCCAGTAGTCCCCTTGGTCAGCGTGGCTAGGTTTAGGTTAAGGTCTCCCTCAACCGTGAGTGCCATGTATGTTATTGGTAGAATTAGGGCAATGTGCCTTAGCATCGCTGGAAGTACGGTTATTGGGTAGTAGACCGGGGCCAAGAGGAGAGGCAATGGGACTATTTGGGAGACTTGATTAACCGCCCTATAGTTCCTAACCCCAATCCCCAGGGCATAGCCTAATAGGGCCGAGGCGAGCGATATAAATATGGCCACTGCCAGGACCAGGGCTATCTGGGTTACTCCGTACCTAATCCCCATTATTGCCACCGCTAGTGCTAGGAGGGCCGCTGTTGAGGGTGCTTAATGCCACGACTTGCATGATGTAGCCCAGAGCAATATCCAAGTGGTCTGCCCCGTTGGCGAACAGCGTGCCGTAAATGGTCTCCCTCTTGAAGCTTGAAATGTCTTGGAAGGTGCCTATGAAGGGTATGTTGAAGTTCGTGCTCCATGTACGTTGTATTGCCGACTATTTTAAGTAGCAGTCCAATAATTGAGGCTTCACCTGTAAATCATTGTGCCTAGTCATAATTTAAATAAATTAAGCCGGATGCCGGAGCTCAGGAGGGGAGTGATACGATTCCATCATTCAATAATTCATTTATGAATTGCGGGGTCTGGCCCCATGTGAAGAGCAGTGCCGGCTTTAATGGCGTCAATCCGTAACTCGCTAGGAATGAATCGTTTCTCAACAAGAGTTCAATAGCTGATTGGGCTAGGGTGGAGTTATTGGAATTGCCTGGGATTGAAATGAAGAGGTAGATTGGTTCCCCAACGAATGTCTTGCCCGCGGTGGTGTATTGGAACCTGGAGTAAAAGGAAGAAAGCCGAGGGTCCCCCAGGCTTAACTGGGGCGGTAATTCGATGTACTTCAAGTGATGGCTTATTGCGGCCGATTTATAGATGAAGAGGAATTGTAACTGCCCCGCCTCGAGCGGTGCTATTAGCTCAGCCGCATTGGTTGCGCTCCTATTGCCCGAGTTGGCGATCAATCTATCCAAGAACATGGATTCATTCCCTGCATACAAGTACCCAGCTATTTCAAGTGATAGGAACGCGCGGTATCCAGCGGGGTCTGTAAGCGGATTTGATATCCCAACAAGCACGCGGCCGGAGGTGAGGTTCATGAAGGCCAAATACGCCAAGTGGGTATCGTTCTCTGCGAAGCCTTGATTCAGCGCATCTACTATAGCTAGAGCGGTGGGATTGTTGAGGGATGCATTGGAGTATGCCAGCACCAATTCATCAGATGCGAAAGCTATCGCCCAGTCCGGAGCGTAATTGTCCAGATACGCTGGATAATAAGCTTCCTTTGCCACCGATATGAAAATAGTTGACGGAACTGACTCCATGGCTATCTCCCTTGCTAGCTCAAATGATCCTTCCGAGTACACCTTATACTGTACATGGAGGGCATGCTGAAGGATGGAGCCTAGGGCATTTCCCTCCCCGGAGTACGCGTCTGCTACATCTATGAATAACTCGCTTCTTGGAAATATGGGACCCCCCTTAACGCCATGCGTGATCACTACTAGGAGGACCAATATCAACGTTATTGTTATTATGGCCACCGTTAGAGTTTTCCTCATGAGCGGGCACCCCCGATGCGCTGTATTAAGCATAACGGAAGCAGCTGGGCGGCATTGATTAAAAGGTAAAACGGGCACCTACGCAGCGTGATGAGGATAGCTGCATTGATTGGCATTGCCTTAATGTCGCTGCCCGTGTTGGTGGTTATAGTGTACGGCGCGCCCCTTATGACGCGTGGGGTTGGGTTAAATGGATTAGCGGAATCCATAGAGCTAACCCTGGCATCATCGCTGCTGGCCGCGGCCATGGACGCCGTGCTCCTGACGCCCGCGGCGTACTTCTTCTCGCGTCACCCAGCCAGCGTCGCGGATTCGATTGCGGACCTACCGGCGTCGATACCTCACCCAGTGATAGGCATTGCAATAGTACTGGCCCTATCTCCAACCACCCCAATCGGCGCTGCGTTGGCCGATCTTGGATTCAGGGTATTCGATGCCTTCCCCGGCTTATCGCTGGCCTTGATGGCGGTCTCGTCCCCCATATATTATAGATCAGCCAGGAACTTCTTCGAGTCAATGCCGAGGGATCAGGAGGAGTACGCTCATACCATGGGGATGGACGAGACCTCCACTTTCATTAGGGTTGTGCTGCCCCAGTCAATTAAAGGCATAGCCAACTCCGTATTGGTGGCCACGTCGAGGGCCATGAGCGAATTCGGCTCTGTGGCCATAGTTGCCTATTACGTGTTGACCGGCCCCATTCGCGCAATGCCGGCATCAGTCATGATCTATAACTCCTACTCGTACAGCGGCGTTGGCGCCGCGGTCTCCGAGTCAGCGGTTTTGGTGTTGGTGGGCCTGGCCGTGGAATTGATCTCCAGGTTGTTGGGGTGGGGGAGGCAGCGATGGTGGTGACGGTGAACGTGAAGAAGGCGTATGGGGATTTCAAGCTATCCGCATCTGCATCCATGAAAGGCGTGGTTGCCCTGCTTGGAAGAAATGGAAGCGGAAAAACAACCCTGCTCAGGATAATAGCAGGGCTGGAGAAGCCGGACTCCGGTCATGTGTTAATAAATGGAGTGGACGTAACTCGACTACCTCCCTGGGCGCGGCGCGCCGCCTATGTATCCCCCACCACCTACATCCCGCATCTACGGGTCGAGAAGCATTTAGGCATAGCCAGCGGATTGGAGCTGGACTATGTCGAGGATTTACTGCGGGAGTACTCAATACCAATGCAGGAGAAAGTGGGCAGGCTAAGCATGGGGCAGAGGGAGGTGATTGCCATATTAACGGCTTTATCGTCCAGGCCCAAGGCATTATTGCTTGACGAAGCTGCCGCTAACATATCATCCCCGCTAAACGTGCTGGGTCCAGTCGCTGCCACGTGTAGGGAGGTCGGGATAGACGTGATATACGCCGCCCAGGGCGGCTATGAGGAATTATTCGATGCAGTGTTTCACATTGATGCAGGTAAGTTGAGCTACTCCGCTCCGTAGAGGTTTTCCCCTCGTTCCAGATTGGATTGAAATAGTGAAGATCCATGGTGACGCCCGTAAAACCACCATCGCCGGCAACAAAATGCTCCGCGTCCCGCTTGGGGGTTCTTCCAGTCTTAATTTTAGCGGGGCATTCGAGGGAATTAATGCTTATATAGTTGATTCGCTTAGGCCCTGTCATGAAGTATAGGTTGATGGACGTGCTTGCCTGTCCATACGATAAGACATTCCCGCTCAGGCTAGTGGTGCTCGGGGAGCACACTAGGGATAGGAATTATACGGGCAAGGTACCGTTTTGCGAGCTTTACTGCGCATTTAAGGGGATGAACATAAAGGATATGGATGATCCAAGCAAGGCGCCGTGCGCTGAGTGTTATAGGCACGAGATAGAGGAGGGGATCTTGTACTGCGATAAGTGCCACAGGTGGTACCCGATAAAGGAGGACATACCTATACTTCTACCAGATGAGCTGAGGAACTTAAACGAGGATAGGGAATTCCTCGCGAAGATTAAGGATGGATTAGCCAAAGTAGATCCAAAGCTGGCGGATGAAATAATAAATAATGGAAACCCAGTAAACCTGAAACAGTGAAGAGGATCCGCTCAACCGCGTTGGGTAGGGAGGTAATGCGTGTCGTTGGATTAATGTCCAACCGCTTGCCTTTGCCGCAATAGATGATGGATTCACCCACATGCGTCGTTGCTCATAGGTAATCGGATAGATCGCCGCTGGGCTCCTCGTCTCTAGGTACCCTAGTTATCCTGCCCGTCTCCACGAGCTTCTTGGCCTGCTCAATGAGGGAGTTAGCCAAGGTAGGCCCTATCCCCCTTGCTTGCTGTAGTTTGGCGGGGGTGGCGTTAGCTATATCCTCTATTGACTTAAAGCCGGCCCTGTATAACTCCCTGGCCCTGGCCCTCCCTATTCCCTCCAAGTTCAGCGCAAGTTCCAACGCATCGGCCTTTATCCCATGCTTCACGCGAAGCCTGAGCATTCCTATCCTTCCAGCCAATTCCCTCAGCTTTAGGACGCGGGCCAGCTCAGCCATTGCGCCCAGGAGCCAATCCAATTGATCTATATACATGCGAAGATCCCCCGGCTGGGCATCGTATTGCTTCAGCAGCGCGTCTTCATCAACCTCGTTCGTCCAGTCCAGCATCATGGTCGCTGTCTTTAATTCCTCCATGAATGGATTCAGTTCATCATCGTCGTAATCAGGCAAGGTCGGCGGCATTAAAGGTAGCCTAGACCAATTGCGGATCAAGGCATCGCTCCATTTATCCTCCTCCCCCCTCTTAACCCTGAGCTTCGGTATCTTCCTTGATTTCACGGCCAGGAAAAGCAGATTCAAACTGCTTGCCTTGCCATTTAATTCCCTTAATCCCCTCACATAATCATTGGCCGTGTATGGATCGATGTAAGTCCTGTTAACGGCTAAGCCAAGTGGCGTCGCGGCGAATTCCCCGCCGCTCTCCTCAATGAAGCCGGACTCCATGAGGAACCTCAGCATGTCCTCGACCCTCCGCATCAAGGCATTCCTTTGAATCACGTTGCTAGCTATCCTATACTGGGAATACGCTAATGTGTTGGATAGGAAGCCGTTTATCTCGTTCAGGTTGCTCGCATAACCGCTGGCTATTATGGAGAGCAGATTAAATGCCAAGTTCTCCTCAACGAAGAACCTGGAAACCACGTTCTCCGGTTCCGCATTTACGTAAAGATCGAATAACCTCCTTGCCTCCCTATCATTTGATGCTATCAATACGGCCTCTCCATACGGATCAAGGCCGGGCCTACCGGCTCGCCCAGCCATTTGCTTGTACTCCATAACCGGTATATCCACCATCCCCTCCCCAGCCTCATATCTCCTGTAATCCCCTATTATCACCCGCCTAGCCGGCAGATTAACTCCGGCTGCCAGCGTCGTAGTTGATGCCAATGCCCTTATGATCCTCTGCCTAAATGCATCCTCTATAAGTCTCCTCACCTCCAGCTCCAGCCCGGCGTGATGAAACGACGCGCCGCATCGTATTAGTTGGGACAGTTCATCCCCAAGCAACTTAGAGCTAGACGCGGCCCTCACCTCCTCAGCCGTGCGCGAGGCGGCCTCGGCGTCTATCAACTTGGATTGAGAATCGCATATTGCCTTGGCTAACTGTTTAGCTACCTTGACAGCGCTGGACCTGGATGACGTGAACACTATGGCCTGTCCCCCGCCGTTCAGCGAATCCATGGCCAGGGATATTACGGGATCGCCCGCCTCCCTCACCCTTATCTTGGTTCCATCATTAAACGATAGGAATGGCCTTAGGTAAACGCCTTCCCGCAGCGGTATCGGCCTCCAATTGGTCTTGACTAGCTTCGCGCATAGCCAGTTGGCTAATTCCTCGGCGTTCCCTATAGTCGCGCTCAGCCCTATTATCTGGGGAGTCAATCCCAGCAGCTTTATCTTGGATATTATTGACTCTATTATGGGCCCCCTCTCGGGATCGCCTAGGTAATGCAGCTCATCTATTATTAATTGACCAACATCGCCGAGCCAAGCCGGCTTATGCCTGAGTATGCTGTCCAGTTTCTCGTATGTGGTTATTATTACATCGAATGATTCCAGCCACCTATCATCGCTGTCGTATTCCCCAGTGGATGCAGTTATCCTTATCCCCAGTTCCTCGTATGCCTTGAAATCCATCAATTTCTCGTATGCCAGCGCCTTTAGAGGCACCGTTACTATGGTCTTCCTATCGTTGATCAGCACATTGCTTATGGCCGCCACCTCCGCTAGGAAGGTCTTCCCGCTAGCGGTTGATGTTACCATCACCACGCTCTCGCCGCTCAATATGCCTCTTCTCACAGCTTCTTCCTGGGGAGGGTAGAGTAGCTTGGCATTGCGCTTTTCCTCTATGAATGACTTAAGCACGTCCGGCAACGATAAATCAGCTATGAGCATTGGCATGTGGGGCTTCAGTGGGTTTAAGTCTCTATCGGGTCCCCTCCCGTTTGAAGTTGGAAGAATAATCCTCGCCTAGCGCGGGGGAGGGGATTAATTGCCTTACATATTCTAATATTACGCCCAGCACATTGGGCGGGTCTATCCGTGTAGTATCTATCACTAGGTCAAAAATCGATAAGTCCCTCACATCGAAGCCGTAGATATCCTTATACCTCTTTCTATTGGAATCCTCCCTATCCCTTATCTCACTCATTGCATCGCTTATGCCCCTCCCATCCCTGTTGGCCAATCGAGCTGCCCTAATGTTCTCATCAGCCTTCAAGTAAACCTTAATGTCGGCAACATCCTTCAACACCCACGCTGCTAAGTGACCCTCTATCACTACATTGCCCATCTTAGCCTCCCCCAACGCGTATGAATCAACCATTCTATCTATTGAATGATCAGACTCGGCCAATCTATGCAATTCTATCAATGATACCCCCCTCTCCTGAGCTACCTTCCTGAACAGCTCACCTATGGAAACAGCCCTATAGCCGAGCTTCCACGCCAGCAGCCTAGCTACAGTAGTTTTCCCGCTGGCCGCCTCGCCGCTTATGGCGATGACCCCCATTTAAATCACTGGGAGACAAGAACGCTGAGCTTCAGCGCGGTGTTAAGGCAATCACCGCAAATATAACCCCCAAAGGGCCTGCTGGATTTCTTAATGGGCTTACCGCACACAGCGCACTTGGCAATGCCCCCGCCAGTCTTTATTCTAGATCTCCTTACTTCGCCGCTTGGGGTCTTCCTCTTATAAATTATCTTCCTAGCCATAAAAAGGACATAATATTCACCATTTAAAAATTTGACTAAAGACCGCAAGCCAATCCGCTCCCAAGCCCTAAAGGACTAGGTTTGCCGTTCTTTCACCGCGTGCCGTTGAGGCCTAGGTCGGGTGGTTCACGTAGTGGCTTTCAATGTGCCGCTAAAATCCGCGTACGTATACCACGCGTTTTCAAGTTAATTATGGGCGGGCATGGATTATTACTTCACTCAAAAACCAGTTACCCCCAAAATGGAGGATATCTCACCGAATTAATTTTGCACTAAGACTTTCAGCGGCCCCCCACAGGGCCTTTTTATCTTCATCGATACGAGTAACTCTGACTCATCACGGTCCAGGCAATGCTATGCGTGTTTTAAAAGATGCGCTGGTTAGCCGTGAATGGGCGTCCGCCTTAAATTAAGTTGATTTTCTCCTCAATCCTAGCATTAACTTAGTAACTGAGAGCATTTGGCTTTCATCCCTCAGCGCTTGAGGAAGGGCTGGGGAATATTTTGGATTTATGGAGGATCGACATCACTGGCTGTGCTTCAATGATGGGATTGCCCCCGCTACCACCAATGCCGCGCTTATCATCATGACGGCCGAGCTGGCGAACGCGGCGGCGCTTGGGGCTCCCTGCATTAATAGAAGCACTAGAAGCGTGGATAATGGTCCAATGGCTGCATTCACGTTCCATCCAAAGGACACCCCACTCCATCTAGCCTCCACCGGGAAGAGGGATGTGAAGTACAGCGTTTGGGGCGCGGCAGCCAAGCCGAATGATATGCCCATTATAAATGACATCAAGGGAGCCAGCGGATTGAAACTAAACGATAAATCAACGCCCAGCGGGGAGATAATCATCAACGCAATCGCGGAGGCAATGAAGAGGGGGCGAATGCCGATCTTGCTCAGCACGAATCCGCTCAGTATTTCCCCTATTACGGCTCCAATTCCTCCGTACATGCTTAAGGTCAAGGCGAAGTCGAGCGCTTTTGATGGGGTTACCCCAACATGCGGGGCAATAAGCTTCGGTATTGCGTAGCTCCAGAATCCAGTGCCGCCGTAGTAGTACATAGTTAATCCAAGGTTTATCAGAATAACTATCAATAGAGCCCTCCAATGCCTTCTTACCACTGAGGCCAGGGGGAGCCTCGGTAACTTGCCAGCCCGCTTTGCCTCAACCCATTCCGGCGACTCAACGCCGCTCAGCCTAATTATTAAGGCTATCAATGCGGGTACTGCGCCGAAGGCGTATATTGCCCTCCACCCCCACACCTTAAATGCAGACGGAGGCAACGCCCCCTTTATCGCCAATACCATGAATGAGGAGAGAAATACTGCCCAAGAGAGTCCGCTGTACATTATTCCATTCAAAATTGGCTTGAGACGAGCCGGGGCAACCTCCATAGCCCAGGTCGCCCCCCCTCCAGCCTCCCCTCCCAGCGATAATCCTTGCAGTATCCTCATGGAGTAAAACGCGAGGGGCGCGGCCAATCCTATTGCCGAATACGGGGGTAGAAGGCCTATCACCACGGCGGCCAAGCCTATCAATCCCGCATCTAATATCGTGGTGTACCTACGTCCCCGCGTGTCGCCTAAGTGACCGAATATCACGGCGCCAAGGGGCCTCACCAGGTAGGATAAAGCGAAAGCACCCCATACTTCCAATAATCCAATTAATGGGGAGCTGGAGAAAAAGAGCGGTTGAATTATATATGCAAGTGATGAATATATTATAATATCATAATACTCCAGTCCCCATATCAGCATTGTTGAGATCACCGGGACTAGGTACTGCCTAGTTTCCAGCCTAACACCCATACCATTTTGATAAGAAACCCCTATTTTAAAGTTCTGATCCGGCATTGCGTTAACTGGCAAGGCAATCCAACGCCGAGGCCCTCACTACATTTAAGCTGGAATGAGGCTCCCTGCAACTCTGATCCCCTAATTCCTGACGGCCGACCTCCACCTCAAAACCGGGAATCGTCGGCGCTCCCATAATCCACTGAACTTGAATGAATGATTCGCCGCTTTTCATAATTGAATAATTCCCTCGACGTTAAGGACATATTTTCTTTAGTATTTATCCATCAATTTAAGTAGAACGGTTTGCCGCGAGCAATCATTGCTTCTCAGCCGGGTGGCCGAACCGATTAATCTATCCCCGCCTAAATGGATCTCGACGCGTTCTCTGGATAGCGCGGCTATAGTTATGACGTTGTGGCCAAGCGGCGAGGCTTTCTCTATGGCCTCGCTTATCTGGAGCGTGCATTGGCTCAGCGCCAGAGCCTCCATGTTTGGGTCCTTGGCGAACGCGCTTCCATCTGCTTTGGATCTAAGCGCGAAGTATAGGTAATAAAGCATGTCCACGTCCCTCGGCGCGGCCGATGCGTTCATTACTACGTATACGTCGGCCTTCACGGACTCCATTATCCGTTTCACGTCGTCGTTCGTGGCATCGCCGTCGAGGACTATAGTAATTACTTGAAAGTCAAGCGGGCCCAGATCTGTATTTATCATCATTGTTAACCGCCATGTATGTATGATAGGAACAATACTGTGTCTCCATCCTTGAGAGGCGTTGCCAAGTCCTTTAACAGCCTGACATCCACATCGTTTACGGCTATGTATATGTCAGGCATCAATTCCTTTCCACTCATTAACCTAGATAACAGCTTGGGATTGCTTGAGCCCAGCTTTGCTATTAAGTCCTTAATTGATGAACCGCATGGCATCTCAATATCGATTTCGTTATCCCCAGCGAATATTTTTAGCACGCCGGCGAACCTCAGTTTAATTCTGACCCCACACTCCATGTTTTTGGTGTCAGGCAAAATGATTTATAAATCAGTTACTATCAGTTGGTCAACTGTGGTAAAGCGATGCATTAATGAAGCCTTGGATGGGCTCGGCCACTCGCTGCAGTTGTGCAGGAATGGTAATGGCAAGATAGTCAGCGCCAGGTTCGTCAGGGAGGTCTCCAAGCATAGGTTCGAGCAGCCTAGCGTTGTGGAGGTGTTGAGCATGATAGAGATACCTGCCAACATGTTGGGGTTATTGATGATAGCGCTGCTCGCCATTCCTAGGGGAAAGGTAACATCATACGCGGCAATGGGTAAGCTCCTAGGCATAAGCCCTAGATTGGTGGGGTTGCTTCTCTCTAAGAACCCGATTCCAGTGCTGGTGCCGTGCCATAGGGTGATTCAATCGGATGGGAACATAGGGGGGTACTCAATACATAATCCAGCTATAAGTAATGCAGTGAATATAAAGAGAAAGCTATTGGAGATGGAGGGCATAATATTCATTAACGACAAAGTGCCCAAGAGATTCTTCATTGATTACAGGGAACACGAGAGGATGTTCTATGAATTGTATAATGTTTACGTCAATCAAATGAAGACCAGGAGCTGATAATTGCCGGAATTATCGCCGCAAATCGAATTGGCGGGTCACTCTGGCTTGTGCTCCTCTATGAAATCGGATAACTCCAGCTTGGGGTATATTCCTAGGCTTATCAATTCCTGCAGCATCAACTTAAATGCGTACGGCACCACTATCTTCGATATATTGCTCTTATTGCCGTGTATGGGGCATACAGGGCGACCCTTGTGGTAATCGTACCAAGCTATCATCCCGCAATCCTCGCATACATACATTGTGTACTTATCGCTTGATTCCACTAATCTCTCGTGAAGCAGAGCGGATGCGCCGTGTGCGATCAGCACGTCTCTCTCCATTTCGCCGAGCCTCAATCCCCCCTCCCTGGATCTTCCCTCAGTGGGTTGCCTGGTCAGTATCTGGACGGGGCCGGTCGACCTAGTATGTATCTTGTCGGCAACCATGTGGTGCAGCTTCTGGTAGTAAATGACCCCAACGAATATATCTGCCACTAGCTTCTCCCCTGTTATGCCGCTGTACATTACCTCCTTGCCGGACCACCTGAAGCCAAGCCTTATCAATGCATCGCGCAGCGTCTTCTCGTCTACCCCCTCAAATGGAGTGGCATCCACTAACTGACCAGTCATTGATGATACCTTGCCCGCTATAGCCTCCATTAATTGCGCAATAGTCATTCTACTAGGCATGCCGTGCGGATTAATTATTATGTCCGGCACTATTCCGCTCTCAGTGAACGGCATATCCTCCATGGGCAATACCATGCCTACCACCCCCTTCTGGCCGTGCCTACTAGCGAATTTATCGCCCAGCTCCGGCTTGCGTATTTCCCTGACCTTTACCTTTATCAACTTATAGCCCTCGCTGTTCTCGGTTATTAGTATCCTATCCACTATGCCCCTCTCTCCCCTCCTCACCGTTATGGAGGAATCTCGCCGCTCCTTCTTAAGAGTCTCCTCGGCGAAGGCGCCGTAGAACCTCGGTGGGCTGGTCTTCCCTATCAACACCTCATTGCTCGACACCAGCACCTCGGGTATTATGATGCCGTCCTCATCCAGGTGCGAGTACACGTCCGCGCCCTTATACCCCCTTGTGCTTTGGGATGGTATTTCTATTTTATCCGTCTCCCCGCCGGAATACCTTATCTCCTCCGTCTCATATGTTCTATAAAATATGCTTCTGAACATCCCCCTCTCTATCGATGCCTTATTTATTATTACGGCGTCCTCCATGTTATAACCAGTATATGATATCAACGCGACCACCGCGTTCTGGCCGGAGGGCCTTTTGCTGTAGCCGACCAGCTCGGCCCCCCTAGTGGTCACCAGCGGTCGCTCCGGATATAGAAGTAAGTGGCCCCTAGAGTCCATTCTATATCTAAAATTCGAGGCGGGCATGCCTAGGGATTGCTTTGCCATGGCGGCCTCATATATGTTCCTCGGCGATTGATTGTGCTCTGAGAACGGTATAATGGATGCGATTGCCCCCAACATAACGGATGGGTATATCTCCATGTGAGTGAACTTGCTTAGATCCTCTCCAGGCTCTATCGCTATCAATGCATTCTCCTCCTCGTCGGCGTCTAGGTACTCTATTATGCCGTTCTTCTCCAAATCGCTCCACGTCCACGTCCCCTTCCTCAAGTTATCAATATGCTCCGGCTTCAGCCTGAGCTTGCCTCCCTCTATCACTAGGAGCGGGCGCCTTAACCTGCCCGAATCGCAGTTCACCCTGACTTCCTTCAATTCATCTATGTAGGCCACGTTTATTTCCTTGCTTATCTCATTTCTCCGCCGCATCTCCCTTAGCTTTGACACCAATTGTCTTGGGTCTTCATGTATCCCTATCAATCTACCGTTGAGTAAAACCTCGTTGCCCTTCATGCCGTTTCTTCTCGCTGTAAGTATGTCCACGACGCCCATTTCGTAGAGCATGTCCTCGACGTCCTTCTCATCAACCCCAACGGTCGCTGATGCTAGGAGCGCCATGTTCTTCACCAATCCACAGTTGGCGCCCTCGGGCGTCTCCACCGCGCATAGCCTGCCCCATTGGGTGGGATGAAGATCCCTGGCCTCGAAGTGGGGCTGTCCTCTTCCCAGTGATGACAAAACCCTGCGCAGGTGGCTTATTGTGGATAGATAGTTGGTTCTGTCCAGCATCTGCGTCACTCCGGTTCTATTTCCAACCCAGTTGCCCGTGGATAGGGCATGCCTTATCCTCTCCGTCATTATGTCGGCTCTTACTATTGTGGCCAGGTTAGGTATCTTGCCCCTAGCGTAGTACTTCTCCAGTTGACTTCTTAAGTCCTGCATGAATTGGTTAAACACGGTCTTGAATAATTGCGACATTAGGTCGCCGACCAGCCTTACCCTCTTGTTGGCCATGTGGTCCTTATCGTCCGGCTTCCTCCTACCCAGGTAAAGCTCGACCACCCCCTTTATTGCTTGTCCTAGGAGGAGCGCCTTCTTCATTCTTACCTCGGGATCCGGGGCAGTGCCTAGGTGGGGCAGGAAATACTTGTCCAGGGTCGACAATGCTCTTTCAATTCTTATTTCCCTCAACTGGCCTATGGCTATCTTGCCCCCTATGTAATCCCTTGCATCGTCTATTGTAGCGGCAACTTGGCTTGACCTCTCGAGGGATGCCATCAATTCGTTCTGTATATCGGGATCATCGCTTATCGCCGTAACTATGTCTTGATCAGTCTCCATGCCGAGCGCCTTCATTACTATTGGGAATGGCAATTTTATGGACAATCCAACCGATTGAACATATATGACGCCGTCCCTATGTAATTCCACCGTGGCCTTGGTCCTATAGCCGGGCCCTATCGATACTATCGTGGCCATATATACCCGTGTGCCGCCCCTTTGGTCTATTTCGTAGATGGGCTTATTGAGGGATAGGTCTTCCTGCGCCACCACAACTCTCTCGCTTCCGTTTATTATGAAGTAGCCGCCAGGGTCATCTGGATCCTCAAGCTTTTTGGGCAGGTCGTTTTGCTTCAATCCCATTAGGTTACAATACCTGGATTTCACCATGATGGGCATGTCGCCTATGTACACCCTCTCGCTTGGATACTCCTCGCCATTCACCACCAAGGTCATTCGCATGTACATCGGAGCGGCGTACGTGGTGTTTCTCATCCTTGCCTCCATGGGATAGATAATACTTTCTATTCCATCTGACTCCTTAATTCTAGGCCTGCCTATTTCCACTTTATCCACTATAAGGGAGATGCCCTTGACATTCATCTCGGCGCTTCCCATCTCCTTAACCATTTTCTGCAGCTTATTGTCCAGGAAATCATTAAAGGAATCCATTTGATGCCTAACCAATCCATTCTCCCTTATATAGGACTCCACTATGGTCCATCTATCGTTGGTGGAGGGGAAAAGCCCCACATCATCGGCCTTAGTCAGGTATGGAAGTGCTAGCGATCCCTTCTTCATGCGGGTCAACCCGACACCACTATTCTGTAGAATATTATTTCCCCAGCCGTGGGGGATTTCCTATATATCCTAACAACGCTCCCCGGCTTCGCTCCTAGGGCCTTTATGAGGGGATCTTGTGCCCTTATCCACGGCAATTGCCAAGGTGCAACGTTCAGCTTCTTCAGTATAGCCTTAGCCTCATCCATTGAAACGAGCTCCGCCTTGGGCACTAATTCATGATCCAAGGCCCGCCGGGCAATCAATTCATCTTTTTTTCTCCTCGAACGATGGGACGACATTATACTCCATTACGATAGAATACCGTTAATAAATCTTTTCCAGACGATCCACGATTCTTTTGCGGCTTCATTCATCATTGATTCCCATCATGCATCAACTATTAATATGCATTTGAATTGATTATCGACATGATAAGGCCAAGTGCCAAGGTTCTTGCCTTCACCAGTGGATCCAAAGGCGGGGTCGGCAAGAGCACCATAGTGGCCAACGCGGCTGCAATAATAGATGCCCCGGTGGCGGTGGTGGACTTGGGCTTCGACGGGAATAACACTGTTAGCAAGTTGCATGGAATAGACGATAATGACGACGGCATCTTGAACTACTTGGCGACGGGCGCCAAGCTTAAGATACATGAATCGAAGGAGCATAAGAACGTCTCAATAATCCCGCCGGGCGACCTTGACTATAGATATTTCCTCCTCTTCAGCGCCAATAGGTATGCCGTGGCGGCCAGATTCGAGAGATTAATAATCGACCTTTCAAGAAATGGAGTAAAGCTTGTGCTGGTCGACTTCCCGGCAAACATGGATAAGTCGATACATCATACACTGATAGCCTTCTCCGACATAGTTAACCTAATAATGGAACCCAGCGAATCATCGATAGACTCCCTGACCAAATTGTATAAGGAAGTGATGGGCTTCTACGATGGATATGGCGTCATAAATACTATCGTCAATATGATAGCGGTGGATAACGATCCATTAGCTGACTATTCCAGGAAGTACGTTAATAACGGAGAGGCGATGAGGATACCGTTTGATCATTATGCCAGATATTATACAAATAACGGCGCATTGGCGATTCACTACAGGACTGATGGCTTTACGTCAGCCATAACCAGCGTCGTCAAGCAAGTATCGAAGCAGGCGGAGCAGTTGATGGGGGTGAGGTTATGATTTCCAACAAGCAGGAGAGATTGAATAGATTGGGCGATGTATTGGGCGATGAAGTGAAGGAGTCCAGCAAGGAAAAAGGCCAGGACAGTAAGGTCAGGAGAGCCATGAGGTTGACAAGGGACCTAATAGAGCTGCTGGGAGATGATGAATTGACGAAGAAGATACTCTCCAAGATAACGGCAGATGACATAGTGGGGGAGGTGAGGCAAATCGATCCAGAGCTGGCGAGCTTCCTGCAGGTTTGGTTATCGATTAGGTGTCCCCAGTGAATGAGCGGAAATTGGACGAGCTTAATGAAAGAATGAGACGAGACCTGAGCAGTATATCCATGAAACGCATGGATAAAGTAAGGAAGGTCGCGGCCTTCAGACGAAATTACGAGAAGAGCATGGCGAAGAAATGCGGTAAGCTGCGTGAGCAATGCCTTAAAATGCTACGTGATGTCTTGAATGGCTATGATGCGAGCGATGTGAATGCATTGCTAAGCAAGGGTAACGCGGCGATCATTGCCTTTTTTCTGTGGAGAAGGGATGAAATTGCATTGATGGATTATCTGAGCAATGGGAAGTACGATTCAAACGCGGTGAGGCAAGCGTATTTGGGCTTGGGAGCCAAGGAGTGGGATATAGATGAGGCATTGGGCGGCGGGAGGAAGAATGAAAAACTGATCATAATTAAGCTGCCCAGGAGGAAGCGTGTCGATGCAGAGAGGAAAAAAGACGACCTCCCCCAATTGACCACAATAGACGACCTACCGGATGATCTATTTAAGTAGTTGGCCTATGCATAATAGACTGAACTTGATACTGGCGTCCGTTATAGCAATACATGTAGTGGCCATGCTATATAGACCAATGATATTGGCGATTTTACCCCTATTGGCGGCAACGGGAAGTTACTCGCTACCCCTGTTGCTTGGTCTCTTCGATGGGAAGGCGATGCCGTTATCCACGATAAAGAATGACTATGTATACGACGTGGGCAGCGGCGTGATAAATGTGTTCTATTTTCTGGAGCCATTATTCAATTCAAGTAGAATGAGCGGGAAAAGCTATGCCGCGCTAATCACGGAATTGATTCAGAGGCTACAATTGGATGACAATGTCCTAGTTTCGTTCATTGTCATGGGAGGCAAGATCATGGTTCGCATAGGGTTGAAAATCGCTGTAGATGATATGGCAATTGCGCGGGCCAGGTTCCTGTCGATTGAGAGGATATTGGGGGAGTACTTCGTGGTAAGGAAGCGATTGGATAATGCGGACTTGAGGGAATTTTACGGCATGAGGGGTATAAAGTTAACTGTGAAGCATTCCGCATTGGTTGCAGCATCGTTGATGTACTTCGCCATATACGGCGTACCTGGACTATTGATGATTGCCTCGGTAGCATCATTCTTCATTTATGGCATATATAGAGGTAAGTGGGTGTCCTCTGATCTTCCTTTCAATTATGCGATGAAATCTAACGACAACGCGTTCAAGGATATAGACGACGACTCGCTGCGAGCGCTCTCCTTGGCTCGTAATGGAATTGATTCGTACTGCGTCATGTTTCAAGGAAACCCAGATCTTCAAAGCAAGGCTAGGAAAATGTATCATAAGGCAAATGAAGGAAATGTGGTTAGGGAGATGGGGAAGTACTACTTCGATGCGATCAAGTGGAGGAATGTAATAAATAGAATTAACTCGGGCGAGTTACCTATAAAGCTGCTCGTCCTCTCCGCATCACCGATGGGCCCCGGATACACTCGCCGCTTGCCAGCCCCTTATCTATTCGCTAGGCCGGCGGAGTTCATGAGCGACGGCTTGAGCAGGGACCTCATGATATACTTACCGTTTAGGGCTGCAGAGGAGTCAGGCAGTGGCTCAATACGGATAGGCAGGGATAGGCAGGGCAATCCCATCAATGTGGACATGGATTTATTGCCTAACATGCATGGGCTCATAGTGGGACCCACCGGAATGGGGAAGACATGGACCATGAAGACCCTCCTCGCTAGACTTATGTCGAGAAATATAATACCTATAGTGGTGGATCCCCACGGCGAGTACGCCAGCGTGAGGGGCATTAAGGAGATCGACGTCACTAGGCAAATGATAAACATGTTCGATTTAGGCGGCGTTACAAGGACCGAGAGAATTAGCAGGATAGCTGAGGGCATTTCCCTCTCCTTCCAAGTCAATTCAATTGGAGAGATAATAGAGGACTTGGAGCTGGCATACGCTGGAGGCGAGATCAAGGATAACAAGGATGGAATTAAGAGGCTGATGGCTGTGTCCCAGGACGCTAGGTTGATTAATGTGTATGAACGCATAGGCGAGGCGATAGAGGGATCCGAATCAACGGGGCTGGACGATATAGTATCGGCCCCAGCAGCAATAACGTTCAGGGGAGTGGCGGCTAGCCCCGACGTAACTAGGTTCCTTATGCTGCAGTGGATCGACCATATATATGGTTATATATTGAGCAGAAACGCGGGGAGAAGGAGATTATTGGTGATAGATGAAGCGTACTACGTCCTGTCCAATAGGTTGATGGAGCTTTACGTGAGGGGAACCAGGAAGTTCGGCCTGGGCATTTTCCTTATAACGCAGGAACTGGGTGATATATCGCCTGAGGCGGTCCAGAATATTCCATTCAATATATTGCTAGCCGGCCCCGATCCCTACGTCGCCTCCATTGCATCCATTTATAACCTAAGCGAGGAGGACATTCGTTGGCTAACCCAGGCCCTGCCTCCCCAGACATTGGGTGGAGCAGCCAGGGCAATGCTGATCAGAGGTCCGTTAAAAGATCATGTAATGATAGACCTAGAGAAGAATCAATAGTTGTAGATCCCATGCTTTTAAGTTGCGCTAATCCACAAATTCAATTTACTAGTCAATCCATTACTTCCCTAATGGAATCGGATCAGCTTGGAAGCGATTGATCGGTCCTCCCTGTAAGGGAAACTTCTTCCTTGTGGGGAATGGCGTCTAGGGCGATGATTGATTCGGCCCTACAATGGTTCCCGTTCCACGAAAGGGTTAATACCGCTGTTCTGCCTTGATCCAATGATATGGAGAATCGTCGCCGCCATCCTAGTGATGGCTTTATCGGCGGCCCTCCTGGCTCATGCCAGTGGGAACTACACTGGGAACTCGACCGGAATAAATCCTCAATCCATAGAGAACAACTTGATAACGCCGTTTTTGAGCGATGCGTTTAACGTGATTTCAATAATAGGGGGGCTCAGCATGTGGATGTTGATATTGGCTGGCATATATAAGATATTCGAGTCTAAGTTAAGCATGACGTCGTGGGGTAGGATGAGCGGTCTTTACGAGGCCATAAATAATTTTAAATGGATATTCATTGGAATAGCCACCTTCTATGTATTGATGTATGTCATTTTTTACGTTGCGAATGGATTGGGAGCCAATGTGAATCCAGGCGCGGAGTCCTTATTAATGATTAGAAAATTATTGATATCCCCCTTCATTCAATTAGCAAGCCATGCAACTTAATGAATTAGCCTTGTCGCTGGAGGCGGCTTCAGTAATAGTAATTGGATTCTGGAGGCGTAGAATTAAGCTGCGGGAGGCGCTGCTCGTCGTGGCTTCATGCATATTCTTCATATCGCTGCCTCTCTTGATGAACGGATCCCCAATGAGCGCTGGGTCAGCGTTTGAGCTGTCTGAGATCCGAGATTCTTGGCTGGCCATGTATAGATCATCCATCGCTGCTGGATTGACGTTATCGACGGTGCTGACAGCCAGAAACATAATAGCCATAGTGGTGCTCGCCGGCGCTAACGTTCCATCCCAGCAATACTACTATGGATTGGAGGCGTTGGGCAAGTTCCTGGATCCCTTATCGTTCATAGTATATACATCCATGCATTTAAGTCAAGTAATGCTGGCCATATTTAACACCATCGTAGAGGTTGTCAGAATATCGGCTTACTGCGGCCAGTGCATCATGGCACTATCGCTTCCCCTGATAATTATAGGAAAAACCAGATCGTTTGGGCTCTCGCTGCTGATAATCGCCGTAGTTATGGGGTTCGTGGCGAGCACTGCAGCCGCCTCGGTGTACGGTCTCAAGCCCCCCTCAATGCGCTTCCCCGCGCAATTGCCTTCATCGCCCATGGACCTCCTATACGCGACGGGGTATTCTGGTTGGTTGATCACGGGATACGTGGGCAGGCAAGGGTTCGCATTGATTACCCCCACCTCTGCCTCCCCCGTGCCCAGCGGAGAATTAGCGGTAAATGGCACGTATTACCTATGGTTGAATATAAGGGTCTCCCCCGCCATAAATCAATCCAATGGAGTGTATGAGATCGAGGTTGGCCCTCCCCCATTTCACGTTATAAGAAATGACAGTTACGCCGTGGGGGCATGGATGTGGCTCAACTCATCCCCTCCCTCGCGTTACTACATCCAAAACGGTAATGGGTATACTGAATTGAAATGGACGGAGAGGCTCGCCCCAAACGAGACCGTGGAGAACACGTTATGGACTTACTCAAGAAATGTATCGATAAAAGGATGCAATTACACAACCTCAACCAGAGCCATCTACGAGGAGGCCAATCTAGGCCGGTACATAGCGGAATTAGCTAGGCTATACGATTACATAGCGCGCCAACTAGGGGTGGATTCGATCAGTGAGCCTCCACGCCCAGCCCCGCCCAGCGACTTAACTCAACGCGTGGTGACCATAACGTGCTCCAACGAGGGAAACGAGGATCTCACGTACTCCATCAGCGCAGTGATATACGGTACTGGCCTGGGGGGCTGGGGCGATTGGGGCATTGGGCCCAAGATGATAGGCATTGCATACACGAGTGAGTTGATGAGCTATTATGATGCAGTTAATAGCGATTATTTGGTGAGTGCAATCAATGAAATAAAGGCATTACCCAACATATTCGGCGTATTCGTGGTCAGGATAATAGTCTTGTCAGCAATCATATTCGGCGCAGCCAATGCGTTGGCATTCATACTTGGATTACCCACGGGATTCAACTCATTGATGTACGCGTTAATAAATGGCATAGTCTATGAATTATCCGTTATATTCTTGTTCAAGCCATCATATGGCTCCACATCGATAGCTAGGAGGGTAGCCAAGAAAATAACGGGCAGTAGCCTCATGGTGCCTGGGACCAGGAAATCATCACTGCTCATGTCGAGGGCTAGAAAGGGAGAGCTGCATCAATACGTGCCGCGATACATGCTGAGGCGCCGGATCGTGGATGCCACGACGCTGACTTTAATTCACGATGGCTTGACGAGTCGAGTTAAGCGAACGCCGAAGGTTGAGGCAGGGACGATAGGCGAGACCACCGCTAGGTATATCGCGTGGGCCATGAGGAAGAGGGGCCCCAGCGGCGTCAGATTTACCAACGACGTGTATTCTTACAAGTACTTAACTCAATCATCGATAGCCGTGTTGAGGAGCGATAAATTGCTCGCCAGGTTCATTCGGTACTCAATAGCATTGAGGATAAGCGAATTACACGAGCGAGACATATACCTGCTCCACTCCGCCTCGCTTGCTAAGTCAGGCAACGCACGGGCCATGGAAGAACTCCGAAAGGCCGGCGTTGTAGTGAATGGAACCATAGACGCGGTTAAGATAAATAGAATTAAGGAGGACCTAGCCCGCAGGTATAATTGGTTGGGGGATCTATACTCCGGCAAGGCCCTGGCTAAGTCCCCAAGGGATCCAGTGCTACGCGAATTAGTGAGTGACTACGTGGCAATTCATAGGCGGAGAACCGCCACCGTCCTTCAAATGTCGGTTAGGCTCAAGGTAACCCCACTGACCGCGGTGATGCTGAGCCTGGGGCCCCGCTCTATTAAGGTATCGAGAAGCGGGCAACATGATGAACACCACGATAAGTTGGTAAACGGCGATGCGGTTCGTGATTACGTAGCGATGGGGCGAGAAGCGGCCAGGGTGTTCCTTCGCCGATCGCGAACAATGGAGGATGATCTATTAAGCGATGCTCGCTTCTCTTCACTATACGTGAAGCCGGCAATTAATTTCCTGGAGTCGTATAGGTCATACTTGGTTGGCGCGCTTAACGATATGGGGCTCCCCGGATCCACTGTTCATCAATTCATAATAGAGCTAAGGACGGGACCCGTAGGGGACGCGGAGAAGGCGGTGGAGTTGATATCAGAGTTGAGGAGAGTTGATCAAATGATTAAGTCATTGAGGCCCAGAAAACGAAGCCATGGCTAGCAATTAAGCCTTGGATTCCGGTTTTGGAGAGGTGAATTAAGCTCCCCATGACCTACCCAAGCGTGGACTTGCCTTGATCAATGGATGGCCGAGCCCCGGTTAAACGTGCTTCAATGATTTGACGGCTTCGGTGAGGCCCATGGATTGAGCATCCATGTATAATTGCATCATAGTTTTTACGCATTGAGATCTCACGAGGCGTGGGCTCGTTAGCTTGCCTGGTCGTGAATGAAATGTTTAAATGAGGGGGTTAGGCGATCGATTCATGCCTCTAAAAGTAGGTGACCAAGCGCCTAATTTCGAGTTGTTGGATACGGATCTAAAGAAAGTCAATCTATACGACGTGCTCGGGAGGGGGCAGTACGTTGTTCTGCTCTTCTTCCCGGGCGCTTTCACGAGCGTGTGCACTAAGGAGCTGTGCACGTTCAGGGATAGCATGTTTAAGCTGGAGAAGGCTAAGGCCAACGTAATAGCGGTCTCAGTGGATTCGCCGTTTGCATTGAAGGCCTTTAAGGAGCAGAACAAGTTGAACTTCACCTTGGCGTCGGACTTCAATAAAACCGTGATAGCCGACTATGATGAGGTGCTGCCCAACTTATTGGGCCTTAAGTACTTGGCGAAGAGGGCGGTCTATATAATAGCGCCGGACCATACCATAAAGTACGTGTGGCACTCAGATGATCCAGGCAAGGAACCGCCGTACGATGAAGTAGTTCAAACAGTAAACAAGCTAGCATCTTAGTTTAAGAGGAAGCCGGAGGGGGGCTTAACTCAATATCCTTTGAATTACGTCGGCGGTCTTCAACCCCGTCCCCGTTACTATATGCACCATGCCTGGAGCCGGCTTTACCATGAACACCACCGCTGAGGTGGGCTCCACGATGAGTCCAAGGGAGGCGGCGATCCTGAGTCCAGCGATCACATCATTATCCCCAGCCACCCTTATCTCTCCCCCGCTCTTCTTCACCGCATCGATTATTTGATCCAGCCTGGGAGGCTTTCCAACCATTATACCCTCCGGCAGCGTGGATTTGCCAATGCATTGCTGCCCCGTTAACTCGGAGAAGGCTGAGCAAAAACCTTGAGCCTCCACCGCTATGAATCTGGGCATGTCCTTGATCAATCCCTCCACGATCATTTCCTGGAATCCCCTATATAAGCCGAGCAGGAGCGTGCCGTTGCCCAGGGGCATCACTATGGATTCCAAGGCCTTGGCTTGATATAGTAATTCGTAGGCGATCAATTTAGTGCCCTCTAGGAAGAATGGATTCCATGAATGACCAACATAGACGCCGTCCCGATCATTCAACGCAGCCACGGCGGCCTCGGATCTATCCGCCGTTTCCACCACCTCGGATCCAAGGAACCTCATCAAGGCTTTCTTGGCGGGGGATGCGTTGTGGGGCACGTATATCCTAGCCCTAACGCCGGCCCCTCTACTATACGCCGATAAGGAAACGCCTGCATTGCCGCTGGAGTCCTCCACCAGCATCGCGTCAATTATTGATGCGGCTATGCTCCATCCCCTATCCTTAAAAGAGCCCGTGGGGTTCAATCCCTCCATCTTGAGCTCGTATTCTCCCCGCCTTATGAGCGGCGTGTACCCCTCGCCTAAATCTACGGTTCTCTTCACTGGAAGCACCTTAATTAATTCCCTGCTCGTTGCAGCCCTCGGCTTTTCCACGTCGAACTCAAGGTTCAGCGGGTAACCGCAGCGGGGGCACTTCCACATCCAAGTAACGGCGGAAGTAATGAAGCCGCATTTACGGCATGAATACTTTACTCCCTTTTTAACATTGATTAGGTTAAGGGGCATATGATCCTCAATTCAAGCTGCTCCACTTTAAAAATATGGGTTCATGGAGCCCTCCTTTTTGGAGGAACATTATTAGGTCGATCTGTGATGTTATACAATATCGGCAAGACACCTATAGCGTGAGTGTATTGCGTCACTTTAAGAAGTAATTCTCATAGTCCTTCACGTACCTGACGCTTTCCTTGACGCCAAGGAACAGTTTCTTAACATACTCAACGTCGTCCTTGGAGATGCTTTTCCTTCCCGTCTCGCTGGCCTTGAGTTGAGTTGGTGCTAGTAATTGTATTGAATATCTAAGGCTCTCCTCCACGCCTAGCTTTGTCAATTCCTCCAATGCCTCATCGCTGAGCTCCACCTTTTCCTCCCTAGCCCTGATCCTCAATATCTCCCTCACCTCCTCCGCATTGTAGGGCCTCGTCCTAATTATCACCAGCCTATCAAGCATGTCCAGGGGAACGCCGTGAGGGCTCTCTATGTCGGTGCCCCTTATCTTGGTTAAGCCCCTATTCGTAGCCATTATTATTATTGGGCTCAACTCGCTCTCCATTGCCCTGGACAAGTAAGCCCACGTCTCTACGTCCAACATGTGAACGTCATCTATGAACAAGACGCCGGGGATTAGCTCCCCCTTTCCATCACTTATCAACTTCATAACGAACTCATCAACCGATTTCCTAACCTCGCTCGGTATCTCCCTCTCCTCGCTTGCGAATCCGAACAGCATAGCCCCAACTAATCCCTGCTGCCTAGCTTGGTATACATCCAAGTCGTTTAACGTGAAGAACCTGGTTATCTCCCGCTCCTTGTACACGGGCCCGCTCGGCGCATCGATCTTCCTCTTGATGCTTACATCATACTGCCCCTCACCCCCCGCTTCCTCCCTGCCCTCCACGAATACTCTTCCCGTTTCCTCGTCTATCATTATCACATCCCCCTCCTCCACGCCCATCTCTATCAACTGCTCAGCTATCTCCGCGGATACCCTGAGCCTTTTCTCCTCATCCTTGGTCTTTAAGGTGATGGCGGCTCCCCGCGGTATTTGAGAGTATGGATTATATGGATGCTTCCCCAACTGGTAATCCATTCCCTTCACAACGCCCTCATACACCCTCCTCCACTCCCTAATCCTAACGCCTATAGCCCTCCTCAATGCCCTCGTCAGGAACTCAGTCTTCTTTATCTCCATGCTGTACACCTCTGCGCCGCTCATTTGAACGAAGGGAGTGTCGGAGCCTAATTCCCTGGCTATTCCGATTGCCAACGCCGTCTTCCCCGTTCCCGGAGGTCCCACTATCAGCACAGCTTTTCCGCCGAACTTGCCGCTCTTTATCATTTTGACCACGTAGTAGGCTGCCTCCCTCGCCTCGGATTGGCCGACGAATCCATCCGCATTGAATTGCACCTTTCCATCCCTTATGCCCAACCCCTTTATATGGCTGTGCAGGCCCACCCTTTCAAACGAAGACTTGACCTCCTCTACCCTTATCTGCGACATAATGACGCGCGATTGATGGAGCCCTTTAAATACTTGATGCTATTATAGCTATGAAAGAGGCAATGAGCCTTACCCCCAAGGTAGAGAGGGCATCAGAGCCATTCAATAATTGGACCAAGCACATTTACTCCATAAGGGAGAAGTTCATTGATGTTTTGCTGCGGGGATTGGGATGCCTTATAGGGAGGCATCCAGTGATAACACAATGTTCTTGAACTCATGATAATCAAGCCTGCGAATGCCCCACTCCACCGATCTTATTATGCCATCTATGAAGTCCGGCCTCACGTTGATCGGAAGCTTGGCGGCTATGTTCATTGAAATGCCCGGCCTCCTCAGCATTGCAATTCCCTCCTCGTATACCTTGATAATGGCTTCTGGGCTTCCATTCACGTGGACTCCGCAACTGCCTGGAACGAAGCTCAGCAAGTCCTCAAACCGTACTCCGGGAGCTAAGTTTGCCGTCACCACCGCGCTATCCGCTGAGCCCCTCTTCAATGCTGCCATTGCATCAAGAGGATCGCTTGCTGGCAGCAGCTCTACGCCTCCCTTGGAAGCTGAGAGCGCCTTTGCTAAAATCACGGAGCTCTCTCTATTTGTGGGCACCGCTATCCGTCGTCCCATGTTCGGCGTCAACACCATTAACCCCCTAACAGTTACATAGTCTATTCTAAGCCCTCTCTTGATTAATGACACGGTAGAATCAAAAATGGCATCTGCGTTGGTGTTATCCTTGGAAAAAGTGAGCTCCACGTCGTCTCTCTCCAGCAAATACGCCACCAATGGGTACGAGACGGGCCCCGGCGCTGCCGCTATTCGTATCTTCTCATCGTTCACGAAAATGCGGCCAGTGTAGGAATTTAATCTTTTGGGGGTTAGGGGGCTGGAGTGAGCGGATGGCTCTCCATGACCAAGTTTTTATGGGAGTAGTCGCGTTTTCTTGGGTTAGCTATGAGGGCCGGGCCTACCCTCTGGGCTTGGGGGAGTAACGTCTGTGGAAGGGGGGGCTCCCTCTCACAACCTCAAGCCCCCCACCGTGAGGCGGGGATGCCCCATTCAAGAGAACGAGGTAAGTTCACGCCAGTATCGTGTGGTACTTTTCAGTTGCGTTCAATTGTTAATGGCTTTAAAGGACTCCTCTAGCGCTTTTATAGTGTAATCAACTACATCCCTGTCATGCGCGGCCGACGTGAAGTTAACCTCGTATTGGCTGGGCGCCAGGTAGACGCCTCTCTTCAATGCCTCTGCGTGCACCTTTAAGTACATCTTCTCACTGCTTTCAGTTATGTCCTTGGTGGATTCAACGGGTTTCTTAGTGAAGTAGAACTGAAATATAGATGCAACCCTATTGACCCATACATCCAGCCCAACCCTCCCTCCGATGTCTATGATTGCCTCACCCAACCGCTTCGCCGCTTCATTGGCGACGGAATACGCTTGCTCTCCCTCCAGCTCCATGATAGTTGCAAGCCCAGCAACCATTGAGATGGGATGCGCATTGAATGTTCCAGCATTATAAACAGGCCCAAGGGGGCTCACCAGCCTCATTATTTCCCGAGACCCACCGAAGGCACCTATCGGGAAACCACCCCCGATTATCTTGCCCAACGTGGTTAGATCCGGCTTAACCCCGAATAAACCCTGCGCTCCCTCCAATCCAACCCTGAAGCCGGTCACCACCTCATCCAATATAAGGAGAGCCCCATGCTCCTCGGTTAATCGCCTAACCTCCTTAACATAACCCTCCCTAGGCGGTATTAAGCCGTAATTAGCGGCTATCGGCTCCATTATCACGGCGGCCACCTCGTTTCCCCTTTCCCGCATTGCCTTCTCCAGCGCATCTAGGTCGTTGTACGGCACCACTATTGTTAGCTTCGCCGCCTCATCGGGCACCCCCGCGCTGGTGGGGGTTCCCCACGTAGCTGCTCCGCTGCCTGCCTTCACAAGCACGTAATCATGACTGCCATGGAAATTGCCCTCGAATTTTATGATATACTTTCTGCCCGTGAATCCCCTGGCTAGCCTGATGGCATTCATTGTGGCCTCCGTCCCGGTGCTGACGAACCTGATCATCTCAATGGACTTCACATGATTCATTATCTTGCGCGCCTCATCTATTTCCAGCTTGGTTGGGGCTCCATATAACCAATCCCGTTCAAGCCAATTCTGCACTGCCTTGAGCACAGCGGGGTGCTTATGGCCTAGGATTAGCGGGCCAAATCCCATGCAATAATCTATTAATTTGCCTCCATCTTCGGTAAATAAGTAGGCCCCCTCCGCCGATCTAACGTAGAAGGGATTGGGCAAGTGCTTCATGGCCCTGGCCGGACTATTAACTCCGCCTGGAAATATGGTCGACGCAAGCTTGAAGAGATCGCTCGACATGAGACTAATCGCTCGAGTGTTCCGCTTATTAACTTAGTGTAGCAATGGGTAAACTACCCCCGGGCTGGTTCTAGGTCCCTAAAGAATTGACTGGTAAGGGCGCCGAGCCGATTAGCGATAAAACTTATCCTGCCTTGAAAGGCAATGCTCATCATATGAGCTCTATTATTTACTTGGCCTCATTGGCGGTAAGTGTTTCTTTCTGGCTTGATTTCGAGCCCTATTGATAACTGACACTAGAATTTATTGAAAGTTTTAGATAGGAGAGTTTACCCGATAATAAGCGTAATTGTTAATATACTTGAATGGAAGCCCGACAATTAAATGGGGGATGAAATAGGCTATGTGGTGGGCAACATAGGCTCCAGCCAAGTCAAGGTCGCTATTAGAACTGATATGGCCGATAAGGTACAATTATTCGAGTACGTGTCATACAGGCATTTAAATTATGAGATCCTCGGGTACGTGGTCAACATAAGCAGGGAACCCTATAAGATAGGGGAGGACCTGGCAGCCGATGCCCTGAGCAGCGCGGTTGGGGTGCAGTTGATAGAAACGATAATAGCCACGGTTATGCTGCTGGGATACAAGGACTCAGGGCTTAAGCTACCTAGATCGCCCCCGCCCGTCGGCACTCCAGTTAGATTGGCTGACCCCCAGCTGATTAAGGAGTACTTGGGGCTACGAGGCAAGTTATGCGTGGGTTACTTGGCTTCCCAAGACGTGCCGGTGTGCCTCGACGAGAAGGGCTTGGCTAGGCACATGGCGATAATAGCGGCCACGGGAAGCGGAAAGACTTGGCTCTCCGTGTTATTGATAGAGGAGCTCCTAAAGCTGGGAGCCACGGTAGTAGTGCTTGATCCTCACGGCGAGTATATAACTATAAAGGACTCCGCCAAGAAGTTAGGCAATGCTGGAGTAACGGTGATAAAAGCCGCGAAGCATCATGTGGGGGATAAGCGGTACTCCATGAACGTGTTGAGGGTTGAACCGGATCAATTAGCATCCATAGCCGGGGTACCAACCGGCGCGTCGAGAATACGCCACGTGGTTTACTTGATTCACTCCCTCATGAAGATAATATACAAGACGGTAAACGGGGCCGGCGAGTCCGGCTCCGTGATTGGGATGATTAGATTGATAAATTCACTGCTGACTCGCCCACTCAGCGCGCCTGATGTGCAAAGGGCGCTTAGGATTCAGCAGCCGATCGGTGAGGACAATGTAGTGGAGCCAGATAAATTCAAGCAATTATTGAGCGAGCTTAGGTCGGCGGCCGGCGATTCCAGGCAACGTAGCGCGATAATTAGCGCGAGGGTTTACTTGAAGAGACTGGCGAGAACGGGCGTCTATAGGGGTCGCACGACTCCATTAAGCGATGTATTGAGGCCCCGCCATGTTTCCGTGATAAATCTAGCGGGCGTCAGCGATGAGGTACAAGATCACATAGCTTATCATGTTCTTAGCAGGATATTGAAGGCTAGAATAAACTATGTAAGGCAGTTGGGTAATCCCCAATACCCATACCCGGTTGTTGTAATAGTGGAGGAGGCCCACAGGTTTGCTCCCCCCAATAAATCGACGCTTTCCCACTCATTGATAAACAGGATAGCAGCGGAGGGCAGGAAATTCGGGGTTTACTTAGTGGTTATAACGCAACGCCCATCCAAGATAGATCAGGATGTGTTGAGCCAGTGCCAGAACCATGCTATATTAAAAGTAGTTAACCCGCTCGACAGGGAAGCAATAATAGCATCAAGCGAGGCGCTCAGCGATGAGTTGGTAAGGATAATTGGAGGATTAAATAAGGGCGAGGCGCTCATAGTTGGACCAATGGCCCCCGCCCCCCTCCTCATAAAGCTGCGCGAGAGGCGGTTGGACTACGGTGGAGGCGATATAGATCTGGACAAGTATTGGGGAGTCAGCGATGGGGAGTCCATAGCCAAGGTAAGGGATGCTTGGCGAAAAGCAATGATCCGCGCAACCCCTCCCCCGGATCTGGTGGCGACGGCGATGGGGTTGGCCGTGGATGGATTGAGCCAAAGGGGCCACGTGGTTTCGGGCTATGTGGATGGATCATCAATTGAAATAAATCTGAGGGAAAGGACGTGGTCCTGCAGCAAGTGCGGGAATGCATTAACCCCATGCGAGCACGTGGTAGCTCTCTTCTCTAGAGTTGTGTTTGAGAAGGCATCGTTGCTCGGCATTGCTTAACAAAGACTGCTCGCTTCATAAACGGTTGATTTAATTGAACATAGCCAGCCCATCGATAAAACATTTTTAAGCAATTGCAAAATGGCTCGCCTCCATGCTGGTTTACGTGCTGGACGATGATAAAATACTGGATACTGATAAATCAGCTCATGACTTCAGCTCATCGTGCAAGTGCAGCGTGTATGCGCGTCACATAGTAATCAATGTGGAGAAAGCCCCCGATTTAGATGTGATAAACTCGATCAAGGGAGTCTTCGACTCTTGGATAGGCGATGGTCTTCACATAGTCTTCAACCCATTAGAGGCCACAATAGAAGACATAGCGAGGGGGCTTCTATCTCAGGGCTTGGAGCCTGTCCTTCGGGTAGAGGAGGATGTTAGGTATATATTGTGATGCGCATCTTGGATAATCCGTAGTAGCTACTTGAAGATGCGTGTAGCTGCATGGATTATTGGGACCAGTTGCCTGTCTCCAAGTATTCCTCAACGGCTCCAGCTGCCTTTATTCCAGTGGCCAATGCCTTTCCTATGAGTGAGGGCCCCGTAGCTACGTCCCCCGCCGCAAACACTCCTTTTCTGCTGGTTCTGTATTTCGCATCCACGTCGATGGAGTTATTGTGTCTCAGCTTTATTCCTGCGTATCCGTCCTTGAACGGGGGAGTCGGCAATTCCCCGGTCGCCGAGATGACGTTATTTACGGGAACCACGTACTCCGATCCAGGAATGGGTTCGGGAGCTGGCCTGCCGGATTTATCCGGCTTCCCGAGCTTCATCTTTATCAGTTTAAGCGCCTCAACAGCTTCCTTTCCAATCACCTCGACGGGGTTAGTCAACTCGATGAACTTAATGCTCTTCTGTATCAATCTATTTATCTCCGCCTTGCCGGCCGGCGCTTCATTTATCGTTCTTCTATACATGACTTGCACGTCGCTGGCCCCCTTCATTTGGGACTCCAGGGCGGCGTCTACCGCGGTTAGTCCGGCCCCTATCACAGCAACGGAGTTACCCACCCTATACACTGCCTCCGGCGGTAGGTAACCGTTCTCATGCGCATATATCCTGTAAAGGAAGTCCAGCGCCAAGTAGCTTCCCCTCAATTTATCGCCGGGCACGCCGAGCTCCCTCGATTTCCAAGTCCCCGTCGCTATTAGCGTTGCATCGAATGAATTGATTATATCATTCAACTGCATCTTCTTCTCGGCGAATTCGTCTCCATCATTGTGCTCATCCAAGTCGCCCACCACCTTGATCTTATTATGAAATATAACCCCAAGCTCCGCCAGTTCCTTTATTCCGGCCCTTATATTATCGCGGGGAAGCCTCCAGGCCGGTATTCCGAATATAGTCAAGCCGCCGGGCTCTGGGAGCTTATCGTATATCTCCACGTCGTATCCCTTGCAGATTAGATATCCGGCCGCGCCCAACCCGGCCGGCCCGGCCCCTATTATGGCTACCTTCCGTCCCTTCTTGGGAATGCTTTGGCCAGGCGAGCACTTCAGTGCGAACTTCATGTCAATCCGGCATTGCCGCTTAGCCCCGCTTAATAAGCATTGGTGAGAAGAATAACCCGTCACGAAGATACGTAGTGGTTTGCCCGGGCTTTACGTCAATGACCGCATCAGTGATTTCATTACTTAGGTCGGGGGCAGGCTAGAAATTGATGGTTCAATTACTCGGCATTGCGGACTAAACGTTTAATAACCCTTGAGGTTCTGTGATTGTTGGTGTAAATTACGGCAGGCGTTTACATAAATGGCTATGCAGAGGTACCTCCCAGCAGGCATTATGAGAAGGGCGTCACGGATCTTTTCGCTGAATCCACATTGAGAGCAATGAGCGCCTCCGGCAATCCGGATATACGAATGATATACATAGCATCGGCATTAATGGAATTGACCTCCGAGCAGCTGAATGCAGGTAACGTGTTGAGGGAGTATATAGGGCTGAAAGGAGTTCCAACAATGAGGATAGAGAACGGAGATGGATCCAGCAGCCTGGCCATACTGGCTGCCGTGAACGATGTTAAATTAAAGGGGGGCTGCGTGATGGTTGCCGGCGTGGAGAAGCCTCATGAAGTCACCTCCACAAAGCTCAATAAATTCGTGTCGTTCTCCACCAACAGCGAGTACGAGGCGTTCTTTGGAGTAACCCCCGCTGCGCAGGCAGCCATAATGGCGCGGGAGTACATGAATAAGTACGAGTATTCCTATGAGGACATAGCGGTGTGGCCTCTCAAAATGCATGAGCGTGGGGCTCAGAATCCCAATGCATACTTCAGGAAGGCCGTCAAGATCAAGGACATAACGGAGTCAGAGCTGGTGGCCGATCCGCTGAGGCTATACGACGTGGCTCCCTATGTGGACGGCTCGGCCGCCGTCATACTATGCGCAGAGCCAAATAAGCGCGATGCAGTGATTCAGGTATCGGGTGCTGGAATGGGCGTTGGCTCCGCGTACTTCGCATCGAAGCAGGCGTATGATGCATTGGAATCGGTTGGGCCAGCCACTAAGCAAGCATTGAAGGAGTCCGGAATGGAGCTTGAGGATGTGAGGGTAGTCAACGTGCATGATACCTACAGCATAATAGGATTGCTCTCGCTGGAGGCCATGGGATTATCGAAGCAAGGAATGGCTCCTAGGTTGATGAGAGATGGCGAATTCGACGGCGGGGGAAGGGTTGCGGTTAACATGGATGGTGGATTAAAGGCAATGGGGTTCCCAATAGGCGCCTCCGGCCTATATCAATTGATAAGCTCCGCGATTCAATTGAAGGGGGAGAAGCCATTCGAGTCTCTGAATGCGGATACGGCGTTGGTTCACGATATGGTCGGCGTGGATCAAGAAAGCATAGTAATAGCGTTGAGGCGGGGTGATTGATGTGGTGGAGCAAAACCTATCCATACCCAAGTACTGGAGGAGAACTCAACAATACTATAGACTAGTTGCAACTAGGTGCGCCAAGTGTGGGAAAACATACTTCCCGCCCAGGAGGGTATGCGATTGCGGCAATGATGCGCTGGATCCATTTGAATTACCTAAAAACGGGTCCCTGGTCACCTTAACCGTCCTGAGAAGCGTTTCCGTGGACTTCGAGAAGCAAAGGCCATTATTGATTGGAGTGGTGGATCTCGGCGGGGTTAAGTTAATGGGTCAAATAGTTGACTGCCCATCGCCGACAGCATTGAGGGCTGGGACTCCCATGGAGGTGGTTTTCAGACGCGTGAAGGAGGACGGCGAGCACGGAATAATTTATTACGGTTACAAGTTCAGGCCAGTTAAGGGGTGTGAGTCATGATAGGAATAGTGGGTTGGGGAACATACATACCCCGCTATAGGATAAAGACGACCGAAATAGCGGAGTCTTGGGGAGACGACCCGCTGAGGATAAAGGACATGTACCTAGTGGAGGAGAAGGCGGTCGGCTTATTCGATGAAGATACGGTTACCATGTCCGTCGAGGCAGGCAGGATAGCCATAAGGCGGGCCGGAATAGATGCTAGCCACGTGGGCGCCATATTCGTTGGAAGCGAGTCGAAGCCGTACGCGGTGAAGCCCATATCGTCCATTTTAATAGATGCATTGGGCACGTCTAGGAACGTGTTCACCGCGGATTTGGAGTTCGCATGCAAGGCTGGGTCCGACTCCATTGTATCGGCAATGGGATTGGTGAAATCCGGGATGGTTAAATACGGATTGGCGATAGGCACCGATGCATCGCAAGGCGAGCCGGGGGAGCACTTGGAGTACAGCGTGGGAACGGGCGCGGCCGCGTACGTGATAGGCTCTAATAACGTGGCCGCCGAGATAAAGGCCGTTCATCCATTCGTCAGCGACACGCCGGACTTCTGGAGGAGGGAGGGATACCCATTCCCCGTCCATGGGGAGGGGTTCACAGGCGAGCCCGCGTACTTCAAGCACGTCATCACCGCCGCCAAGGAATTGATGACTGAGCTAGGCATGAAGCCGAGCGACTTCGATTACGCCATATTCCATCAACCCAACGCCAGGTTCCCGTTGAGGGCAGCATCGATATTGGGGTTTCCCCTGGATAAGGTCAAGGATGGCATAGTGGTGGATAAGATAGGCAATACTTACAGCGCCGCGGCTTTAATGGGCCTGGCCAACGTGTTGGAGAAGGCTAAGCCGGGCTCCAAGATATTGATGGTGCCCTTCGGCAGCGGCGCTGGAGCCAATGCATTCTACATAGAGACCACGGATCTTGTGGTGGAGAAGGCTAAGATGGGAAAAACCGTTGAGCAGTACTTGGCTGAGAAAGTATACATAGATTACTCATATTACCTCAAGTACAGGAAGCTAATAAGGCTTCACTAACGGGGAAAGTTTTACCAGTTTTTCTAAACATTATCCATTCAGCTAAAAATAATCTAAATCATTATATGCGTTACCAAAAATTGGACACGAAATAGATAAACCCCCAACCAAGCAATGAAGGCTGGGCTTCCGCTATATTCTGGGACAATTGCTTTCCTTCCCGCATGGTTGAGGCGGGTAATCTAGTCGGCAAAGTATTTAATTGAGTTATTAATAATCCCAGTCTGTGATTTTTAGGAGGTTTGTGATTTTTAGGAGGGCCGTGGAGTATGAGGAATTGATAGATGAAGAACCGGAGAATAGGGCTCGTTCATGGCTGATAATCCCTCAATTGGTTAAGTCCGGCGTTTTGAAGCCCATAGATATTCGTAATATAGTGAAGCTTTCCTGTAAGGAGAAGGACAAGGATATAGTGGGTGTAATATACAGGGTAGTGTATGAATTAATAGACTCCGGTATTGTGGACTTAAATGACTTGCCGCGCTGCATTAAGTCGAAGTTTTTCTATAAGGCGGCCAGCTTCATGTTTGATAATGATGATTATGAGAGCGCTATAAAGGCGTATACCATGGCCATAGAGAGAAACCAAAACAAGAAGAATGCATTATTTAACAGGGCCCTTTCCTATATAATACTTTATAGGGATGATCCTCGGCCGGATTACTTAGATTTGGCGGAGATGGATCTTAATGAGGTTCAAAAAATGGAGAGCGTAAAGGATGATGTGGCGTTTCTGATGGGTTTCATAAAGGAAGAACGGGGGGACTTGGGTGAGGCAATAAACTGGTATTCAATGGCAGTTAAGCTGAACAAGAATAATAAATTGGCCAAGGACGCATTAGATCGCCTTCGAAAAACTCGGTGAACTACCCCCGGCTCTACGGCTGAGATTTCCCTTCATATAGCTCACAATAAGCGCGTCCTTAACCTTATTAAATGGCGTGTACTGGCTCTGCAAGTCATGGACGAGCTGCTGGCGTTGGGGCTCTTACTGCTCTTGGCCAAGCTAGCGGAAGAAGCATTTGAGAGGGCCAAGCTAGTCAGGTTCTTAGGGCCAGTAGTGGTGGGGATAGCCCTTGGGCCCGGGGCCTTAGGGTTAGTTCAAGTAGGCCCAGTAGTAGGTTTCGTCTCTGAGCTGGGCATAGTCTTCCTCCTCTTCTTAGCGGGTGCGGAGGAGTTAGAGAGCGGGGCCTCGGTAAGCCCTAAGTTAATCGCCTCTACAGCCTTGGGGCTGGCTATTCCTCTAGCCGCGGTCTCCCCCCTGCTATTTGCAGTGGGCCAGTTCAATCTCCTCATCGTTATTCCCCTGGCCATGACCAGCGTAGGCCCCATGGTGAGGCTGTTATCCGACCTCGGATTGACTGGGACTAAGGAGGGGATTACTGCCTTCTCCCTTGGGCTAATTAACGAGACCGCCGCGATAGTGGCCTTCTCGGCACTGCTGAACTTCAGGCCTATCTTCATAGCGTTAATCGCGGTCCTCTTAACTGCAGTGGTGCTGGGCGGTAAAGCGTTTGCGTCCCTCCTCAAGAGGAGCGAGATGGTGATCGGCGCAAGGGAGGCGGAGACCGCCTTCATAATTTCCCTTATCTTGATTCTGGGTTACTTCACTTCCCTCTTGAACTTCAACTTAGCCATAACCGCCTTCTTCCTCGGGGCCGTGCTCAGGGATTACTTGTCACAGAGGCCCCAAACAGCCTCGAGGCTCAGGGCTATAACTTACGGCTTCTTCGAGCCCGTGTTCTTCGCGAGCATAGGTCTCTACTTCGTTAAGATCTCACAGGACTTATTCCTGCTCTCTCTAGCCTTGGCCCTCGTAATTCTGGTTTCAAAGGTTCTTTCCGGTTACTTAGAGGGCCTAATGCTCAAGACGAGTCCGAGAACCATAGCTCTTGGGGCGTCGACTAAGGGAGGGGTAGATATATCATTATTAATAACTGCATTAGGCGCGACGGTAATAAGCGGGGCTCAGTACACGGTCTCTACTATAGCGATAACTGTCTCTGCCCTAGTTGTTCCCCTAGCCTTCAGGGCCGTCCACAAGAACGAAGTGAAGCCCCAAATTAGGGTAAGATCCGTGAAGGACGTTGCAATAGACCTAAAGGTCTCGGCAGATCAAACCGTCAGAGAGGCCGTGGACTTGGTGGAAAAGAACGGCATTAGGGCTTTGGTAGTGGTCGACGAGGGCTCGAGGCCAATAGGGATTATAACGGTTACGACCATGATAGAGACCCCCGTTGAGCTATATAACGTACTGAAGGTCACTGAGGTTCAACTCGAGGACGTAGTGGTAATAAACGAGAAAGCGAGCTTGAGCGAAGCACTGAACCTCTTCGCCTTGACTGGCACCGCAGTAATTGCGGTAGTCGACGACCGGGGCCGGTTCTCGGGAGCGCTCTACGAGAGGAGGATGCTGGAGGCCTTGCTGAGGAGCTGAGCTTAAATTTGACTAACCTATTTCAACTAGACTAATCGCGGGCACGCTTAATAGAGAAAGCCATACTTGTTGTATATAGGGCCACCAGGGCTTGTCTTGATCTCAGAGGTTATCCTCAGTCCTCCTCTTCCCATTCCGTTAACGACCTCAAGCAGGGCATTGCTTGCATCGGGCCTAGACCTGCACTGCTTGAAGCCGGTCTCTCCTAGGTCTTCTTTGATGGGCGAATCGAGTACTTGAGCAATAAGTTAACTGCATAGCTTCTTCGCTTGTCTCTCCGCATTGTTCTTCAATGTTAAAAGTGCTTCCATGGGCAACCCCACTAGGGAGGAGGGGCTTTCACTTCCTTACCCCTCTCCCCCAAAAGGTTAAATCAGGGAGTGCGCGCGTGGAGCCGTGCAGGATTCGATCGATTTAGGGGAGGAGGAGGTATTGCGGAAATTGGTTGATGACAAGATTCGCCTCCATGAATTGGATAAGGCATTGGGGGATTCAAATAAAGCCACGAGGCTTAGGCGGCTTTATCTGGAGCGAAAGTTGGGCGTAGATTTGAGCAATATGGGCTCCTCCATAATAGATTTCAATTCAGTTGTTGGCCGCAATGCTGAGAACACGATAGGCGCCATTCAAGTTCCCGTCGGCGTGGCTGGTCCCTTATTAATTCATGGGTCTCAGGTTAATGGAAGTGTATTCGTGCCCTTGGCCACCACAGAGGGCGCATTAATAGCATCGGTTAATAGGGGCGCCAAGGTGGTAACTGAGAATGGCGGTGCATCCAGCTTTGTGTTGAGGAATGAAATGACGCGGGCCCCCGTCTTCAAGCTAAGCAGTGCATCCTCTGCCTTGGAGTTCATAAAGTGGGTGGAGGCCAATGTAGACGCCATAAAACGCGAGGCGGAGTCGACCAGCAAGCACGTGAAGCTGCTGCGGGTAGATCCATTTATGGCTGGCAACAATGTCTGGCTGAGGTTTTCCTTCTTCACTGGGGATGCCATGGGCATGAATATGGCTACAATAGCCACGGATAAGGCCGCCAAGTTCATAGTATCTAATTTCAGCGATGCCACCCTCGTGGCCCTGAGCGGGAATATGTGCGTTGATAAGAAGGCAAGCTCTGTGGATTTCTTATTGGGGAGGGGCAAGACCGTTGTCAGCGAGGCCTTCATAAAGCTGGACTATCTCAGGGAGAGGTTAGGCCTATCTCCATCCGATGTAGTCGACGTGAATAATAGGAAGAATCTGCTTGGGTCAGCCATGTCTCACTCCTACGGATTTAATGCGCACTTTGCTAACATAATAACGGCCATTTTCATCGCTACTGGTCAGGATGTCGCCCAAGTGGTGGAGTCAAGCATGGGAATAACGTGGGCCGAGGATCGCGGGAATGGGCTTTACTTCTCAGTGACGCTTCCCAGCATGGAGGTGGGAACGGTGGGGGGTGGAACCATGCTCCCGACGCAGAGGGAGGCGCTTAGGTTGCTGGGGGTGGAGGGCGGCGGCTCTCCTCCGGGTAGTAATTCCGTGAAGTTTGCCGAAATAGTGGGTGCGGCGGTTCTAGCGGGCGAGTTGAATTTAGTGCTTGCGCTGGCGCGGCAGGAGCTGGCGGCGGCGCATGATATGTTGGGTAGGGCTGGGAGGGGTCAGAAGTAATAAAAATAAAAGAAAAAACAAGATGGATTTTTAACCGGGAGGAATGCAATTACGTGTTCGCGGCTTTACTCTATATACTTCATTGACTTAATTATGAATTGCCTTATTTTGGTCATGACGTTCTCAACGTGCCATATGGGGTTTACAAAGACTATTAGCCAGCCCTTGTCCGACATATTGAAGAAAGCGACCTTAAAATTATTGTATTTTATTAGCAAGTATTGGAAGTTGCCGAGGAGATCATCGGAGACCTTTCGAGATCGCTGAACGAATTCTAGGAGGCTTAGAACGCCGCGGAAGGATTTAACGGTCAATGTATTTGGGAGATGGTGTAGGAGCGGGACATTTGATGAGTTAATTATGGCGGCGCCGACTATTACCTCGCCGTCTATCAACTCTGTTAGCAAAAGTTTTTTAAGCTCCATTGAGGGCGTTGTTTCCGTCACCTTGTTATCCGGAGAGACGTAAATCACCAATGTCAAATCCCTAAAGTATATAATAGCGTGCGTATTTATAAATTTTTGCCCATTTATATAGGCCCACTACGCCGGTCCCATTGCTGAATTACCCCTCCCTCGCGTTTCCGGCAAGCCTTATAAATACGTCGCAGCCAGCAGCAGCGTGAAGCCATCGCACTTACTGATAATATTGGCATCCATAATATTGGCGTCCAGCATAATTATCGGCGCGCTATTTCCTGTGGAGTTGATGTTCTCAGTGGAGCCCAGGTATTGGTACGTCGTATACGTTGCGGGATCCATAATCGAGACTCAATCTGCGCCGCTCTATATAATAATGTGGAGGATCTCATCACTTCTCTTTCTATCATGGCTATCCACGGTAATTATATATATAATAAAACCCTTAATCACGGCCGACGCCCTTTCCGTGATTATAGGCCTGGCATTCATTGTTTTTAATTATCTTTATTTATTCACAATAGGGATCCCCATATCTTTCTATCCATTCATCATGATATTCCATACTATAGGCCATCCATTGACATATATAGATATGGGGCAGGTAATGGTAGTTTACGTGGCTTGGAGGATCTCATCGCTTAGAAGACGGGGCCTCCTACGCATAGCGCTCTAAACAATAACGTTAAGGACGCAAAAAGACCCCCTGATCACTTCTATTAACTAAGCATTTCCGCGCTCCGCCTAAACACCCCTCACATCTGGGATTTAACCTGGGGGGTTGAGGGAGCGGGAGTCCCCTTCCGCGAGGACGGGAGTGGATAGCCTCCATGGAGGTTTTTATTATGGTTGGGGTGGGTTTCTTAGGCTCTGCTGTTGAAGCTGGCCCCTCACCCATGGGGCTGGGGTCGGGCCCGTTGGGGAAGGTCCTCTTAGCCCAATCGTGGGCGGCGATGGATCGAGGTTTTCCCAATGAGGCAGGGAGTCCCCATAATGAGGTGGAGACGCCCGCCCAAGAGGATTGAGTAGTTCACGGCAACGATAGGCATTGCTTATTTCGGCGTAATTACTACGAGGATCGAATTCCTTCTCCCATGCTAATTCAATAAAGTCAAGTTCACTGCCCCTTGTAATTCTGAAGATGGTGAACTCCCCTCCAGGAGCAAAATTATCGCCGCTGGCCCTTCATGGCATAAGCAAGTCGGTGCGCCCGCTGGTCTTGTATCCTTAAAGTTTTTAACCAATTCTATCTGTGCCCTGTTATGGGTGGAAAATCGCCAGTTCCATTGCTGGTGGATGGCAAGAGGGTTGATGGTAGACTACCTGAGGATCACAGGTCAGTTACAATGCGCGTCGGCGTGTTGCCCAACGCAAGCGGTAGTGCATTGGTGGGTTATGGAAATACAGTGGTTCTAGCTGCAGTCTATGGTCCACGGGAGGCAATGCCGCGGCATATAGCCTTGCCTGACACAGGGGTTCTCAGGGTTAGGTATCATATGGCTCCCTTCAGCACCGACGAGAGGAAGAGCCCTGCCCCCACTAGAAGGGAGATAGAGATAAGCAAAGTAGTGAGGCAGGCATTGGAGCCCGTCATTTTCCTTGAGCAGTTCCCGAAGTCATCCATAGATGTGTTTCTGGAGGTGCTGCAGGCTGATGGCAGCACCAGGGTCACGTCGATAACGGCGGCATCGCTTGCATTAGCGGATTCCGGCATACCGATGCGGGATTTAGTGGTTGGCGTATCCATTGGAAAAATAGGCGATACCGTGGTGGTAGATTTAAACAAGTTGGAGGATAATTACGGCGATGGAGACATGCCAATAGCCGTCGTGTACAGGAGGAGCTGGATAACATTGATGCAGGCGGATGGTTCTTGGACGGTGGAGGAGGTTAAGAAAGCCATTGGCTTGGCGTTTAGGGCCGCGGAGCCCATATATAAGATGGAGAGGGACACGTTGAAGGGTAGATACTCGGAGCAGGCGATAGTTTCATGAGCTATCCATTTGAGGTAATTCCAAGCCTTCGCCGTGAGGCATTGATGAGGTTGATATCTGATGGGAAGAGATCGGATGGAAGGGGGTTGTATGACTACAGGCAAATAGACATAAAGGTAGGCTTGGTGAGGACGGCGGATGGAAGCGCGTTGGCCAGCATAGGTAACACTAAGGTAATAGCCGGAGTTAAGTTCGAGTTGGGTAGGCCGTTTGAGGACACGCCGGGCGAGGGAAACCTGATAGTTAACTTGGAGACCCCGCCCCTCGCGTCTCCTACATTTGAGCCTGGCCCCCCCGATGAGAATGCGATAGAGTTGGCGCGCGTGGTGGACAGGGCAATACGCCACAGCGGCTTCGTGGACATGTCGACCCTAGCCATAGTTCAAGGCAAGTCAGTTTACGCGTTGTGGGTGGATGTCTACGTGTTGAACCATGATGGGAATTTAATGGATGCGTCACTGTTGGCTGCGGTAGCCGCATTGGCAACTTCTCAAGTCCCCAAGTCGGTGATAGATGGAGACGTGGTTAAGCTGGATAAGTCAACTAAGGTTCCGCTCTCGGTTAACATGGATAAAATGCCGTTGACAGTCACGTTCAATAAAATAGGCAAGTACATACTGGCCGATGCGAATGTGGAGGAGGAGGTGCTCAGTGAGGGTAGGTTCACAGTCGCATTCAGTGGAGGCGATGTAGTGTCAATTCAGAAGTCTAGCGGTTTCTTCACTCCATTGGAGGTGGAGGATATGATGTCGCGTGGCTTGGAGCTATCAAAATCGATAAGGGCTAAGGTGGTTGAATCCTTGGGAAATAGGCCGGAGTCCTTCATAATTTAGATTTAGTTTTTAAACCCAAAACCGTAACCCACAGTAAAATGGAGAACTATACCTATCCAAATGCAATATTGATAACCGCTGGCCACGTGGATCATGGGAAGACCACGGTGGTGCACGCGCTCAGCGGCACGTGGGTTGCCAGGCACAGCGAGGAACTTAAGAGGGCCATGACGATAAAGCTGGGGTATACAAGCGTTGATTTGGCCAAGTGTGACGGCGCTGAGTTCGGCGTTGCGCCTAAGTATTTGGTGGAGAAGTGCCCCAATGGCGATATTCCTAGGCCTTATAGAAAGATATCGATGCTGGATGCGCCGGGGCATGAGGTGTTGATATCAACCATGATAAGCGGGGTGACTTTCGTGGATGCCATAATAATGATAATAGATGCCACAATGCCTGTCCCCCAGCCCCAGACTGAGGAGCATTTCTTGGCGGCCTCGGTCATGGGAATAAATAACTTAATAATTGTGCAGAACAAAATAGACTTGGTTCAGAGGGATAAGGCGGTTGAGAATTATAAGCAGATCCAATCATTTATAAAAGGAACGTGGGCCGAGGGCGCGCCAATAATACCGGTCTCTGCCCTTCATAAGGTTAACATAGATGCATTGGCAACGATCATAGATGAACGAGTCCCCCCTAAATCTGCCGATGTTAATAAATCGCCGATAATGTACGTGTTGAGGAGCTTCAACGTTAATAGGCCGGGCACCCCCGCTGAGAAGTTGGTGGGCGGGGTCGTGGGCGGCTCATTGATACAGGGTAGATTAAGGGTGGGAGATGAGATAGAGATCAGGCCTGGCCTCAAGATGGGCAATGCCTACAAGCCCATAATCACAAAGGTGGTGAGCATAACAATGGATAACGTTCAACTAGATGAAGCTAGGCCGGGAGGATTAGTGGCGATAGGCACTCAACTGGATCCCGCATTAACTAAGGCTGATTCTCTTGTGGGCAGCGTGGTAGGTCATCCAAACGAGCTTTACCCGGTTTACTCCAGCGTAGTGCTGGATTACCACCAAATACAGAGGAGGGATGTGAAGGATCAATTGAAGACGAATGATCAAGTCATGACGATAATAGGCTCCGCCTCCATACCTGGCATAATAAAGGGTATTAGGAATGGAAATGTAGAGATAGCCCTTCGCCGCGCCGTATGTGCTTCGCCTGGATCAAGGGCAGTCATCATAAAGCAAGTAGGAGGGCGGTGGCGCATAATTGGATGGGGAGCATTGGTAGATGGACAAGCGATACTTAATTAAAATCCCCCTGGTATTATTCGACACGAGCGCATTGCTTCTATCGTTTAGAGAGGGAATTAACTTGCTTGATAGGGTGCCCGACATGGTGGAGGGAACCTACGTGCCGGTGGTGACTCGGGCAGTTTTGGAGGAGTTGGATAAGCTTGCTAGATATGGCTCCCCCCGAATGAAGCATAGCGTGGAGGCCATTAGATCCATCATAAATGATAATTTCGCCGTGGCCGATGTAGGCGGCGATGCAGATGAGAGCATAATGAAGTTCTCCGCAGATCATAAATGCGTGGTGGTGACGTGCGATATGGAGCTCAAGCATAAATTGGAGAGAATGGGGATAGGAGTGATATATTTCAGAAAATCATCTAGAAGATTCGAGTCGAATTTTTAACCTTTCTAGATTGAGAGGGCGGAGTAATTCGCTTCATCGAATGCTCCGCATTAAAAAATAAAGTTAAAGCCGGAGTGGGGAGGGCAGTGATTAAAATGATAATACGGCGATTGCACGCCAGGGAGGAATTAGAGGAGTTTGGACGCGTTGAGGAGAAGATATGGGGAGGTCAATCCCCTCCTCCGCCCGAGTTGCTTAGGGCAATTTCAGACAATGGTGGCCTAGTGCTTGGTGCATTCGATGGTGAAAGGATGATTGGGATACTGCTTGGATTTGTGGGGTTCAATAATGGAAGAATATATCACTACTCCCACCAGGCTGGGGTGCTGCGGGAGTATAGGGATAAGGGGGTTGGGTACATGTTGAAGATGGAGCAGCGCAGGGAGGTGTTGAGCATGGGAATAGACCTCATAATTTGGACCTTCAATCCATTGATGTCCAGGAATGCGTTCTTCAATGTCGGCAAGCTGGGCGCCGTGGTGAGGTGCTACATGGCGAATTATTATGGGTCAATGAATGATGATCTAAACAGGGGGATCCCAACGGATAGGGTGATAGCGGAGTGGTGGGTGAACAGCAACCGTGTTAGTGGATGGAGGCCCGTGAAGGTCAATCCATTACTTGGAGGGAATATCGTGGAAACTGTCGTTGTTAAGAAAGGCAATGCCGCATTTAGAGTGCCTACCCGCGTAGTTAAGGTAGAGGGGGATCCCTTGCTCCTCGAAATACCGGCCGATATACTGGCAATCCGAGACTCGCTGGGATACGATGCGGTGAGCAGCTGGGTCAATGCCTACAGGGAAGCATTCGAGTACGTATTAAGTAATGACTACCATGTGACGGACGTGGTTAGGATGAATGATCGCTCCTTCTATGTATTAACCAAGGCGAGCGAAGGAATTGGGGAGCCAATCTGCCACGCCCCTCGCTAGGAAATGAATCCCCACGAGCAACGCCGCGCCCCTCCAATGGGAGTTTCTATACTAGGGTGTAGGTATCATCGCTGGAACTCCTCCTGCCTCCGAATGCCCTTATTATCAATCCCGGCGTTTTCATTAGGAGAGGCATATTAACCGTAATCCCAGCGGACTTAATTATCTCGCTTGCCTCCTCGGAGCCCACCTCTATGCGTATCTTCTTGGCGCCTTGAAGCTTGCTCAGTATATCATGTATCTCCACTATGCTTCCCCCATATATAGGCCCTCCGCTGGTGGATATGGATACAATCAAGAAATCGGCGTTGCTTATTACCTCCCTGACCTTATCGGCGTACGCCGCGGGCTTCCTCAACAGCATCTCGAAGTTATCTATTGCGTACATGGAGGACCCATTTAGGGAGTTGGAGCAAGATATATCGTTTCCCCGCCTTAGATTGATTATATGTAGGCCATCAACCATTGCGCTTAATTTCCTCAAGAGGAATGTCTTTCCAGTGCCGTATTCCCCCACCAATGCATATACGCCTCCTCCTCGCAATGCACGCCTCAATTCGTCGATTGCCATTCTGGCACTGCTCCCTATAAGCTCTTGCCTACGTATCTCCTCGCAGTCTACATCCTCGGCGAAGCCCAGAGCCATCGATTCATTCTATAAGGTGAACAAATATAATTCAATCGATTAAAATAATTAAGTTGAGTGCTTATTCGTTGGTCTCTTCTTAATTGTTATCCAGTTATGCTTGGGATGCCGTTGCAATTAATGCTGGAGTCATTCCTCGTTGTTTCACGGCAAAAGTTAAAAATTGCCATAAGTGAACCACTGGATGACCATTTATGACTACTTGTTGGGCGAGCTGAGGAAATATGGATCTATACATTTAACATTGCTCGATCCTGATAAGATAGATATTGGCAAATTCGTGGAGCTTTCCAAGAACGCCGAGAAGAGCGGTTCATCCGCTGTAATGGTGGGAGGAAGCCTGGGCGTGAACGAGAAATTGCTGGACGAGTATTTGGAGGCAGCAAAGAGGGAAGTCGGTATACCGTTCATCTTATTTCCAGGAAATATAGCGGGGCTTAGCAGCAAGGCCGATGCGCTGTTCTATTTATCGGTATTAAACTCGCTGGATCCCTACTATATAATAGGGGCTCAGGTGCAAGCCTCAATATTGTTGGCTAAGCGTTATTCTTCCTTGGATGTGATATCGATGGCCTACATAATAGTAGGCGAGGGGGGAGCTGCGGGATACGTAAGCAATGCCCGCATGCTTCCATTCGAGCGCGACGATATAATAATAGCGTATGCCTTGGCCGCTAAGTACCTTGGTTTTAATGTGATATACCTGGAGGCCGGGTCAGGCGCGAAGGAACCCGTTAGGCCGAGCATATTGGCCAAGATGAAGCGATTAGTGGATAGGCCCATTATGGTTGGCGGCGGCATTAGGACGCCGGAGGTGGCGTATAGCATAGCATTGGCCGGCGCAGATATGATAGTTACGGGCACCGTCGTCGAGGAGTCCCCCTCCATGGTGCTCTCGGATATAGTTGATGCGGTTCATAGAGGCGGAATGGATAGGAAAAGCGGCTCCTCACGGAATGAGGAATCTAAGCAGTAATACCACTATTGGCACGGCTATTCCTATAACTATTACGGTGGTTGGGGATAGCTTTATCTTCTCTATTTCCCCTACATCGTAGAATCTAACCAACCCAGCCGACATAAAGGGCTGCATGCCGCTGGACTTCCTTCGCTTGCTTGGCATGCATTACACGTAACACGGCCATTTTTTAAGCGTTTCCACATGAGCATTAGCGTTCCTGAGCGTGTTCCAGACATGCTTGAACTCCAGCATTCATTAATAATTCTATTTCTTAGAGGCAAAACCGCTGGTTCTGTAAACATTTAAAAAATCCAACCGCCGGGGCTTCCCTGAGAAATTAATGAAGAGGGTAGTAAGATTATCGGTGCAGCCTGGAAAGCCGCTTGCTCCTCAAGCTAGCCAGCAGCTTCAACAAGCGTCGCTGAACGCAGATGAGGTGGCGAGGAGAATAGTCGATGAAACGAAGCCTCTTGCATCGTACGGAGTAAATAGCGTCACTGTGGAGGTGGTCGCCGACGATGAAGGTTATTCCCTATCGATAGAGCACCCGTCCATAACTGATTTATTGATAAGGGCCGCCGGCAAATCCGCTCCAACCCATCAAGCCGGGAAGGAAATAATTGGCGATATCCCGCTGGAGAAGGTAGCCGAGGTGACTCTGATAAAGCTGGGGGAGTTAAGGAGCACCAGCTTCGTGAAGGCCTTGAAGCAAGTGGTCGGGACTTGTAGATCGATTGGTTTAACCGTTAATGGAAAGGACCCGAAGGACGTGATAAAGGAAATAGACGCTGGCAAATATGACGAATTAGTTAAAAAGTATGAGGAGGAGGCAAAAAGGTGAGGGGATATGAGCATTAAGGCCGAATCCATAATTAAGGCGATAGATACGGCGAGGTCCCAGTCGAAGCGTCGCAGGTTCGAGCAGTCGATAGACCTGGTAGTCACGTTCAGGGACTTGGATATTAAGAAACCGGAGAATAAGTTCTCATTAACTGTTACTCTTCCCCACCCGATACCGAATAAGCAGAACAAGATATGCATGATAGCCAGCGGTTCAATGGTCTTATCGGCCAGGGACGCCAATGTCGACTTGGTCATTTCAAAGGATGATTTCTCCAAGTATGTTGAGTCAAAGAAATCCATAAGGAAATTGGCCCAAGAATACGATTTCTTCCTGGCTACTCCAGACATGATGGTTCAGATAGGCAGGACCATGGGTTCCATACTTGGCCCCAGAGGCAAGATGCCGGACGTGGTTCAACCCAATGCAGACTTAAAGCCCATAGTCGATAGGTATAGGCGCAGCGTTAGGGTTAAGATAAAGGATCAACCGCAGATAATGGCTAGGATAGGCGGTGAAACAATGAATGAGAAGGAAATAGCCGAGAACGCGACCGCCGTGCTGGAGGAAATATCAAAGAAGGTTCAACCGGAAAAGATTCGCTCAATATACATAAAATTAACTATGGGCGCCCCAATTAGGTTGAGCCTTCAACAATGAGCTTCAATTGAAGAGAGGGGGATGCCTTTTTGTTTAAATGTTTACGCTGTGCCCAAATAATGCGAGTACTCCCACTCGGTGATTTTGCTCCAAGTATCATCCCATCTATATATTGATTCATATTCGTTCCACTCCTTCTCCTTGATATCCGCGTAAGCCGTGATTATATCCTTCATGTAATCGATGGACGCGATGGGGCTATTCCTCAATTCCGCAACGGCCTCGCCCAGAGTTCTAGGAGTCTCCTCAGCGTTCAACTCATACGCTATATCCTCCACGGGGGGCGGCGGCGATGCCTTGCTGGATAATCCATTCATAACCGCGTTTAACTCCACTGCGAATGCGAGGTAGGGATTCATGCTTGGATCTGGATGTCTGTACTCGAAGCGGTTCACCTTTCTTCCATAGAATGGTATCCTTATCATGGCCGACCTATTGCCGTATCCCCACGCTATTCTGGTGGGGGCCTCATGATGCGGAACCAATCTTTTATAGGAATTGACGGTTGGAGCCACCACCGCGCTAATGCTCTTTGCCGCAGCCAGCAGCCCAGCTATGGCGCTCTGGGCCTCCGGGGTGGCTTCGCTGCTCTTTGATTCGAATAAGTTGCGTCCATCCAAGTCCCACATGCTTATGTGAGTGTGGGCCCCGCTTCCATTTATTCCCCAGAACGGCTTTGGCATGAAGGTCGCGACATAGCCGTGCCTCTTGGCTATATCACGCGCAATTACCTTATAGATTACTATGTTGTCCGCCACCTTTATTGGAGAATCCGCTGGGATATTTACTTCGTATTGTGATGGAGCCACTTCATGATGTATCTTGGTCTCGCCTATCCCTGACTCGCTCATTGCCTCAGTTAATTCAGCCGCAACGTCGAGAAGCACGTGGGTATTGCGGCCCTCAAAATACATCCCATCATCAATCAACGCCGGAGAACCGCCGCTATTGTTGACTATGAAGAACTCCACCTCGACTCCCATCAAGGCGCGGAGCCCGCTTCTCTGAAGCTCATAAATTGTGCTCAACAAGACATTGCGTGGATCCCTCATCACGGGCTTGCCCGAGTCATCTATGACATTCATGAGGACATCCGCTATCTTGCCGTCGTTCCACCGCTCCACGTAAATGGCATGATTATCCGGCACCGCAACGAAGTCGCTTTTATTCACCGTAGTATATGACGGTATTGATGAGCCGTCAAAGGGCATGCCGTCCCTGAACACGTCGAGCGCAGGATCTATCGGCATTAATTCAGCCCTTGGCCGTCCATTTATGTCGATCACGGTGAATTTAATGAATTTAACCCCGCTTGCCTTTAAGACCCTCCATGCATCGCGTGGTTCCACGTTTCCCCTGTATTTATCTATATCCAGCACATAATGCTTTACTCCATCTATTTATATACATTATTGTTAAAATCACTATTAATTAACGGGAATACTCTACAATTTCACCCGGTAGTCAAGTCACTGCTTGGACTGATTTGGATTATACTCTACGTAGAGGCTTGTCTTAATGCCCTTAAGCTTGCTTCTCAATAAAAACGCCTCCACCAACATTACCGCGGCGATGGATGAAAGCACCAAGTAATCCATGGGCAAGTACTGCGCTGACTCGTAAAAGGTAATCATCATTAGCGCTGCTCCCCCAATTGTTATGGCCTTGCCATAGATGCCCGTTATCTTGAAGGCGGCTATTGCCACCACCGCTAGGCTAAGCACGTAGTACAGCGAATCAACCGCGTAGGCGTACTCCATTGCCCCGTAAGTCAGTTGAACCGCACCTGAATACCCGGCAATCATAGCCGCCGCATATGATGGTACCAATAATGCTGCTGCGGTTATTGTGGATGCGTACGTCGCCGTGGTCGGCGTCAAATATCTGGGGTGTATGGAGTTAAGCCAGCGCGGCAGCAATCCATCCCTGCTCATCCCGAATAGCATGCGAGCAGTGGCGTTTAGCGTGGCTAAATAGCAGCCGAAGACGCTCATAATCACGGAGGCCGAGAATATAGCGAGACCCCACGGTCCTAGGTATTTCTCCACCAAGGTGAAAACGGGATTCACTCCAAACCCCTCCGCCGCCGAGACGAAGTTGCTTATTGATGCTTGATCGAAGCCAACGTTTAGCAATATGGCGTACGTGGTCGCCATGTAAAGCAGGCCCATCAATAGAGTCGCAGTTAGTGTGGCTCGCGGCACTGTCTCGCCCGGTCTCTTGGCTTCCTCGGATATCTGAGTGCTGGTCTCGAACCCCATGAAGTACGTCACGGAGAACAGCAGCCCCCCTCCTATGCCCGCCAAAATTCCATTGATGGAGCCACCGTATGTGGCCTCGGGCATGAATGGGAAAAAGGATAATCTATTCCTCTCCCCGTAAAACGATAACGAGATGAATAGCACCAATATTATTATCTCAATGGATGATAAGAGGGTCTCCGTACGTATGCTCGGCTTGATTCCGGTAATTGATATGAGCATTGCGGCTGCTATGGGAATCAGGACTAGGGGTAATGGATTGATCAATGAACCAGTTACGGCGTATATTGCCTCGGCGGTTAAGTAGGAGAATGCTATGGCCACCGATGATAATCCAATCACGCTGTATATTATGTAAATTATTCCGTTTAGGAATCCCGTGAAGGAATTAAGCGAGTTGGTTGGGTAAGCGTAGAAGCTGGCGGCGTGCGGGTATCTCTTGGAGAGGACATATATTGAGTACACCATTGTCATTACCCCCAACGTAGTTAACAGCATTGCGAGGGGCGCTGCGGCGTATGCAGTGCTCATTATCAGGGCAGCTCCACCCGCTATGCTATATGTAGGTGCTTGGCCAGCCAATGAGTTGTACAGCAGCCCCAGGAAGCCCGTTGAATCCCCCCTCAGCTTGCTCGCCATGAAGGGGCTCGCGCATTAATGCGATATAAGTGTTGTTAAACGTTTAGCATTGAATTGAAATATAGCAGCGTTGAGGCAGTGATAAAGCGGAAGGCTTAAAAAAGGAATAGCATCGGAGGCTCTCAATGCCGATCTCAGATCAAGAGAAGTTAAGGATAGCTATAGAGCATAGATTCGGTTACTGGATATGCAGAAACTGCGGGGCCAGGAACCCAATAAATGCCGAGAAGTGCAGGCGATGCAAGAGCAAGAACCTCAGGCCCAAGAGGTTCAAGCATTAAATATCGATAAGATGAGCGGCAAGCCCCTCTCCTTGAAGGGTGGAGAGGGAGTCCAGAACGGTTCGGTTATTCTCTCTGCTCGGCTTAATGAGGCCTTGGCGTCAAAGATTAAAAATGCACGTTGGTCTAGCATTTAGATGATGAAGATCTCGAGTGCTGGTTAATTGATGAGAGGCTCGCATCGCTGATAAATGAGCGTCAACCGCCTTGCTAAGACAGGGTGAGATTCTTAAATCTCGCACTGCACCTCCCAGCCGGCTTCTATTGCGCGGGCGGTCTCAAATGCGGGCAGCGGTCAAAGGCACTCCCGCAATGCTGCTCGCAATGGGGTTGAGCTCGAAAATGGGTGAGCTATGGTGGTATGCCTTCTCTCCAGCGGGCTTCTCAAGGGAAAACCAGTAAGGTTAGCGGATGAATCACGCACGTCCCTGGGAATGGGTTCTTCCACGCTTGTTCATCTTCATCGTTGGGATTGGCGGTTCACGATTTCTATCAATAACCTCGATAATTCGCTCAAGTCATTTACCTTAATCATGGAATCGCCGGGGACCTTGCTTATCTTTGATGGATCCACTTCGTCAAGGTTAACACTGAATCCCAGGCACTTGCTTAACTTGTTGACGCTTATTAAGTAGTAATCACCCAGCCTCACCGCGTTATTATCTATGCATGCGCTTATTCGCACAGTGGGATCCCCATTTATGTACCTCACCACTCTCCCCGTCTTAACCGCTAGGTTAGCATCAATTAACAGCCCCAGAAGGGCTTTGAATGCTACCTTATTAACCCAGGAGGAGGGGGATATCTTACGTATTTCTTCGTTTAGCTCATTGAATAAGGAATCCTCATCAAGCGGTCCCCTGCTAATCAATATATCCATCAATAGCTTATACTGAGGAAGCATGCTGGCTAGATAGGAGTGAAGCTGCTTGACTCCCTCGCCCATCCTAATAGCGTCATATATCACCCACCCATGCTGTGTAAGCTCTATTCCATCTTTTCCCTCCCTCACCAACTCCATTCTCAAAAAGAACCGCGTTATATCTCCCTTGCCCTTCCCTATATCCAGCCCCCTCTCCCTTACTTCATCCCTAGTCAAGACACCGTAGTTACTGCCCAATGCCTCTATGTATGCCAGCAACTTGCTTAGGCTAACCCTGGGGAACGGAACGCTTCTCTGAACATTTAATGCCATAGCGATAAGCAAGCGCCCCCTCCCTTAAAACAATGTCTTCCATTAGCGGAAATAATACTGAACTCCTCCACACCATCCACGCACCACCCCTCCGTGGAGAACGGAGCGCTCCTCTCCCTCCGGATTGAGAGAAACAGCGTGCCCATGGGATTGCCCTTAAGGTCACCCTAATTTCAGGCAAGCGCGACGGCGAAGAGGCCAATACGCGTGGGAACGTGGTGGAAGGTCATGGTTAGCGACTGAATTAATGGCTTTCCCATCAAAAATGCCTAACCCCTCAAGATGAAGCCATCAATGGCAGGGAGTCAATACTACGCTGACCTTGGTGGACGCAGAGGAGGGGCCGTAGTGCATAGTGCCTTGGGGGGTGGCGTACGGCCCGTAGGAGACAGTCACGTTGTAGGTCCCCTCCATGTGCGGCAATGGGAGGGCTACGGAGAGGGGCTCGTGCGGCGGCATAGAGTACGAGTATGAGGCCGAGTACCCAAACGGGCCGGCGACAGTCACTACGACCGGCCCGCCGGGCACCATTAACGGTGAGGAGCCCACGAACACGGAAACAGAGCCGGACCAATCATTCGGCGGCATGCAGGTAGGGTCAACAACAACTCCCCCAGGCCCCACCCACGCATGGGTGCCGGACGAGTAATGCCCAAACGGCTCCACGTACACCCCAGCAAGGGGTGGGTAGAATGAATGGCCATCATATGCGTAGGAAATGGGCAGCTGGGCCATCAATACATCGCCGAAGGCGGGGTAATTCTCAGTCCCTAGGCTCACCACGTTTACTGCTATGGTGGTCGTGGACTCCCTAATAGTGGAGACTAGGCCGGCCGCTATCAACGCCGTCACCGGCATATCCACGCCCGCAGCGCTCGCCACGGCTAAGGCAATGGCTCCCACGGGAATCGAGGCCGAGAAGGCGAACGGGGAGTACCGCTGCAGGTTGTAGAAAGTGTACTCATACCCCTGCCCGCTATGGGTTAGGGACACCTCATCGAACGGGACTGGGCTTAGCGTGTAGTACTTGCTCAACTCGTTTAGCGCTTGGCTTAGGTATGACGCGCCGACAGCGGAGGATGGGTACACCTCGAAGTCGGAGGACTGAACGTAACTCTCATTAACGTACTCACCGGTGGGGAGCCAAGTAAGGCCGCCGTCGAACGAGCACCAAAGCTCCAGCTCAGCCACCCCAACGGTCCCCCTAGTATACATGGCCGCAAGCGACGGATTATTGGCGCCGAAATAAGTCACGTTGGATGAGCTTGTGGTGTCTGCTAGGCTTGTCCCTATTATTTGGAAGCTGATGGGGGTCTTGGCGGAGCCGGTGGGCACTGCCGCCGATGCTGAGAACGATATGGAGACGGACTGGCTGCCAAGCGCGAAGGAGTATAGAACGCCTAGGAAGGCGTTCCCATCCCCGTCTTCAGCCCATATTAGGGGTATGTATGTCTCCGGGGATTGCCAGCTCCAATCCACTGCCCAGGAACAGAAGGGCGGGGCTGGAGGCGTTGGCGTTGAGGTTGAGGTGGTGACCCCCTTGAGCGCCTCTATTTGGTTTATTTGGAGCGAGTTGCTCGCCTCCACGTCGACGCGCCACCTGCCCCTAATGGCGGCGGCCATCCAGATCATGGGGTTTCCAGCCTCGCTTATCACTGCGTTGGGCTCGTACGTGGTGAATCGCATGCCGTACCACTCGGTTGATGCGTTGGCGTACGTGGTTATCACCTCGATGCCCACGCCCCCATTCCCCACCCCCTCCTCGGCCCACTGCATTGCCACCCCGCGCAGCGCTTGTAGCGGGACCTCGGCCACGCCGTTGCTCGACGTGCCGCTCCACACCTCAACGATTGAGCCGCCCGCGCCGGGGGGCAGTAGCGCGAATACCTGTACCCGGGCATTTACTGGCTTGCCGTGGGCGTACGTGTGTATGGACAGCGTTGGGGTGAGGGCGCCGGACGTGAGCAGTGCCGCCGCCAACGCCAGCGCCGGCAATGCGTACAGCGAATAGCCCCAACGCACGCCCATCATTTTCTTCGCCCCCACCTGAAGAGAACTATGCCGCCCCATATCATCGCCGCTCCCACCGCTATAAGTGGAATTATTAACAACAATGAGGCATAGTTGAATTCCACCCCTTGAGGCTTCGTTTCTTGCGTTATTGTTGCCTCCATGTAAATCGAGGGGAGTACCCCGGTTATTCTGTACGGCCATACTAGTAGTACTTGACCGGGCTTCAGCACTGCGCGGTATGCCGTGTAGTTTCCCTTAAAGTATGTGGCATTTACCTCGCTGGAGTTTAGCCATTGTTCTCCAGCAGATAGTTGCTCCATTACTTGGGTCCGCAATGCTGGCAGTATGGCTGATTGATTGGCTATTTTCAGTAATGTATTGCTTGCATTAATGATAACAGTGGCCGTCCCACCATTGTAAGGCATCATTGATGATGGGAACACTGCCAGTATCTCTGAGCCGGAGCCGAATACCATTACATGCTGCCCAATCCTCGCTGTAGGGCTTAGGGAGAATAATGATAAAGGCAACGCGAAGCCTATCCAGGAAATGATTGATATACCAATGATTATTATTATCACCCCCACCACTTGGGCCAACACTTTCGTGAATCCAGTGTTTTTCTCGCTCACGAAAGCGTGTCCAGCGCCGCCTTTTAATGGTAATGATGTGGTAGGTGAGTTAAGCATGCCGCTCAAATCAACGTTACTCAGCGGGCCTACGTAGTGCCAAGACCGGCCGTGCCTCACGTATATGTACTCCCTATCTCCTATCCTCTTTACCACAAAGACGCCTTCCTCGCCGCACTTCGGGCAAGTGCCCCGCCCAATAGACCTAGAGCTCAATTAGACCCGCGCTGCTTAGGGCTGTGGGCCTTTATTAAGGTAGCCGTGTGGTAAGTCGAGTAATAAGGCCAAGGATGAGGATTCAGTAGGGCTTTTTAGATCAATGCATTGGGGCTGCGCGCTCCATGCCTTAAAGGGGTTATGCCTTGACTCGACGCGCGGCTTGCTTGCTGGACTCCTCCGCCAGCTCCTTGTCCCACTTCTCGTAGTCCCAGTACCCTATCAATTCATAGATTTCCTCCCTGCTCATCATGTCCCCCAGTAATGACTTCTGGGTCCCCTCCTCCTTAATGGTTCTCAATGCCTTTCTAACGGCGCCCATCGCGTAGCGGAAAGTGGTGACGGGGAATATAACCACCTTATACCCAAGCTCCTCGAACTTCTTAGCCGTTATGTAGGGGGTCCTGCCGAACTCCGTCATGTTCGCGAGAAGCGGGGCCTTGACTCGCTGCGCGACTAATCTGAACTCATCCTCGTCGTGCAGTGATTCTGGGAATATCACGTCGGCCCCTGCCTCGACGTATGCATTAGCCCTATCTATGGCATCCTCAATGCCGTTCACGTCCCTAGCATCGGTTCTGGCTATTATTATGAAGTTCTCATCCCGCCTAGCGTCCACCGCCGCCCGTATCTTCCTTATCATGTCCTCGACAGCGACGACTCTCTTCCCGCTTAAGTGCCCGCATTTCTTTGGGAACTCCTGGTCCTCCAAGTGAATTGCCGCTGCGCCGGCGTCCTCCATTACCCTGACCGTCCTAGCCACATTAATGGCCTCACCGAAGCCCGTGTCCACATCAACTATTAAGGGAAGGTCAACGGTTTCCGATATATGGGATACCTGCATTGCCAACTCCGTTAGGGTGAACACCCCTAGGTCCGGCAGCCCCAGCATGTTGGAGAACGCCGCGCCGCCGAAATATATCGCTTCAAAGCCCTCGGCCGCGGCTAGCATGGCGGTAACTGGAAGGAATATGCCGGGAGCCACCACTATCCCACTCCTTCCCAGCCTCTCCCGGAATCTCTTTCTAACCTCTCTCTTATCCACCCCTCTCCGGAATAGGATGGGGTCCATGCATTGCGCGCCTCCTCATACATTAATAAATAAATCGCAGGTAAATGGGAGGCGTCTGCCCAGCCACAACCGTGAATCTAGGCGATGGACGCGCCTTGCCTAAGATCCCCCTTGAGTTGAGGTTATTAAACGCCCACGTGGGTTGGGGATTCATGAATGCATCGGCGTTTAATGCATGGCCGAACCATCGCCTTGCCTCCCCAACACTGCCACGAAGGCCAGAGGCAATGCTGGCGTAGAGCCGCGCAGCGGAGCGATTCGACGAGGAAGGATACGATTCACCCATTGCCTTGAAGCGCGGGGGCTTGCCTTTATCTCGTCATCTTTTATAGCCGAAGCGTCTAAGCAATTCCTTTCGCTCCGCCTCATCGTCGCTGCCCTCCACTCCAAGCGGCGCTGCTCCATCTATTACGCCGATCACTCCCCTTCTTTCGGGGGCTTGCTCGGCCACTATTATTGTTAATGGATTCGCCGTTGCGGCGAATATGGTAACCACCTCCTGCACGTTCTTTATGGCATTGAGAACATTTATGGGGTAGGCGTTCCTGATGAAAATGGAGAAGACATGCCCCGCGGCTATTTTCTTGCAGAGCTGCACGGCGGCGTTCCGCAGTTCTTCATCGTTTCCCTCATGACGTATCAATCTCTTTCCACTTGCCTCGCAGAACGCCAAGCCGAACTTCACTCCTGGAACCGAGCTCACTATGGACTCATATAAGTCCTCAACGGTTTTAATGAAGTGGGCTTGGCCCACTATAACGTTGGAGTCCCTGGGATACTCTACATCCACCGCCTCCAACTTCATAGTAATGCCGCTGCTCGGAAATTTAAAAATGTGAGCCGCGCCCAATCTTAACCCAAGCGCAATGCATGGGAGATAATATCTATCCCTCTTTCCATACGCCGCTTGTCATTCGGGGGCGTCTGCTTTCACTGCTTTGTTTGGCCATGCATTGCCTGTTATAGCTCGATGTGATCGAGGCCCAGCCTCAGCATTGCTTTACATGGGTTTTCGCCGTGCTAGGATTCATCGGACTTAAAAAGTAAACTGATTCTATCCATCGCTATGGCTGCCTCGCGTCACTCCTTGGAAATGGATTATTTGCCCGGCAACATTTTTAACCGGGCCATGGATGTATCGAGCAATGGATCTCAATTCAATTAAGTCGTTTGCTAAGGATTATGCGAAGAAGAATGGATTGGTGGAGGTCAGGTACATTAAGGTAAGGGAAGTAAAGGGAGTTAAGGGGTCCTCTGTCTTGATTGGGATATACTTGGATAAGCCCATAAAGTTCGAGGCGTTGAGGGGTCTACTTGATGGCTTGACCGCCTTGATAGGTGCGGGGGAGCAGCGGATATATGCTCCTCACGGCAAGGAAATAAGATTGATAATTACTCCATCCACGTCCCCAAGCACGCATAAGGGGGGCGGTAAATAGGTGGGCTAGGCTTACCGCTGGCCCTCCTCTCCGCACTAAAGGACGAGGTTTGCCGCCTCTTTATCGCTGGGTTTCCGGGCGCGATTTCATTAAAGAACCTTCACTCTTCGCCCTCTAATATAGTGTTGAGCGGCCCCTATTACTGCAATGTAGAGCAAGAGGAGCGCGCAGATCAATGCATCCTCGCCGTAGTAGTAGGACAAGAGTCTCAGCACGGCAGCTGCCTCCACGGCCGCCGGTATCCAGCTGGAGTAACCGTTCGGCCATATCCACAATATGCCTGGCGCAAGCATTGGAACGCATAGGGATAGCATTATGGGCGCTAAGAAACCTATCGCCACGGCATGGAAGTAATATATGCTGGGCAGCCCCATCAATATAGTAGCGATGGCTGAGGGCAGCCCCACGATTAGTCCCACAGTCAATCCCATGGGCAGCGCGACGGCCAGCCCCTCGTTGGCGCTCACTATGGGCAGCCCCATCAATGCAAGTATGATAGCTATGAACGCCGCCCTACCGGCTTCCAACCATAGAAGCGATGCGGCTATTGGGTATAGTGGAAGCAGGAATGCATCCAGGGGGGTTGGCCTCATTCTATTACTAACCCTCCTCACCAGTCCCATCGCTGATGCTATGGGAAAGCCAATCAATCCCCACTGAAACCCAAGGACAGCGGTCCCTACATCGCTGAGCAGCCCTGCCAAGGTGAACCAGTTGGGGAAATAGAGGGGTTTCTTCCCAAGCCCTTGCTTGGCCAACATAATGGCGTAAAATAATGCCCAAACCACAGTTAACGGCCTCCAAGTCCAATTGCCTGCGATGAACGACGCTCCCCACAGCATCAATAGGGACGCGATCAAGATGGACGCTTGCCTTGACGGCATGAAATTCGTGAAGCCTGGGTGCTGGCTGTACATTATGCCCATGTAGAACAGGGTAAGCGCGGCCAGCATGGTGCTGCCGTGAATTGCGTAGAGGAATGGCGACGTGGCTGGACCAATAATAGCCAGCGATAATCCAATCCACAGCATTGCCTGGGACACCCTTATTTGAAACCTGAAGTGATGGTGGTAATCCATCGGAGACAGCTCCTGCTTGGATTTCCCGAGCACGTTCCGGGAATGGCCTTGACCGGTTAAAAGCATTTAGGAATTACGCTGGTTCATGAAGTTTGGCTCGGAGTGGGTGAAATTTCAAGCTAGCCGTGAGTCAATGCCCAGCAGTTGCCCTTTTCGCCGCGCAGTCGCTGCAGGCATATACTCTGAGTTTAGTTCCAAGGGGGGGAAACTCGTGCTCTACTATTGTGGCGTCCTTGTATGATACCTCCCTAAGGCAGTAAAAGCAGATCACCGTCCAGCGACGCGCGTAGCTCCTCACGGCATTAAATCCATGCGAATAGTATATAAGCTTAGCTTTGCTGAGAGGAATAAATGCTTGCCTCAATTAAGGTAGTAAATGAGAAGTGCATTGGGTGCGGGATTTGCTGGAGCGTATGCCCTAAGGCAGTCCTGGCGGGGGAGTTGAGGGGAGTGGCCAGAGTCATTAATGGAAATGCATGCCATGCTTGCTTTTCATGCCAGAACAATTGCCCAACCAACGCCATATACGTGAGCCCCACCCCGAACTGGCCTCATTAACTGCATGACGGCATAAAATGCCCTCAGCCTTAACGATTAATAACCATTATTAGCAGTCCTTAAAGCATGGTCGGAGTGATAATAAGGAGCGATGATTACCAAGACCTATACGTTGCGTCATCGCTTGTGGCCTCGCTGGTCCTCAGGGGAGATGACGTCGACGTATTCATAACTGGCCGCGCCGTGAGTGCGTTCGTGACGGGCCGCGCCAGCAATGTGGTGGAGGCCATGAGATCCCACGGCATGGATTACATGGATATATTAAGGCAGGTAAAGGACATGGGTAAGTTGAGGATACGCGTCTGCACGGGCATGCTGGAGGTGCTTGGATTAAGCGGGTCCAACCTGGATCCGCTGATAGATGGCGTATCCACGTTCGCCGATTTCGTCATGAATAACGATGACATAATAGTCACGTGAGCCCCGCGGCGCTTCTTCTACCAGCTTCGGCAGCATTCCTGAGTTCTGGGTTTCTAGGCGTGGGTTAAGTTTTTTAATTGCGGTAAGTCGGCATTCCTCATGGAATCGAGGCTTAGGGTTGTTGAGGAATTGATGCGCGGAAATCCCAGGTTAATGATTTGCCCGAGCTGTGGTGATAACATGAGGATTGAAAGTGAGACCGCCAGGAACAGCGCAAGCTATTACGTGACTGAGCGAAGCATTAAGTGCGGGCGGTGCGGCTTGAAGATACGGCAATACGTGTACATGTTGAGGGGATAGCCATGTTCAAGGGCAGGGATGTTAATGTCCACATAGAGAGGACCGCCCGTGTAATAATGTATGGTTTCCTCGTGAACATAGTCACAATAATAGCATTGATAGTCTCCATCTCATCAATAACTGTAAATGCTAAATCGCCGTCGGCGGGGCTGGTTAGGGGTCTCCCGCTAATCGATTATTTCTCAGCCGCGTCGATAATAATATTGGTTCTCATGGCATTGGCGGCATCAATGGTGTCATACATGGCAAGGCTCAGCACCATCCGCCGTGAGTTCAAGGATGCCAGGAGATTGATAAGGATATATATAATAATTAATGCGATCGCCATGGTGTTCCTAGCCACGTACTTCGCCAGGGCAAACCCTCTTCTTCAGTTCTGGACCAACGGCCTCACCACTCAGTCCTACCTGGTTCCAGTTTTAATAGCATCATTATTGGTGCTGCTCCTGCTGGGCATAGTGGTTATCTATATGGGCCTCATTAGTTTGGGGCGAGTCGAGGATATGTTCAGGCCGCATCGAAGGCCGGGCGGGTCTCCCAGGCCCCCGCCTCAATGAGGAGGTCATCAAATAAGCCCCTCCACTTAATGCTGGGGGTCACGTCCTCCCGCCTCTCTATGGGCGGCGTTCCATATTGACCTAGTTAAATATTGCATTTTAATGGTAACGCCAAGGACTTAGTTCTTTGATGTGCAGCAGTTCCAGAAAGGAGTGTATGCGGGGAAATGCAGAAAAATATATTTTTTAAGACTTGACTAGGTGACTTGGCATAGCGTATAGTATAGCTGTGGTTGGCGATTCGCCCGTACCCGACTTGCCCAGCAGGGATTTAGTGCGATTCTCGCGGTGGGGAGGCTTGGAGGCCAAATACATTCCACTGTCCAGATTCGCAGTTGCGATAAGCAATGATGGCCTATCCGTATCAGTACGGGGCAAGCAAGTCAACTTGGACGGCGTGTTCCTGAGAAGCCTTGGCCTATTCATAGATGTTGAGCAGTTCTTCTACAGGACGTCGCTTCTCAGATCCATGCAAGATAGGGGAGTGGAGATAATAAATTCCGTTGATGGCTTGCTGAGGACGCGAAATAAAATGGAGACGCTCCTGATGCTGAGCAAGGGGGGAGTGAATATACCTAAAACCCTGGTCACGGAGGATCTATTGAATGCCTACGTAACAATGAAGCAGTGGGGAGATGCTGTGCTCAAGCCGATACAGGGATCCCGCGGGTTTGGATCTGTTAGGGTGACCGACGCCGATGTCGCGTTTCAAGTAATGAAGACGTTGTTGACGTTTCGTCGCCCCCTCTATCTACAGGAATACGTAGATAAGCCTAACAGGGACATAAGGGTGATGGTAATAGATGGCCAGGTATTCGGCTGCATGTATAGGTTATCCACTAATGGAAACTGGAAAACCAACATAGCTCAAGGCGCGACAGGCATGGCTTGCAAGACCGTGGATCCCGAGCTGGCGGAGATATCCATTAAGGCCGTCGAGGTCCTCGGATTAACTTACGGTGGCGTGGACGTGGGCGAGAGCAGGTCCGGCTATGTAGTGTTCGAGGTGAACGGCAGCCCGGATTGGCAGGAATTAACCGCTGTAACTAATAAAAACCCGGCAGAGGACTTAATTAAGGTGATGTTGAAACGATTGTCGAGGTGAGCTGGATTGACTAAGTGGATGATAAAGTGCACCAGATGCGGCACTGAGATGGAGTTCAACGTGGCGTTCGACCTCACTAAGTTGAATGGCCGTCTCTTCATCTACTGCAGCAAGTGCAAGGCTAATACTGAACACGATATATTGGGGGTCTTCGATCCATTCACCGATAAATTCATCGGCAAGAACGAGCTGGCCAACCTCAAGTTCAAGTCAATAGAGATGGATTGATTCCTTACCCCTTTAGGGGAGCAAATATGGTGGAGGTATAGGGATTGCTCGGCATGCAGCGGGGATACATTGATGGAACAACGGAGGATGCAGCGACCCAAAGCGCGGCTAGCGCTGCGTGGGAAATTAATCCTTGCACTTGCTTTCGTATTCTTTCTGTTTCAGATAGAGACTTGCCAATTTCTCCTCTAGGTCTCGAATGGAGTTCCTCAACCCATTAAGCCGCTGCTTGTCATTATCGCTTAGGTCGCCGCTTATCCTTTGCCTGAGCTCCAATTCCTTCGCCTCGATTTCCATGTTACTCAATTCATTCGCCAGCTTATCTATTTTATCTGCCAATGAAGAGAGGGTTACCTTGCATTTAGCCATAGTCTCCTCCTTCCTTCTCTGGAATGCATCTTTGTATTCATTTATGGTCTTCTTATCATAATAGTTAGGGTTGAGTATCATCGTCTCTATTGCCTTGATTATCTTCTCGTCGTACTCGTTTATCTCCTTAATATAATTATCCAATTGCTTTATCAGAGACTCAATGCTTTCCTCGACTGGCGCTCCTCCGCTTTTCCCATCGTTGTTCCTGATTATCCAGACGGAGTCGCCACTTATTTGCAGCCTGCCGTTGACATCTATGTCCTCCTCGTTTCCCTCCTTGTTTATAATTATGAAGCCAACCACCTCCCCCGTCTTTTTCCTGTATTTAACTTTCGTTATGACGCCGCGATATTCGCCATCAACGTATAGCTTCCTTCCCTTGTAGCTGGCTAGAGCCATATATTCACTGCTATTACTGGCCTGTGCAAATCTCTTGAACCAGCCGGAAAACATGGTGGGAATTGCTGATCTATATTTAAATTGCAAGCGGTTAGAATACGGCATGGATGAGTGGGAGGAACTGAGGTCAGCGGTTTCTAACTGCACCAAGTGCAGGCTACACGAGGGGAGGAAGCACGCCGTGTTGGGGGAGGGCCCGTTGAATGCCGAGTTAATGATGATAGGAGAGGCGCCCGGGGCTCAAGAGGACATGGCTGGTCGACCATTCGTTGGGGCCGCTGGGAAATTGTTGAACGATATGTTGGGCGAGGCCGGCCTTAGCAGGGATAGAATATATATAACGAACATCGTTAAATGCCGCCCACCGAATAATAGGGAACCGCTCCCAGATGAGGAGGAGACCTGCATGCCATACTTGGTAAGACAGATAGTTCTAGTAAGGCCCCGGTTAGCCATAACTATGGGGAAGCACAGCTCGGCTGCCCTGCTATCCATGGCTGGCGTGAGGATAAGCGGCATTTCAGAGGTGAGGGGCCGCCTTCATTCCATTAATGTGGGAAACGTTGAGTTAACGGTGTTGCCCACGTATCATCCAGCCGCCGCGATTTATAACCCACGGCTCAGAGCAGTAATAGTTAGGGACTTGAGAATCGCCGCCGCCTTCATATCTGGGAGGGGGGCATCGATTTTGGACTTCATTGGAGATGAAGAACATCGATTGGGGCATTGACTTTCTCCTTTATGAAATCCAGCACGCCGTTCCTCCTCGCCACAAGTATTGAGAAGCCCCCTATCGACGCTCCTGCCTGGCGTATTATGTTTAGCAGGGCATCTATAGTTCTTCCGGTTCTCATTATATCGTCCACTATGAGCACCTTGTCCTTTCGCCCCAACAAGTCCTTGGGCAGGTAAATGCTGGTCCTTCTAGGCGGTGAATCCACTATATATGATGATTCATAGAACTCCTCGAAGCCTGCATCCTTGTACTGCTTGGCTATGGTTAGTCTAGCCCTCAGCGCGCTGGCGGCCACCACTGCCAGCGGTATTCCATCCGTTGCCACTGTCACCACGCTGGTTATGTTTGATTGGCCGAACAGCTTGCTCACCCTTCGCTCGTATAACTTCAGCACGTATGGATTGAATATGACGTTGCTTAGGTCTATGTAGTCCCCCTTATTCTTTACAAGCATTGGCATTAGCCTGGGCAGCTCCAGCTCCGACTCCAGCTTCCTAACTATGCTTGAGGCCGTCTCCGCCGACGGCAATATATCGCCGTTCGCATACCTGCAAAGCACGCTCTCGGGTATGCCCAGGGTATCCGATAGTTGCCTGAAGGAGTAATCAAAGAGCCCCCTAATTATGTTTATCAACTCCACGGCCTCCAACTCCACGCTTAGCTTCTCTATCCTGGCCATTTAAAGAGGTATTTAAACAATGGCCTTAATTAATTTATCGCCTTACGCATGGACCCCAAGTGCTATACGGGGCAAGCGATTTAACTCCGCCGCTGCCCAAAGCAGAGCGTGTCGGAAAGCGTAGATGCGATAAGGGGATCCCTCAGCGGCGCATTGAGGGGGGAAGAGACTGGTCCTAGCCATGAGCGGGGGAATATCCATCTATAGATCCCCCGACATCGCTAGGTCGTTGATACGGCATGGGGCCGACGTCTTGCCCTTCATGAGTGGAGAAGCCGTGAAGCTGCTTGGGCCTAAGGTAATGGAGTGGGCCACAGGCAATAAGCCCGTCGTGGGGCTCAGCGGCTATGCGGAGCACGTTAACATATGCGGGAGAAGCGACGTGGTTCTAATAGCGCCGGCCACCGCCAATACCATCGGCAAGATATCCAGCGGGATAGCGGATACCTCTATATCCCTATGCTCAATGGTGGCCATGGGCGCTGGGATTCCCTTAGTGGTGGTTCCGGCAATGAATGAGTCCATGTGGCGCAATCCATTGGTTAAGCGCAATTTGGAGACTCTCTCCAAGCTAGGGGCTAGGGTGGTGGAGCCCATCATAGAGGAGGGGAAAGCAAAGCTCCCGCCCATCGAAGAGGTGGTGGAGTCCGTCATAGACTCATTGGCGCCGAGGGACATGATTGGGATGAGAGCGCTTATCACGAGCGGGCCAACTAGGGAGTACATAGACGCCACGAAGTACGTAACCACGCCCAGCAGCGGCTTGACTGGGTACTACATGAGCAGGGAAGCCGCGGCCCGGGGCGCGTCGGTTACCGTGGTCAGCGGCCCCGTTGGGGTAAGGTACCCGCCCAACGTAGCGGTTAAGACAGTGACGAGCGTCTTGGATATGTATGAGGCGGTCATGAATGAGCTTAGGGCCGCCAGCTATGATTTCGTGATACTGGCAGCGGCTCCATTGGATTTCTATGCTGCAAACAGGGAGCGGGGGAAACTGGATAGCTAAATGGAGCGGGTCTTGGTGGAGATGAGGCAGGCGCCGAAGATAGCTCGGGACGTGAAGCGCGTCTCCCCCGGCTCGTTTTTGATAGGGTTTAAGGCGGAGGTGGGGATCGATAGGAAAGAACTGGCGGAGAGAGCCATTAAGAGGATGAGGGAGGGGGGTTGGGATATGGCCCTTGCACATGATGTGGGAGGAAGCCTCGGCTTCGGCTCCCTACTGGATTCTTACTTGGTGATATATGGATCGGGAGAAATAAGGGAGGCGGGGCCCATGAGTAAGCGCGAATTGTCGCGGTTGGTATTAACCGAGGCGGTTAGGCTCGTTCGTAGTGGTAGAACTTAAGGAGCACGTGAAATGGCGGTTAACCCATACCCTGCACAGCCCCGCCTCATTTCGGCATCC